>JANWZN010000043.1 GCA_025054575.1 Geminicoccaceae bacterium | reverse complement strand
CAGAAGCGGCCCGAGAGCAGGCGGCGGTCCCGCTCGATCGTCTGCGCGATCCGGCGCAACGTGTCGGCCGCCACGCTCGGCAGCGTCCCGGGACGGATCAGCACGCGCAGACCGTGCGGCGGAGGCTCGGTCGAGCGCGCCAAGCCGATCGCCGGTCCGACCCGCGCATCGGCCGAACCGCCGCCGTCGAATACGATCCACGGGCCGCCCTCGGCCGACCCGGCATCGGACCGCCGCGCCGCCCGTCCGGCCGCCACGAGCGCCTCCGAGATCGCCCGCCGCCGTTCGCGCGGCAGCATGTTGAACATCTGCCGCGCCCGCCGCAGATCGGCCAGGCTGCCGGTCCGCAGCGCCCGGCGGATCGCATGGTGGAGCAGGTTTCCGGCACCGAGTTCGCGCTCGACGATCGGCTGCAGGCCGGCCAGGAAGTTGCGCAGACCCGCCGTTTCGCCGGGATAGCGTTCACGTTGCATCGTGTCGTCCTGGCCTCGTCCACGCGCGATCTTAATGGTTCGTTACCGAACGGCAACGGCCAAGGGTGCCGTCCCGGCGCCCCCCGGGATGCGCGCGCCGAGCCTTGTTTCGCAAGATCTTAACGCTGCCCGGCCGATGGCGGCGGCGCCAGGTGCTCGACCAGGCGGACCCAGTAGCTGGCTCCGAGGGCCAGGACCTCGTCGTTGAAGTCGTAGAAGGGGCTGTGACAGACCCGCCCCTCGGCCCCGCCCCCCTGACCCATCCAGACATAGGAGCCGGGCTTGCGTTCCAGCATGAAGGCGAAGTCCTCGGCCCCCATGCAGGGCGGATGATCGCTGTGGACCTTGCTCGGACCGACGAGCTCGGCCGCCACCGCCGCCGACAGGCTGACCTCCTCGGCGCTGTTGACGGTCGCCGGATAGCCGCGCTCGTAGCGGACCGAGGCGGTCGTCCGGTAGGCGGCGGCGATCCCGTCGGTGACCTCGCGCAGCCGCCGCTCGATCGCATCGCGGGTCTCGGGCTTGTAGGTCCGCACCGTCCCCCACAGCTCGGCGCGGTCGGGGACGACGTTGTAGGCGTCGCCGGCGGCGATCCGGGTGACCGAGATCACCGCGTTGTCGATCGGGTCGACCTCGCGCGACACGATGCTCTGCAGGCCCTGAACGAGCGCCGCGGCGGCCACGATCGGATCGCGGCCCTGATGCGGCATGGCACCGTGGCAGCCGAGCCCCTCGAGCAGGATCGTGAAGCGATCGGCCGCGGCCATCGCCGGCCCGACCCGCATCCCGAACTCGCCCGCCGGCAGATCGGGCCAATTGTGCAGACCGAACACCCGTTCCATCGGGAAGCGCTCGAACAGGCCCTCCTCGATCATCGCGCGGGCGCCGGCGAAGCCCTCCTCGGCCGGCTGGAAGATCAGGTAGAGCGTGCCCGAGAACGACCGGCTGCGGGCGAGATGGCGCGCGGCCCCGAGCAGCATGGTGGTGTGCCCGTCGTGGCCGCAGGCGTGCATCTTGCCCGGCACCTTCGAGGACCAGGGCTTGTTCGTGCGCTCCTCGATCGGCAAGGCGTCCATGTCCGCCCGCAGCCCGATCGACGGCCCGGGCCCGCGGCCGCGGAGCACGCCCACCACCCCCGTCTTGGCGATTCCCTCGTGGACCTCGTCGACGCCGAAGGAGCGCAGCTTCTCGGCGACGAAGCGGGCGGTCTCGACCTCCTCGTAGGCGAGCTCGGGATGCGCGTGGAGATGCCGCCGCCAAGCGGTCATCTCCTCCTGCATCCGGCCGATCTCCTCGACGATCCGCATGGGCGTTTCCAACCGGAAACGGGCGGCGGGACGGCCCGCCCGCGCTCGCTCAGACGAGCTCGAGCTTGACGTCGACGTTGCCGCGGGTGGCGTTGGAGTAGGGGCAGACGTGATGCGCCTTTTCCACGAGCGCCATCGCCTGCTCGCGCGGCACGCCCGGCAGCGAGACCTTGATCGCCGTCGTGATCCCGAAGCCGCCCTCCGAGCGCGGGCCGATCCCGACCTCGGCGGTCACGCTCGCATCCTCCGGGATCTTGGGCCCGCCCTGCTGCTGCGCCACGAACTTCATGGCACCCAGAAAGCAGGCGGCGTAGCCGGCGGCGAAGAGCTGCTCCGGGTTGGTCCCCGGCCCGCCGCCACCGCCGAGCTCCTTGGGCGTCGAGAGCGCCACCGAGAGGCGCCCGTCGGGTGTCTTGGCGGTTCCCTCGCGGCCGCCGGTGGCGGTCGCACTCGTCGTGTACAACACGTTGACCGACATGCCTGGTCCTTTCGGGTGAGGCGGAAGGGGGCGGGCCGCGGCCCGCCCCCGAGCGCAAGCCCGAGCTCAGCCCTTGAGCTCGCTGTACTGCCCGTTGCTCCACTTGTACATGACGTACTCGGGATTCTTGATGTCGCCCTTCTCGTCGAAGGCGAGCGGGCCGATCACCGTGTTGAAGGTGTTGGCGCGCAGCACCTTGATGAGCGCGTCGAGATCGGTCGTGCCGGCCTTGGTCGCGGCCTCGGCGAAGACCTGGATCGCAGCATAGGTGTAGAGGGTGTAGCCCTCGGGGTCGTAGCCCTGGGCCTTGAACTTGGCGACCACGTCCTTGGCCGCCGGATTGGCGCGCGGGTCGGGGGCGAAGGTCATGAGCGTGCCTTCGCCGGTGGGCCCGGTGATCTGCCAGTACTGCTGATCGACGAGCGCGTCGCCCGACATCACGGTGGCGGCGAAGCCCTGCTCGCGCGACTGACGAGTGATGAGACCGGCCTCGGTATGATAGCCGCCGATATAGACCAGATCGACGCCCGCGCCCTTCATCTTGGTGATGAGTGCGGAGAAGTCCTTGTCGCCCTGATTGTAGGCTTCGTACATCACCTCCTTGACGCCGCGCTTGTTCAGCTGCTTCTGGAACTCGTCGGCGAGCCCCTTGCCGTAAGCGGACTTGTCGTGGAGGATGGCGATCTTGGAGCCGACCTTCTTGTCGACGACGTAGTTGGCGGCGTAGATGCCCTGGACGTCGTCGCGGCCGCAGGTGCGGAAGACGTTCTTGTAGCCCTGTTCGGTGAGCTTGGGGTTGGTCGAGGCGGGGGTCATCTGCAAGATCCCCTCCTCGTTGTAGATCTTCGAGGCCGGGATCGAGCTGCCGGAGCAGAAGTGCCCGGCCATGAACTTGATCTTCTTGTTGACCATCTGGTTGGCGACCGCGACCGCCTGCTTCGGGTCGCAGGCATCGTCGCCGATCTCGAGCACGAGCTTCTGGCCGAGCACGCCGCCCTTGGCGTTGATATCGGCGACCGCCATCTCGGCACCGCGCTTCATCTGCTCGCCGAAGCTCGCATAAGGCCCGGTCATCGGCCCGGCGGTGCCGATCAGGATGTCGGCCCACGCCGCACCGGCGAGCACGGTCAGTGCCGCGGAACCGAGCAGGAGACCCGTCAACCGCTTCATCGAACCTCTCCTGTCCTCTCTTGCCCCAACCCTGTCTCCCGCCGCACCCGCAGCGGGCTCACGAGCGAGCCTAGTATCCGCCAAGGGCTTGACAAGGGCGCGCCTCACGGCCGCCCGGCGTCGCCGCGCCCCGGCTCGATCTCCTCGTAGGCGAAGGGCGAGACCCGGCGGAACCGCCAGGGATATTGCCGGACCATCCGGGCCACGTGCGTGATCCGGAAGCCGAGAAGGCCGATCGCGCTCAGCACGAGCCAGCTCGCGAGAAACCCCGATAGCGACCAGAGCTCGCCTCGAAACAGCGCGAAGGTGAGGAACCGGGCGGCAACCGCGAGGCCGAGGCAGGCCGCGAGCACGTGCCAGGGGCCCCGCCAGTGCTCGGCCATCGCCCGACCGGTGAGCCAGGCGGCCGCCCCCACGAGCACGACCGTGAGCCCCAAAAAGACCGGCAGCGAGGTCCCGAGCAGGGCCTCCATGGACCTCAGTGCCCTCCCTCGAGATAGGCGGCGCGGACCTCGGGGTCGGCCAAGAGCTCGCGCCCCGTCCCGCGCATGACCACCCGCCCGCCGGCCAGCACGTAGCCGCGGTGGGCGATCTTGAGCGCCTGATAGGCGTTCTGCTCGACGAGCAGGATCGGCAGGCCCCGCTCGCGGTTGATGGCGACGATCGCCTCGAAGATCTGGCGGACGAGAATGGGCGCGATCCCGAGCGAGGGCTCGTCCATCAACAGCATCCTGGGCCGGGCCATCAGCGCCCGGCCGATGCACAGCATCTGCTGCTCGCCGCCCGAGAGGGTGCCGCCGCGCTGGCTCTGGCGCTCCTTGAGGCGCGGGAAGAGCTCGAAGACTTTGGCGAGGTCTTCTTCGAAATGCGCGCCGTCGGTCGGCACCGCCCCCATCATGAGGTTCTCGAGCACGGTCATGCGCGGGAAGATCCGCCGACCTTCGGGCGCCTGGCTGATGCCGAGCCGGACGATGTCGTAGGTGGCCATCTCCGTGATGTCGCGCCCGTCGAACCGGATCCGCCCCGACGCGGCGCGCGGGCTGCCGCAGATGGTCATGAGCAGCGTCGATTTGCCCGCACCGTTGGCGCCGATGATCGTCACGATCTCGCCGCGCTCGACGGTGATCGACACGCCCTTCAAGGCCTCGATCGCGCCGTAGCGCGTGACGACGTTCTCGACCTCGAGCATCAGCCGCCCCCGGCAGCCGCGAGGTCGGCCGCCACTTCGGGCGGCAGCTCCTCCTCCTCGGTCTCGCCGAGATAGGCCTTGATCACGGCCGGATCGCGCTTGATCCGTTCGGGCGGCCCGTCGGCGATCTTGCGGCCGTAGTCGAGCACCACGATGTGATCGGCGATCCGCATGACGAGGCTCATGTCGTGCTCGATCAGGAGCACCGCGATCGCGTGCCGGTCGCGCAGCTCCAACAGGAGCTCGCCGAGTTCGGCCGTCTCGCGCGGGTTGAGCCCGGCCGCGGGCTCGTCGAGGCAGAGGAGCTTGGGGCCGGCGCAGAGCGCGCGGGCGATCTCGAGCTTGCGCTGCTCGCCATAGGGCAGGCTCGAGGCGAGCTGGTCGGCGCGCGCCAGAAGCCCGGTCCGCTCGAGCCAGAAGCGCGCGCGCTCGACCGCTTCGGCCTCGGCGCGGCGGTAGGAGGCGGCCCCGACGAGGCCCAGGAGCGTGAAACCCGAGGCCCGCATCAAATGGTTGTGCTGGGCGACGACGAGGTTCTCGAGCACGCTCATGCCGCCGAACAGGCGGATGTTCTGGAAGGTGCGGGCGAGCCCGTGGCGGGGCACGCGAAAGCCGTCGAGCCGCTCCAGCAAGACCGGCCCCTCGTGGCCGTGGAAGGTGAGCTGGCCCGCGGTCGGCCGATAGAAACCGGTGAGGCAGTTGAAGACCGTGGTCTTGCCCGCCCCGTTCGGGCCGATGATCGCGGTGACGTCCTCGCGGTAGGCGGTGAAGGAGAGATCGTCGACGGCGACGAGGCCGCCGAAGCGCATCGTCAGATGCTGGATCTCGAGGATCGGGGTCTTCAAGGCCCCCCTCCGCGGGCCGACAGGCTCGTCGCCCCGGTCGCGGTGCCGAGCCGCAGGGTCGGTTCGCGATGGGCCAAAAGGCCGCGCGGCCGCCAGATCATGATCAAGACCATGGCCGCACCGAAGAACAGCATCCGGTAGGTCTCGAGCTCGCGCGAGAGCTCGGGCAACAGCACGATGACGGTCGCCGCCAGCACCACGCCGATCTGGCTGCCCATCCCGCCCAGCACCACGATCGCCAAGATGATGGCGCTCTCGATGAAGGTGAAGCTCTCGGGGCTGATGAAACCCTGGCGGGTGGCGAAGAAGGAGCCGGCGAAGCCGCCGAACATGGCACCCAGCGCGAAGGCGGTGAGCTTGGTGTTGGTCGGATTGATGCCGAGCGCCTTGCAGGCGATCTCGTCCTCCCGCAGCGCTTCCCAGGCCCGGCCGATCGGCAGCTTGCGGATCCGCAGCACGAAGAGGTTGGTCACGAGCGCGAGCGCCAGCGCCAAGTAATAGAGGAAGATCACCCGATGCAGGGTCGAGAACTCGAGGCCGAAGAGCTGGTGGAACGCGGTCTCGCCCTCGGCCGGGTTGCGGGTGAAGGGAAACCCGAAGAAGGAGGGCCGCGGGATGTCGGCGATCCCGTTCGGCCCGCCCGTCACTTCGTACCAATTGACGAGCACGAGGCGGATGATCTCGCCGAAGCCGAGCGTCACGATCGCGAGATAATCGCCGCGCAGCCGGAGTACGGGGAAGCCCAGCAGCACCCCCGCAGTGGCCGCCAACAAGCCGGCGATCGGCAAGCACATCCAGAAGCCGAAGCCGAACCACTGGGCGAAGAGGGCGTAAGAATAAGCACCGACCGCGTAGAAGGCGACGTAGCCGAGATCGAGAAGCCCCGCGAGGCCGACCACGATGTTGAGGCCCCAGCCCAGCATCACGTAGATCACGACCGTGGTCGCGACGTCGATCACGTAGCGGCTCGAGAAGGGCAGGAGCGGCAGGGCGATCGCGAAGGCGAGCCCGGCGAGCCCGAACCAGGCCGCGTTGCGGCTCACGAAGGCGCTCACCGCCCCGCCCTCGCGCGCCCGCACGGGCGGCCGCCCGCGCAAGAAGAGCGCCAGGGCGAGCCGGCCCAGGAACACGAGCACGACCCCGATCGCCACCAGATCGAAGTGGAAGGCCAAGGTGAGCCTTCCGTCCGGGCCCGGCGTGGTCTCCATGCCGAGGATCGGTGCCAGCAGGACCGCGGCCACGAGCGCCGCCAGGCCCGCGTCCTTGAGCTGCGGGCCGATCCCGGAGGCGGTGGAGGGCGCGGCGGAAGCGCGCAGCGCGGTCGTCACCGGCTCAGACCTTCTCGACCTCGGGCCTGCCGAGGATACCGGTCGGCAGGAAGATCAGCACCACGACGAGGATCGTGAAGGCCGCGACGTCCTTGTACTCGATCGAGAAATAGCCGGACCAGAAGGCCTCGGCGAGGCCCAGGACGAGCCCGCCCAGCATCGCCCCCGGGATCGAGCCGATCCCGCCGAGCACGGCCGCGGTGAAGGCCTTCACCCCGGCCAAGAAGCCGATGAAGAAGTCGATCACGCCGTAATAGAGCGTGGCCATCAAGCCCGCGACCGCGGCCAAAGCCGCGCCGATCACGAAGGTCAACGAGATCGTCCGGTCGACGTCGACACCGCACAGGGCCGCCATCTTGAGATCCTGCTCGCACGCCCGCTGGGCACGGCCCAAAGGCGTGCTCGTGATCACCCAGGTGAAGCCCGCCATCAGCACGAGCGTGAGCACGGCGATCAGGATCTGGATCCAGCTGATCGTGATCGTGAAGCCGGAAGCGTCTTCGAAGGTGAAGCCGCCGGTGACGACCGGCTGCAGCGGCTTGATCTTGGCACCTTGGGTGACCTGGACATAGGTCTGCAAAAAGATCGACATGCCGATCGCCGAGATCAGCGGTGCCAACCGAAACGAGCCCCGCAGCGGCCGATAGGCGATCCGCTCGACCGTCCAGCCGTAGAGCGCGGTGATCGCGATCGCCACCAAGAGGACCAAGAGCAGCGCCAAGGGCGCCCAGGAGATCCCGAGCATGCCCAACAACGTGAAGGCGATGATCGAGACGAAGGCGCCGATCATGTAGATCTCGCCGTGGGCGAAGTTGATCATCCCGATGATCCCGTAGACCATCGAGTAGCCGATCGCGATCAGCCCGTAGACCATGCCGAGGGCGACGCCGTTGATGAGCTGCTGGATGAAGTATGCCATCGCCCCCTGCGAACGCAAAAACCGTGCCGGCCGCTCGCGATCGCCCCGCCCGCCCCGCGCGGCCCCCTCCCGACGTCCCTTCGGGCTTTAAGGCAGAGCGGTGACCGGCGCAACCGAGCCTTCGCCCTCGCGCATGGCTCGGCGCCATCGGCTCAGAGGCCGGCGAGCGCTCTCGCCTGCTTCAAATCCCAGCGTTGGGCGAGCTCGACCAGGGGCTCCGGCCCGGCCAGCCCCGAGCCCTGCAGCATGATCGTGGCCTTGCCGCCGAGATCGAGGACGAGCTGTCCTTCCTTGGTCTTGGGATCGAAGGTCGTGGTCGCCGTCTCGCGTTGGATGCGCACGCGCTTGGCATTGGGCTGCATCGCGAGCATCTGCGGGTTGGCGAACATCTGGGCGAGGCCCTGCAGCATGCCGCCGCCGGTCGACAGCTGCGCTTCGATCCTGCCCGGGCCGTTCACCTGTCGATAGCTCCTCGAAACGTTGGTGCCGCCCAAAAACGGCACCGAACCGGCCTTGCCGCCGTTCTCTTCGACCTCCCAGCCCTCGAGCGGCGCCGGGAAGGTCGCGAGGAACGCCTCGCCGAACTTGGCCTTGAGCGCCTGCATCACGAACTCGAGCTCGCTCACCGCCCCGGCGAGATCGCCTTCTTCGTAGAGCTTTTTGGCCGCGTCGATCTGGTCGCCGATCTCGTCCGCGCGCGCGGGCGAGACCGCGAGACACAGAATCGAAAGGGCTGCGATCAGGGCGTTGCGCATGCCACGGTCCTCCCTTCGACCGAGTACGGGGTCGCGCCGCCTCGCCGTCAATGGTGGGCCGATCGACGCGACGACGCGGCTGCATGCATCTCGTGCGGCGACCAACGCCCGCCGGCTCGGCCGTTGCCACTGGCGGCCCTCGTCCCGGGCGGCGCGCCGTTCGCCTCCGCCGCGGCGACCATCGGCCGGCGGCCGGGATCGCGTTGCGAGCGCGGTCACCCGTCGCACGCCGCTGGCGCTCCCTTCACGCGATCTCGCTCGGTTCGATGGCCGATCTCGCTTCATTCGATCGGCCGCTCGAGCCGCTCCAGGACGCGCAGCGTCGCCCATGTCTCGCCCCCGTCCTTCGAGGACAAGATCCTGCCCCCGACCTGGCCCCACGAGCTCATCTGCTCGTCGACACCGATGCCGACGTAGAGGGTGTCGTCGCGGCCGATCACCATGGCCGTCGTCTTCGCCGGCAACCAGGGCAGCGGCAGGTCCGCGAGCCGGCGCCAGGTCCGACCGCCGTCCGAGGACCGGAAGAGCCCGCCCGAGGCCAGCAAGCCGGGAAAGGCCTCGAGGTAGAGCTCGCCCCTCTCGCCGATGGCCAGAGCCCTCGCGCCGCGCGAAACGACCTCCGCCGGCAATCCGACCTCCTTCCACGACACCCCTGCATCGTCGGATACGAAGACCCGTTGATTTCCTTCGAATCGCGCCGTGATCGCGATCCCGCGGCTCCTGTTCGCGGAGACGAAATAGGGCCATCGCGAAGCCGGCAGCGGCAACCGATCCCAATCCCGGCCGTCCATCGATCGATAGATCCCTTCTCCCTCGGGGCCGGCGGCCGGCGCGTAGACGTTGCCCTCGCTATCCGCGGTCGTCCTCGCCAACGCGGCGACGTCACATTGATCGGCGTGATGAAAAAGGATCCGGTGGCGATAGAGCTCGGTGTGGATCCAAGACGAGCCGTGATCGTCGGAGCGATAGAGGCCCTCACAAGTGTAGACGTACACGTTTCCGCCACGCCCCACGACGACCGACGAGACGTAAGGGTCGCCTCTCGGTCCGTCGATCCGCGTCCAACGACGCCCGCCGTCGTCCGATCGGTGAATGACACCCTCCAGGTCGCCGAAGGGTTGCGATTGTCGGGCGCCGGTCAGGTAGACCGTGGTTCCGCCTTTCTCGGCGGCGAGCCCCGTGAACCGCACGAACACGCGCCGCGGGTCCTGCGGCACGGCGGCACCGGTCCAACTCGTCCCTCCGTCGTCCGAGCGAAGCACGCTCGGAACTCCCCAGCCACGGAGCCCGAGGACCGCAACGCCGACCGCACCGGCCGCGTAGAGCGTGCCGTCTTCGGTCGCGGCGAGCTCTTGGACGTCGAACACCTCGCTGCGCACGAGATCGGACAGGGTCAGATCCGCGGTCGACGTCGGGCCGCAGGCGGCGAGCATCGCGACCGAGGACCGGGCGACGAGTCGCTGCAGCATGAAGCACCTCGCACGTGTCGATCTCGGGCCGTGTCGGCGCAAGAGCCGGGCCGGCGTGCCCGCACGGCGCACCGAGCGCGCACGAGCAGGCGATCGTCCCGTCCGGAGCGTCCCCGCCCGTGGTACAGGAGCTCGCCGCTCGACCGTTCCTCGGCTGGGCGTTCGGGCCGAACCCGGCCGGTACCGAGCTCTCCGCAAGGTCTTCGCCGAGGGGCGCAGGACCGTGCTCGAGCGATTGGAGCCGGTCTCGTTCTCCGGCTGCGCGCCCGTCGGCGCGCGGGTGGCTAAAGCTCGCCGCCCAGATCAATGCCCGCTACCGACGGCTCGGATCCGCAGACGCGGGTCGACCGCGAAATAGAGCAGATCGACGATCAGGTTGATGAGGACGAACAGGAACGCCACGAGCACGAGATAGGCCGCCATGATCGGGATGTCGGCGAACTGTACCGCCTGGATGAACAGACTCCCCATCCCCGGCCACTGGAACACGGTCTCGGTCACGATCGAAAACGCGATCAGCGAGCCGATCTGGATCCCGGTGATGGTGATCACCGGCACGAGCGTGTTCTTGAGCGCGTGCACGAAATAAATCGAACGATCGCTCAAACCCCGGGCGCGGGCGAACTTGATGTAGTCGGTGCGGAGCACCTCCAGCATCTCGGAACGCACGAGCCGCATGAGCAGCGCCAGCTGGTAGAGCGCGAGGGTCACCGCGGGCAGGACGATCGCCTTCCAGCCCGAGAGGGTGAGCAGGCCCGTCGTCCAGAAGCCGAGCCGGACGGTCTCGCCGCGGCCGAAGGAGGGAAGCCAGCCGAGGGTGACCGAAAAGAGGTAGATGAGCCCGATGCCGATCACGAAGGTCGGCAGCGAGACCCCGATCAGCGAGACGGTCATCAACAGCCGGGCCAGTCGGCCGTCGCGGCGGATGCCGGTATAGACCCCGAGCGGGATCCCGATCAGAAGCGCGAGTAGTGCGGAGACGAAGACGAGCTCGACGGTGGCCGGCAAGCGCTCGGCGATCAGCTGGGCCACGGGGCGCTGCAAGCGATAGGAGATGCCGAACTCGCCGCGCACCGCGTTGCCGACGAAGCGCGCGAACTGGACGAGGAACGGATCGTCGAGGCCCAAACGCTGGCGCAACGCCGCGCGGTCCTCGAGGCTCGCCTCCTGGCCCACCATGTTGTTGATCGGATCGCCGACATAATGGAAGAGGACGAAGCTCAAGAAGGAGACCGCGAGCATCACCGCGACCGCCTGACCGAGCCGCTGGAGCAGATAAGCGAGCACGCCCGTTCAGATCGCAGCCGCAGGCGGGCCGGCCTCGTCCTCGCCCTCTTCGGGCTGCGGGAAGACGATGTCGGCGTAGAGCTCGGAAAGCGGCAGCTCGATGCCCATGGCCGCGAGCGGCACCGTGGCCTCGAGTCCCTCGTGGCGGGTGTAGATCCAGCCCTCCTCGCCGCGGGTGAAGAGCTCGGCCAGCGGCTCGTCCTGGCTCAACAGCAGATAGTGCCGCAGGCTCGCCAACGTCTGGTAGTTGCGCCACTTGACCCCGCGATCGTCGCGCTCGGTCGCGGGCGAGAGGACCTCGACGACGAGCACGGGCTCGCTCGCGAAGCTGCCGTCGGCGCGCCGGCAGCTCACGCTCGCGTCCGGCAGGTAGAAGTTGCGCCGGCCGATGCGCACGCCGCGGTCCGGGCCGTGCGGCCGGCAGGGTGTACCCCGCAGCTTCTCGCGCAGGAGAGCGATGGTGTTGACGGTGAGGAAATCGTGCGGGTCCGACGCACCGGCCATCATCACGAGCCGGCCCTCGACGAACTGCCAGCGCTCGGGTCGGGTCTCGGCCCAGGCGAGGAAGTCCTCGACGTCGCGCAGGATCGGAGCGGTCGCGATCGCTTCGGCCATGGCTGCCCTCTCGAGCGACCACTCTATCCTGCTGCCGCGAGTGCGGCCAGTCGGCCGTTCGGGCCGCCTCGATCGAGCGCGCCGCCTCAATCGAGCGCGAAGACGTGATGCTGGACGCGGTTGCGGCGGATGAAGTCCCAATCGTAGACCACCCCGAGCCCCGGGCCGTCGGGCACCGGCACGCAGCCGTCCGCCCCTAGGCCCTCGGGTTGGTCGCTGTAGCCGCAGGCATAGACCGGCGGCACCGCGTTGCGCATGCCGGGGCCGATCAGCGCCATCTCGTAGAGATGCGTGTTGCGGGTCGCCGCCATCACGTGGCGATGGGCCGGGCCGCAGGCGTGGTACTGGATGTCGAGCCCGAACGCCTCGCACAAGTGCGCGAGCTTGATCGCGCCTGTGATCCCCATGTCGTACTCGGGATCGGCGTGGATCGTGTCGCAGCCGCCGCCCACGAGAAACGCGGCCTTGGCCTCGATCCCACGGACGTGCTCGGAGACCAGGAGCGGCGTCGCGAGCCGCTCGCGCAGCCTTTTGTGCGCCTCGATCGAGATCCCGCCGTCGCGCAGCGGGTCCTCGTACCAGAAGAAGCCGTTGGCGTCGCAGGCGCGGCCGACCTCGAGCGCGTCCATCCAGGTCCGCAATTCACAGGCCGGGTCGAGCATGAGCCGGAAGCCCGCGCCCACGGCGCGGCGGACGAGGTCGATGGTGGCGATCTCGCGCGCGACGTCGCCGTCGTGCCAGCCGTGGATCTTGAAGCCTCGAAAGCCCCGCTCCTTGCAGGCGAGGGCGTAGTCGGCGAAGGCTTCGGGGCTGTCGAGCCCGCCGCCCGACTCCTGCCCGTGATAGGTCGAGGCGTAGGTCGGCAGCCGGGTGCGGAAGGCGCCCAGGAGCCGTGCCACCGAGCAGCCCAGGCGTTTGCCCGCGAGGTCCCAGAGCGCGATGTCGAGGGGCCCGTGGCCCATGTGGTCGTAGGCGCGCAGCTCGCGCTTGAGATCGTCCCAGATCTGCTCGCGCCCGTCCGGATCCCGGCCCAAGAGATGCGGGGCCAGCATCAGCGTCTGGCCGAACGCGGAGGGCGTGCCGACCCAGTGGGTGACGTACTCGCCCCGGGCACCGTCGCTCGCCTCGATCGTCACGGCGTAGCGCTGCAGGACGAGCCGCCCGCCCGCGCGATACTCGATATTGCCGACGCCGGCCGCACCGTGCCCGGGAAGGCCTAGATCCTCGACTTCGAAGCGGAAGAGGTGAACCTCGACCCGCTCGATCCGTGCTCCGCCCGCCATGCTCGCCCCCCTCGACGGTGCCGTCGCGTGGTTATCGGCCTCGGGCCCGCCGCCCGACAAGCGCGTCGCCGCGACCGGCCCACCTTCCGCCCGCAGGGCTCGTGCGATGGCCGAGAACGCGGTCGACGAATTCTTTACCTTCGGGGCGTAAGAAGGGGGTCGAGGCGAGTGGAGCGGCGCGAGGGCGGTGGCCCGGGAGCGGCGCCGCCGACCGCTGGGAGTGGCGAGCGTGTCCACGGGCAGGAGCGGTTTCGCGCGCATCGTTCGGTTCTGGGCGGGCCTGGTCCTGGCCGCTCTTCTCTTGGCCGGGCCGTGCCCCGCCACTGCCGATCCGGCGCTCGAAAACGAGCTTCGGGCGCGGCGGATCGAGCTCGTGGCGCTCGAGCGGCATGCGGCGGAGCTCCGCGATCTGATCGCCGCTGCCGGCCGCGGCGAGATCCTGTTGCGCGACGATCGGCTCGGCCTCGTCCGACCGCTGCCGCGCGACCGGCTGGGCGAGCTCGCCCGCATGGTCGAGTCCTTGCCGGCAGCGGTGCGGCCGCTGGCCCGGCCGCAGATCCCGCCGGGCACGTCGGTCGACGCCTTGATCGCCGCCCTGGCTGTGGAAACGCGCGCGCTCGTGGCTCGCGAGCTCGAACCGACGCTCGCGGCGATCGAGCGCAGCCGATCCCAGACCGTCGAGCGGATCGCCCGGCTCGAGGAAGAAATCGCGCGACGGGCGGAAGAAGCCCGACTCGCCGCCGAGCGGGCCCGCGCAGCCGAAGCCGAGCGCGCCCGGATCGAGGCCGAGCGCCAGCGGCTCGCGGAGGAGAAGGCACGGCTCGAGGCGGAACGTCGCCGCGTCGAGGAGGCGGAGCGCACGCTCGCCGAAACACGCGCGCGGCTCGACGCCGAGCTCGCTCGCACCCGCGCCGCGCCGCCGCCTCCCCCGAGCCCGCCCGGCCCACGAGCGACCGCCCAATCCGAGCCGGCAGCCGCGCTCGCGGCGGGTGCTCCGGTCGCCGCCCGCCGGGTCTTCGAGCGGATCGAGACACGGGTGGAAAACGAGAGCGTGACACTCGCGGGCGAGGGCGAACCCGGTCTGTTGCGAAAGCTGAGCTTCGGTCGCACGCCCGAGGGCTTCGTGCTCTTCGACCTCTGGCTCGATCGCGAGCGGCGGCTCGGCAGCTTCGTCTGCGACTGGTCGATCCGCGGCCTCGACGAGCCGCTGCCGCCGGGCGGCGAGGTCGCGGTTCAGCTCGCCGCCCGTTGCACGAACGAAGCCGGTCCGCCCTTGCCGGTGCCGATCCTGCTCCGGGTCGAAGCCGACGGGCTCGAGATCGTGGCCGATCGCCGGCGCGGTCCGGTCGAGCTCTGGGTCGGCACGCGCGGCAGCGACGTCCGGCTCGAAGCGAGCACGAGCTTTCGGCTCCGGGCACCGCTACGGCCCCGGCCCGGCGAGCTCCTCCGGCTCCGCCTCGTCCAGCCCGGCTGTTGCACGCCGTTTTCGGCCACCTGGCGGCTCGCCGGCTGAGCGGCCCCGAGCCGGCTCGAGGCGCGCCTCGGCACGCGCGGTCTCGGCCGGGGCCGGTTGTGCCGCCGCCGAGGAACGGGCCCGGGAGGAACGGGCTCGCAGGAACAGGGCCTCGGAAAGAGGGCGCGAGGAGCAGGGGAGGATCGGCGACCCCTGGGCGGCTCGGCGGCTCTTCCTGGCGCACGGCGAGGCCCGGCTTTCGGCCTGGACGACGATCGCGCCGCACCGTGCTCGAGCCGCCCGCGCGCTGGCCCCCGGTCGCCTGCCACCTCCTCTCGAGACGGCGCGGATGCCGGCCGAACAACCGCGCGCCGCGGTCGAGGTCGCAACCCGCGCTCGCGCCTGCCGGCCTCGACCCGGCCGGCCGACGGCGGAACGAGCGCCCCCGCTGGCCGCAGCCGCGATCCGCGCGGTCCGGCGGCGGACGCGCACCGAGGCGCGCCGGCTCGTGCGCTAGCGGGGCTCAGGGCCCGGCGGCCGAGGGCTCCTGTGCTCCTGCGCCGAGCGGCACCTCGTGATAGTCGAGGGCCCATTCGCGCATGAACCGGACCCGGGTCGGCCGGATCCGGTAGACCACGAGCTCGGGATTGTCGGGTGAGCCGAGATAGGCGCGCAACAGCGGGTTCGTGCGCCAGATCTCGTCGAGCAGGGCGCGATCGCGCACCACCTCGGCGACCCCCGTGATCCGCACCTGGTCGTGATCGGGTGCCAGATAGACGAGCTCGCATTTGGGGTTCGCCTCGAGCTCCGCGGTCTTGTGGTAGCGGCGCAGGTTGGCGACGTAGACGGTGAACCCGTCGGTGCGGACCGGGCTCACCGGCCGGACGCGCGGCTGGTCGCCGTCCACGGTCGCGAGCCGCGGGAAGCGGTCGGCCGCGATCACCGCTCGGGCGAGCTCGCCCAGGCGGGCCGGATCGACCGGCTCGGGTTCGGGTCGCTTGCTCATCGCTCGGCCTCCCCTTCTCCTCGCGCCCGACCGCTCCCCTCACGGCCCGCGGCCGGGATCGACCACGGCATCCGGCCGGTCGTCCGCCCCGGCCCGGGCCAGGCGCAGGGCGAGCGGCCGTGCCAGCAGCCAGATCGAGGGCGGAGCGAGCGCGGAAAGTGCGAGCGCGATGCCCGGCTGCTCGATCCCGAACCGCCCGAGCGCCGCGAAGGCCGCCGCCATCGGCAGGGAACCCGCTGCCAATGCGGCCAGGAAGGTCGGGAAGTGCATCCGCGCGAGGCCGGCCATGCAGGCCACCACTTCCGGGAAGACCGGCAGCCAACGCGAGAGCAGCACGAGCCAGGCGCCCACCCGCGCGAACAGCCGCTCGCCTTGTTCGAGCCCGTCCTCGCCGAGGATCCGTCGGGCAGCGGCGGGGCCCAGCGCGCGGCACAGAGCGTAGCCCGTGAGGCCGGCCAGGATCGATCCGATGGCACCCAGAAGCGCGCCCCAGAGCACACCGTAGACGAAGCCCAGCGCGCTCATCACCGCGGTGGCCGGGATCGGCAACAGGAGATCGCACCACAAGAGCCCGATCGCCACGATCGCGGCCAGAGGCCCCTGCGCCTCGAGCCGGGCGGCGAGCGCGGCCGGGTCGAGTGCCGCCTCGAGCGCCTCGCCCCAGAGCAGGAAGGGGACGAGCACGAGCCCCGCCAGGATCAGGAACACGAGGAAGAGACGCCGCATCGTCCGGGGCCGATCTCCACGAGCCGCGCGGGCCGGCGCGCCACGGCCCGGTGTGCCACCGCTTCCGGTCCGCTCCTCTTCCTCTGGACCCGTGCGTCGCCCCGGGCAAGCCCCGTGCCGGCCGGCGCGGTCCGGCGGTCTTGTATCGCCCGTGCCGGCCGCACACATTACGCGCGGCGTACGGGAGCGGAGCCGGCGGCAGCGCCGCGTTCGTCGTCAGCGACGGGGATTGGACAGCGATGCAGCTCTTCAGCGGCGCGGCCGCCAAGGCCAAAGCGCAAAGCGGCGATCAGGCGATCGTCAAGGACGGCTCGCTCGAGACCTTCGCCCGGGACGTGATCCAGGCCTCGATGAGCGTGCCGGTGCTGGTCGATTTCTGGGCGCCCTGGTGCGGTCCCTGCCGGCAGCTCACACCGGTACTGGAGAAGGTCGTCAAGGCCGCCGGCGGCAAGGTCCGTCTCGTCAAGATCAACATCGACGACAATCCCGAGCTGGCCCAGCAGCTCCGCATCCAGTCGGTGCCGACCGTCTACGCCTTCGTGGGCGGCCAGCCGGTGACGGGCTTCGCCGGTGCCCAGCCCGAGAGCCAGATCAAGGCGCTCGTCGAGCGGCTCGTAGGCGAGACCCTGGGTGCGGATCTCGCGGCCGACCTCGAGGCCGCGCGGGCCGCGGCCGAGCGCGGCGACGTCAAGAGCGCCGCCGCCATCTACAACGCGGTGCTGCGCGACGATCCGGAGAACCCGGACGCGATCGGGGGTCTCGCCCGTTGCCTGTTGGCCGCCGGCCAGCGCGAGGACGCCAAGCGGCTCCTCGACAGAGCCCCCAAGGCGCAGGCCAACCACCCGGCGATCAGCGGTGCGAAAGCCGCCCTCCAGCTCGCCGAGGAGGCGGGCGAGCTCGGCGACCCCTCGGCCCTGCTCGCCCGGCTCGAGGTGAGCCCGGACGATCACGAGGCCCGCTACCGGCTCGCCACCATCCTCTTCCTGCGCGGCCAGCTCGAGACCGCGATGGAGCATCTGTGCACCATCGTCCGCCGCGACCGGAACTGGAAGGAGGAGGCCGCGCGCAAGCAACTGATCCGCTTCTTCGAGGCGCTCGGACCCAAGCATCCGGCCACCCTCAAAGGACGGCGGATGCTCTCGAGCGTCTTGTTCGCCTGATGCGCGGCACCGCCGAGAGCGTACCGGGCCGGTTCCCGATCTTCCCGCTCGAGGGTGCTCTTCTTCTGCCCGGCGGCAACCTGCCGCTCAACATCTTCGAGCCGCGCTATCTGGCGATGGTCCGCGACGCCATGCGCACCGATCGGGTGATCGGCATGATCCAGCCGACGGAGCCCGAGGTGCAGGGCCGCCGCCGCGCGATCTACCGGACCGGCTGTCTCGGCGGGATCACGAGCTTCGCCGAGACCCAAGACGGCCGCTTCCTGATCACGCTCACCGGGCTCTGCCGCTTCGACGTGGCCGAGGAGCTCGCGGTCACCACGCCCTATCGCCAGGTGATCGGCGATTTCGAGCGCTGGCGCGGCGACCTCGCCCCGAGCGAGCCGCCCGAGACGCTGCGGCCGCGGCTGTTGGCCGCGACCGAGGTCTATTTCTCCCGGCGCGGCATCGAGACCGATTGGGACGCGGTCCGCAAAGCCCCCTTGACCGCGCTCGTGACCTCGCTCGCCATGCTCTGCCCGTTCGCTCCCGGCGAGAAGCAGGCGATCCTCGAGGCGGCCGATCTCGCCGCGCAGGGCGAGCTCCTGGTGGCGCTCATGGAGATGGACGCGCGCGCCGCCCGCGCCGGCGCCACGCCCGTCCGGCACTGAGGGAGAAGGGACTTGGCCGGCACCGAGAGCGAGGTCGGCATCGATCCGCGGCTGCTCGAGCTCCTCGTCTGTCCCCTGACCAAGGGACCGCTGCGTTGGGACCGCGCCCGCAACGAGCTCGTGAGCGAGCAGGCCGGGCTCGCCTACCCGATCCGCGACGGCATCCCGATCATGCTGGTCGAGGAAGCGCGGCCACTGGGCGAGGACGAGCGGATCCCCGAGGAGGTCCGCCGTGGCGATCGCTGAGCAGCAGCCCTGGCCGATCGAGATCCGGGTCAAGCGCGCCGAGCGCGTCCTCGAGATCGACTTCGACGACGGCGCGAGCTTCGTGCTGCCGGCCGAACTGCTGCGCGTCGAAAGCCCGTCGGCCGAGGTCCAGGGCCACACCCCCGCGCAGAAGGTCACGGTCGCCGGCAAGCGCGACGTCGGCATCCGCGCGCTCGAGCCGGTCGGCAACTACGCCGTCCGCATCGTCTTCGACGACGGCCACGACACCGGCATCTACGCCTGGTCCTATCTCTACCGGCTCGGCCGGGAGCGCGAGCGGATCTGGCAGGCCTATCTCGACGCCCTCGCCGCCAAGGGCCTTTCGCGCGAGCCCTGAGCGGCCGCGGACCCGGCCCGTGACCGTCCGGATCCTCCACACCGCCGATTGGCATCTGGGCTGCCCGTTCCGGCAGATCCCGGGCGATGCCGGGGCGCTGTTGCGCGAGCGCCGGCTCGAGATGGTGGGCGAGATCGCGGGCCTCGCCCGGGCGCGGCGGGTCGACGCCGTGCTCGTCGCGGGCGACGTGTTCGACGATCAGCACGTCGAGGACGCCGTCCTGCGCCGCACCCTCGATCAGCTCGCGCGCTTCGCCGGGCCCTGGATCCTGCTGCCGGGCAACCACGACGCCGCGCTCGCCGAATCGGTGTGGACGCGGCTGCGGCGGCTCGGGCTGCCGCCCGGCATCGTGATCGCCGACCGGCCCGAGCCGATCGCGATCGCGGCCGGCCGGGCGCAGGTCCTGCCGGCACCGCTGCGCCACCGGCGCACGCCCGAGGATCTCACCGCCTGGATGGACACAGCGGCCACGCCCGCAGGCGCGATCCGGATCGGGCTCGCCCACGGCATCCTCGAGGGCCTGCACCCCGAGGCGGGCGAGGCCACGAACCCGATCGCCCGCGACCGCGCGCTCCGCGCCCGGCTCGACCATCTGGCCCTGGGCGACCGCCACGGCACGCTCGAGGCCGCCGCGCGCACCTGGTACGCCGGCACGCCCGAGCCCGACGGCTATCGCTATCGCGAGGCCGGACAGGTGCTCCTGGTCGAGCTCGACGAGCCGGGGGCACCTCCTCGCATCGAAGCCGTGGCGATCGGGCGCTTCCACTGGCTCGAGCGGCGGCTCGAGCTCGCACCGTCCGCACCCGAGGAGCTCGCCCTCCGGATCGAGGCGCTGCGCCGCGAGCTGCCGGCCGCCGCCGAACGCTGCGTGCTGCGGCTGGCACTTACGGGCTCGGTCGATCTCGCCGGCCGTCGTGCGCTCGACAGCGCGCTGGCCGGGCTCGCGGCCGCGCTCCGCCATCTCGAAACCGACGATCGCCTGCTCCTGCAGCCGACCGCGGTCGAGCTCGACCGGCTCGACGACGGCGGACCGATCGGCGTTTGCGCCCGCGCGCTCGCGCAAAGGGCAGCTTCCTCCGGCAACGAGGAGGACCGGGCGGTGGCCGCTCTGGCACTGCGCCTGCTCTGGCAAGAGCTGGCAGGGCTCGACTCCGGCCGGGAGAGCGTCGCGTGAGGCTCGTCTCGATCGCCGTTCGCGACTTCAAGAAGCTCGCCGGCTCCTGGCGGATCGGCCCGCTCGATCCCGGCCTCACGGTGATCGGCGGCGACAACGAGGAAGGCAAGTCGACCGTTCTGGCGGCACTCAAGGCGGCCCTTCTCGAGCCCTGGTCGGTCGGCGGCCGGGTCCGCGATGCCATGAACCCGCACACGGGCGGCTCGCCCTCGGTCGCGGTCGCGTTCGAGCTGGGCGGCGTGGGCTATCGCGTCGAGAAAGAGTTCGGCCGCGGCTGCACGCTCCTCTGGCCGGGCGGTCGGCGGGTCGGCGACGAGGCCGAGGCCGAGCTGCAGCGGCTGTTGCGCTTCGAGCCGCGCAAGGGGCGGGCCGAGCGCCGTCCCGAGCATCAGGGGCTGTTGGCGCTGTTCTGGGTCGACCAGGGCACGAGCTTCCTCGAGGCCACGACCGCGGGTGCCATCGAGGCGCAGCGCGACCGGCTGGCCGCCGCCCTGCGCCGGGAGATCGGGGTCGTCACGGGCGGCCCGCAGCTCGCCCGTCTGCGCGAGCGGATCGAGGCGGGCCACGGCCGGTTCTGGACCGAGAGGGGGCAGGAGAAGCGAAACTCGGAGCTCGCCGGCCTGCGCGTCGAGATCGAGCGGCTCGAGCGCGAGGCCGCGAGCTTGCGGGCGGCGCGTCAACGCTACGATGCGACGGTCGACGCGCTCGAGCGGGCACGCGCCGAGCAGGACCGCGCCATGGCCCCGGAGCGGCGCGCCCGCGTGCGCGAGCGGCTCCAGCGCGCGATCGACGAGCTCGCCCGGATCGAGCGGCTCGAGCAGGAGCGGGCGCTCGCCGCCAAAGCGGTCGAGGCAGCGGGCGCGGAATTCCGCCGCCTCGAGGAGGAAGCGCGCACCCGCGCCGAGCGCTGCGAGCGGCTCGCGCGCGACGAGGCGGCCTTGCGCGCGCTCGAGGCGGAACGGGACCGCCTGGTCGAGCGAACCGGGGAGGCCGAGGCGCGTCTCCGCGAGCTCGAGCAGGCCCAGCAGCGGGCCACCGAAGCGGCGGTCGAGGCCCGCCGGCAGCTGGCCCTGGCCCGGGCCGCGCGCGAGCTGGTCGAGCGCCGCGGCGAGGCCGAGCGGCTGCGCGAAGCATTGGCCGAGGCCGACGGCAAGGCCGGCGCGATCGACCGCTACGCGGCCGAACTCGCCGCGTTCCGGATCGACGACGCGGCCTTGCGCCGGCTGCAGGAACGCGCGGGCGAGGTCGACCGCCACGAGGCCGGTCTCTTGGCGCAGGCGACCCGGATCGAGCTCCTGCCCGAGCCGGGCCGGGCGGCGCGTACGGCCGAGGGCGTCGCGATCGACCCGAGCCGGCCGCTCGATCTCACCGCG
>JANWZN010000042.1 GCA_025054575.1 Geminicoccaceae bacterium | reverse complement strand
GCCGTTCGAGCGGCTCGACCACCCGGGCGAGATCGCGCGGATCGAGCGTCGGCAAATCGCCCTGCAGGTTGACGATGCGGCCGTAGCAACGGTCGCGGTCGAGCCGCTCGAGCGCGCGGAAGATGCGGTCGGTTCCCGAGGGCACCTCGTCGGGCACGAGCACCGCCTCGCCCCCCGCCCGCAGGACCGCCTCGGCGATCGGCGGGTCGCCGGCGGCGACCACGACCCGGCCGAGGCCGGACTCGACCGCGCGGCGCCAGACGTGGACGATCATCGGCTCGCCCGCGATCTCGGCCAAGGGCTTGCCGGGCAGCCGCGTGGCGGCGAGTCGGGCCGGGATCAGGACGATGGTGCGCGACCCCGTGTCGCGGCTGGCAGGTTCGGGCGTCATCCCCCATACTCGCGGTGCGCCGCCCGAGCGGTGGCAGCGATCCGGTCGGGGCGCGCCGCGACCGGGACCGGCTCCTCGAGGCAACGAGCGGGAACGACGCGAGCTATGGCATCCTCCCTCGAAGGCAACAAGATCGCGGCGGCGATCCTCACCGCCGGCATCATCGCCGTCGGCTCCTCGGTGCTCACCGATTTCCTCTACAAGCCCTACATTCCCAAGGAGCGGTCGTTCGTCGTCGCGACGGCGGGCGGCGAAGCGGCCCCGGCCGAAACCGGCGCAGCGGCCCCGGCGACCGCCGAGCCGATCGCGGTGCGGCTCGCCTCGGCCGATGTCGAGGCGGGCAAGACCGCGGCCAAGAAGTGCGCCTCCTGCCACACCTTCGACAAAGGCGGTAAGAACGGCGTCGGCCCGAACCTCTGGGGCATCGTCAACGCGCCCAAGGGGCACATCCAGGGCTTCGCCTACTCCCAAGCACTCCTCGGCACGGGCGGCGAATGGACCTACGAATCGCTCGACGCCTTCATCGCCAACCCGAAGGCCTACGCGCCCGGCACCAAGATGAGCTTCGCCGGCATCCCCAAGCCCGACGAGCGCGCCAACCTGATCGCCTATTTGCGCACGCTGGCCGACCAGCCGGCGCCCCTGCCGGGCAGCTGAGCCGCCTGCGGTGGAGCGGGTCCCGAGCGCCCTCGTTTCCTTCGCCCACCGGCTCGCCGATGCCGCGGGCGAGATCCAGAAGCGCTGGTTCCGCACGCCCGTGGCGGTCGACACCAAGCCCGATGCGAGCCCGGTCACGATCGCCGACCGCGAGGCCGAGGCGGTCATGCGCGAGCTCGTCGCCCGCCATCGCCCGGAGGACGGGATCCTGGGCGAGGAGCACGGCCGCGAGCGGCTCGAGGCCGAATATGTGTGGGTGTTCGACCCGATCGACGGCACCAAGTCGTTCGTCTCCGGCCGGCCGCTGTTCGCGACCCTGATCGGCCTGTTGCACGAGGGCCGGCCGGTCATGGGGGTGATCGATCAGGCGATCCTCGGCGAGCGCTGGATCGGTGTTCTGGGCCGGCCCACCCTCTTCAACGGCCGCCCTTGCCGGACCCGTCCCTGCCCGGAGCTAAGCCGGGCGCTCCTCTCCTGCACGAGCCCGCAGATGTTCGCGAGCACAGCCGAGCGGGCCGCCTTCGAGCGCGTCCTCGGCCGCGTCCGCCAGGCGATCTGGGGTGGCGACGCCTATGCGAGCGGGCTCGTGGCAGCGGGCTTTCTCGATCTCGTGGTCGAGGCCGATCTCGAGCCCTACGACGTCCTGCCGCTCGTGCCGGTGATCGAGGGTGCCGGCGGGCGGGTGAGCGACTGGCAGGGGCACCCGCCCGGCCTCGCCGCCGACCAGCGCATGGTCGCAGCGGGCGATCCGCGGCTGCACGCGCAAGCGCTCGCGGTCCTCGCCGGCGGCTGACGCTTTCCCGCGGCCGGCTTCGCTTCTAGGTTCCACGGGTGCGAGGGGATCGCGAGCGCGGAGGGTGTGGCATGCGGGATCGACGGGCGAGAGCCGGTGCTGCGCTGATCGCCCTCGTGCTGGGTGCGATGCCGCCCGCGGCCGGCGCGGCCGAGGAGGTCGGCCCGGTCCACGGCGTGGCGATGCACGGCAGCCCGGCGCTGCCGCCCGACTTCGCCCATCTGCCCTATGCCGACCCGAACGCGCCCAAGGGCGGCCGGCTCACGCTCGCTGCGATCGGCACCTTCGACAATCTCAACCCCTTCATCTTGAAGGGCAACGACGCCGCCGGCTCGGGCCTGCCGTTCGAGAGCCTCACCGTCCAGAACCTCGACGAGGCCTTCGCCGAATACGGGCTCTTGGCCGAAACGATCGAGATGCCGGCCGATCGCAGCTGGGTCGCCTTCACGCTGCGTCCCGAGGCTCGCTGGCACGACGGCCGGCCGGTCACGGTCGAGGACGTGGCCTTCTCCCTCGAGATCTTGAAGAGCAAGGGCGAGCCCTTCTACCGCGCCTATTACGCCAACGTGCTGCGCGCCGAGGCCGCCGGCGAGCGCCGGGTGCGGTTCGTCTTCGACGGCACGATCAACCGCGAACTCCCGCTCATCGTCGGCCAGATGCCGATCCTGCCGAAGCACTATTGGGAGGGCCGGGAGTTCGACAAGACCACGCTCGAGCCGCCGCTCGCCTCCGGTGCTTATCGGGTCAAGTCGGTGGATCCCGGCCGCTCGATCACCTACGAACGCGTCCCCGATTATTGGGGAGCGAACGTGCCGGTCATGCGCGGTCGCTACAATTACGACGAGGTCCGCTACGTCTATTTCCGCGACCCGAACGTTGCCCTCGAGGCGCTCAAAGCCGGCGAGTTCGATCTGCGGATCGAAAACAGCTCGCGCTTCTGGGCCACGGGCTATACCGGCCCGGCAGCCGAGCGCGGGCTCATCAAGCGGGAAGCGATCCCGCGCGAAGGCGGCGCCGGCATGCAGGGCTTCGTCTACAATCTGCGCCGGCCGATCTTCCAGAACCGGGCGCTCAGGGAGGCGCTCAACTACGCCTTCGACTTCGAGTGGACCCGCAAGAACCTGTTCTACGACAACTATTTCCGCACCGAGAGCTACTTCCCCAACAGCGAACTCGCGGCGCGGGGGCCGATCTCGGAGGCCGAGCGGGCGCTGCTCGAGCCGTTCCGCGATCGTCTGCCGCGCGAGGTCTTCGAGAAGGTCTACGAAGCGCCGAAGACCGACGGCTCCGGCAACCTGCGCGAGAATTTGCGCCGCGCCTTCGAGATCTTGAAGGCGGGCGGCTACGAGGTCCGCCAGGGCAAGCTCGTCGAACTCGCGAGCGGCCGGCCCGTGACCTTCGAGATCCTGTTGGACCAGGGCGGTCTCTTCGAGCGGATCGTCGGCCCCTTCGTCAAGAATTTGGAGCGGCTCGGGGTCGAAGCCCGGATCCGCGCGGTCGACGATGCGCAATATCAGCGCCGGCTCGAGGATTTCGACTTCGACATGGTGGTGGCGGTCTTCCCGCAGAGCCTCTCGCCCGGCAACGAGCAGCGCAATTTCTGGGGCTCTGCTGCGGCGCGCCAGAGCGGCTCGCGCAACCTGATCGGGATCGAGGATCCGGTCGTCGACTTCCTGATCGACAAGATCATCCAGGCACCCGACCGCGAGGCGCTGATCACCGCCTGTCGCGCGCTCGACCGTGTCCTGATCTGGGGCCATTACGTCATTCCGCACTGGCACAATCGCGAGACCTGGATCGCGGCTTGGGACAAGTTCGCGCGTGCACCCAAGAACCCGCGCTACGGTATCGACATCTTCTCCTGGTGGATCGACCCGGCCAAGGAACGGGCGCTCGCCGAGGCGCGTCGGGCGGCGGGCCTCGTGACGCGCTGAACCGTCCGCTTCGATGCTCGCCTACATCCTACGGCGTCTTCTCCTGGTCGTCCCCACGCTCCTCGGAATCCTGCTCGTCAATTTCGTCGTCATCCAGGCGGCGCCGGGCGGCCCGATCGAGAAGATCATCGCCGAGCTCACCGGCACCGGTGCCGGTGCCACCGCCCGGCTCACCGGCGGCGGTGCGGCGGGCGAGACGGGGCCGGCCGTGCTCACCCAGCAGGCGCAGCAGGGCGCCGGACCGCAGGGCGTCTATCGCGGGGCGCAGGGTCTGCCGCCCGAGCTGATCGCCCAGCTCGAGCGGCAATTCGGCTTCGACCGGCCGGCCCACGAGCGCTTCTTGAAGATGCTGTGGGACTACCTGCGCTTCGACTTCGGGACGAGCTATTTCCGCGACCGCACGGTGATCGAGCTCGTGCTCGAGAAGATGCCGGTCTCGATTTCGCTGGGTGTTTGGACGACGCTTCTGACCTATCTCGTCGCCATCCCGCTCGGCATCGCCAAGGCGGTGCGCGACGGCTCCCGCTTCGACGTCTGGACGAGCGGGGCGATCGTCGTCGGCTACGCGATCCCGTCCTTTCTCTTCGCCCTGTTGTTGATCGTCCTGTTCGCGGGCGGCAGCTATTGGCAGATCTTCCCGCTGCGCGGCCTGGTCTCGGACAATTGGCGCGAGTTGTCCTGGCCCGAGTTGGTGCTCGATTATCTCTGGCACATGGTGCTGCCGATCGGGGCCATGCTGGTCGGCTCCTTCGCCACGCTCACCATGCTGACCAAGAACAGCTTCCTCGAAGAGATCAACAAACAATACGTCGTGACCGCGCGCGCGAAGGGGCTCGCCCCGCGCCGCGTGCTCTACGGCCACGTCTTCCGCAACGCGATGCTGATCGTCATCGCGGGCTTCCCGGCGGCGTTCGTCGGCATGCTGTTCACCGGTGCTCTCTTGATCGAGATCATCTTCTCGCTCGATGGCCTGGGTCTTCTCGGCTACGAGGCGGCACTCAACCGCGACTATCCCTTGATGTTCGGCACCCTCTACATCTTCACCCTGCTCGGCCTCGTCATGAAGATCGTCTCGGACCTCACCTACGTCCTGGTCGATCCGCGGATCGACTTCGAGGCCCGGACCGCCTGAGGCATGCGCAGCGCCGTCGTCCGCCGCGAACCCGTCCGCTTTTTGGGCCTGCCCTTGCGCCTGACGCCGATCGGCGCGCGCCGGCTCGCCCAGTTCGAGCGCAATCGGCGCGGGGCGATCAGCCTGCGCATTTTCCTCCTCCTCTTCGTGGCGAGCCTGTTCGCGGAAGTGATCGCCAACGACCGGCCGTTGCTCGTGCGCTACGAGGGTACGTTCTACACGCCGTTTCTCGTGGCTTACCCGGAGACGACCTTCGGCGGCTTCTTCGACACGGAGGCCGATTACCACGATCCCGAGGTCCAGGCCCTGATCGAGGAGAAGGGCTGGATGCTCTGGCCGCCCGTGCGCTACCGTTGGGACACGGTCGTCAAGGACATCCCCGGCCCCGCCCCCTCGCCGCCCGACGCGCGCCACTGGCTCGGCACCGACGATCAGGCGCGCGACGTTCTGGCCCGCGTGATCTACGGCTTTCGCATCTCCGTCCTGTTCGGCCTGATCCTCACCCTCGCGAGCTCGCTGATCGGCATCGCCATGGGGGCGATCCAGGGCTGGTTCGGCGGTTGGGTCGATCTCGGCCTGCAGCGCTTCCTCGAGATCTGGGGCGGGCTACCCGTCCTTTATCTGTTGATCATCATCGCCTCGTTCTTGACCCCGGGTTTCTGGACGCTGCTGGGGATCATGCTGCTCTTTTCCTGGATGAGCCTGGTCGACGTCGTGCGGGCGGAGTTCTTGCGCGCGCGCAACTTCGATTTCGTTCGCGCCGCCCGCGCGCTCGGTGCCTCGAACTTCGTCTTGATGTTCCGCCACGTCCTGCCCAACGCCATGGTCTCGGCCCTGACCTTCCTGCCGTTCGTCTTGAACGGCTCGATCACCACCTTGACCTCGCTCGACTTCTTGGGCTTCGGCCTGCCGCCCGGTTCGCCCTCGCTGGGCGAGCTCCTCTCCCAGGGCAAGAACAATCTCCAGGCGCCCTGGCTCGGGCTCACGGGCTTCGTCGTGGTCGCGACCATGCTCTCGCTCCTCGTCTTCGTGGGCGAGGCGGTGCGCGATGCCTTCGATCCCAGGAAGACCTTCCGGTGAGCCCCGACCCGCAGCCCACGTCGCCGCCGCTCCTCGAGGTCCGCGACCTGGCCGTCCGCTTCCACCTCGAGGGTCGCACGGTCGATGCGGTCAAGGGCGTGTCCTTTGCGATCGAGCGCGGCGAGACGGTGGCACTCGTCGGCGAATCCGGCTCCGGCAAGTCGGTGACCGGGCTTTCCATCCTGCAGCTCCTGCCCTATCCGCGCGCCGAGCACCCGCAGGGCTCGATCCGCTTCAAGGGCGAGGAGCTCGTCGGCCGCCCGGAAGGTTACATGCGGCAGATCCGCGGCGACCGGATCGCCATGATCTTCCAAGAGCCGATGACCTCCTTGAACCCGTTGCACACGGTCGAGCGGCAGATCGGCGAAGCACTCCTCCTGCACCGCCGGCTGGGCCGCGAGGAGGTCCGCGCGCGGGTGCTCGAACTGTTGCGCCTCGTCGGCATTCCCGACCCCGAGCAGCGACGGCTGTCCTATCCGCACCAGCTCTCGGGCGGCCAGCGCCAGCGCGTGATGATCGCGATGGCGCTCGCCAATGAGCCCGACCTGTTGATCGCCGACGAGCCCACGACCGCGGTCGACGTCACCATCCAGGCGCAGATCCTGCGGCTCCTGCAGGACCTGCAGCGGCGGATGGGGATGGCGATCCTGTTGATCACGCACGACTTGACCATCGTCCGCCACGTCGCCCACCGCGTGCTCGTCATGACCCGGGGCGAGCTCGTCGAGAGCGGGCCGGTGGCGCGGGTGTTCGCTGCCCCCCGCCATCCTTACACGCAGAAGCTCCTGGCAGCCGAGCCCAAGGGCCGGCCGGCCCCGGTCGCGGACGGCGCTGTGGCGATCGCCGAGCTGCGCGATCTCAGGGTCCATTTTCCGATCCAGCGCGGCCTGCTGCGGCGCACCGTGGGCTGGGTGAAGGCGGTCGACGGGGTCGATCTCTCGGTCCGCGCGGGCGAGACGCTCGGCATCGTCGGCGAGTCGGGCTCCGGCAAGACGACCCTCGGGCTCGCCCTGTTGCGCCTGCTGCCCTCGCGCGGTGCGATCCGCATCGCCGGCACCGACGTGCAGGGCTGGTCCTGGCGGCGCTTGCGGCCCTTGCGCCGGCAGATGCAGATCGTCTTCCAGGACCCGTTCGGCTCGCTCTCGCCGCGGATGTCGGTCGGCCAGATCGTCGCCGAGGGTCTCGCCATCCACCGGCTCGGCACGGCCGAGGAGCGGGCGCGGAAGGTGGCGAAGGCACTCGAGGAGGTCGGGCTCGATCCGGACTGGATGCACCGTTATCCGCACGAATTCAGTGGCGGGCAGCGGCAGCGGATCGCGATCGCCCGGGCCCTCGTGCTCGAGCCGCGGCTATTGGTCCTCGACGAGCCCACGAGTGCTCTCGACATGTCGGTGCAGGCGCAGATCCTCGATCTGTTGCGCGCGCTGCAAGAAAAACGGGGGCTCGCCTATCTCTTCATCAGCCACGATCTGCGCGTCATTCGGGCGACGAGCCATCGGGTCGTGGTGATGAAGGACGGGGTGGTGGTCGAGGAAGGCCCGGTCGAGCGGATCTTCGAGACGCCGCGCCACCCCTACACGCGAGCACTCCTGGCCGCCGCCCTGCGAGTCGAGGCGGTCGAGGGCGTGGTGCGGGGATGAGGGGCAAGCGCGCCCGCCAGCCGCCCCCTCTCGGGCCCGATCCGCGCGTCGCCGCGGGCGTGATCCGCGAGTGGCCGAAAGCCGCGCTCAGTGGTTCCGGCGCGGGGCGGGGCCGTGGGTCTCGACCACCCGCAGATGCAGGACCGCGGGCTCGAGGCACGCTCCGGTCGAGAGCTGGCCCACGAGCGAGCGGTAGATCTCCTGCCAGGGCGTCTGCGAGGGCGGGATCGGCTTCTTCTCCTTGGCCAGCGCCTCGCGCCGACGGGCGATCTCCTCCTCGCTCAAGAGCACGTCCAGCCGGCGGGCGTGCAGATCGAGCCGCACCCGATCGCCCGTCCGCAGGATCGCGAGATTGCCGCCGACCGCCGCCTCCGGGCTGGCGTTGAGGATCGAGGGGCTCTCGGAGGTGCCGGACTGGCGACCGTCGCCGATCGTCGGCAGGGCTCGGATGCCCTTGTCGATCAGTTTCTTGGGCGGGCGCATGTTGACCACTTCCGGCGCCCCGGGATAGCCGACCGGACCGCAGTAGCGGATGAACAGAAAGGAATTCTCGTCGACCTCGAGATCCGGATCGTCGATCCGGGCGTGGTAGTCCTCGGGTCCGTCGAACACCACGACCTTGCCCTCGAACACGCCCGGATGATCGGGATGTTCGAGATACTTCGCACGGAACTCCGGCGTGATCACCGAGGTCTTCATAACCGCGGCATCGAAGATGTTGCCGGAGATCACGAGGAAACCGGCCTCGGGCTTCAACGGATCGGCGTAGGGCCGGATCACCCGGCGATCGCTCGCGAACGGTACGCTTTCGAGGTTCTCGGCCACCGTCTTCCCGGTCACGGTGAGCGCGTCCCCGTGCAGGCGCCCGGCCGCCAACAGCTCCTTGAGCACGGCCGGCAGGCCGCCCGCACGGTAATATTCCTCGCACAAATATTCACCCGCCGGCTGGACGTTGACGAGAAGCGGCACGTCGCGGCCCAGTTCCCAGTCGGTGATGTCGAGCCGGACCCCCATGTGCCGGGCGATGGCGATCACGTGCGGCGGACAATTGGTCGAAGCACCGATCGCCGCGGCGGCCACGATCGCGTTCTCGAAGGCTTTTCTCGTGAGGATCTTGGAGGGTCGCAGATCCTCGTGCACCATCTGCACGATCCGCTTGCCGGTGGCGTAGGCGATTTGGCCGCGCTCGCGATAGGGTGCGGGAATGGCGGCACAGCCGGGCAGGCTCATGCCCAGCGCCTCGGCCATCGCGTTCATCGAGGAGGCGGTTCCCATGGTGTTGCAATGGCCGATCGACGGGGCCGAGGCCAGCGCCATGTCCATGAACCGGTCGTAGTCGATCTCGCCCTTGGCCATGAGCCGGCGGGCTTCCCAGATGATCGTACCGGACCCGGCGAGAGCACCTCTGTAATAGCCGTTGAGCATCGGCCCACCGGAGAGCACGATCGCCGGAATGTCGACCGTGGCGGCACCCATGAGCAGGGCGGGGGTGGTCTTGTCGCAACCGGTGGTGAGCACGACGCCGTCGATCGGATAGCCCCACAGTACCTCGACGAGCGAGAGATATTGCAGGTTGCGGTCGAGCATCGCGGTCGGCCGCTTGCCGGTCTCCTGGATCGGGTGGACCGGGAACTCGAGCGGGATGCCGCCCGCATCGCGGACCCCGTCGGCGACCCGTTTGGCGAGCTCGAGATGGTGTCGGTTGCAGGGAGCGAGATCGGAGCCGGTCTGGGCGATGCCGATGATCGGCCGCCCGGATTGCAGCTCCTCGCGGGTGAGGCCGAAATTGACGTATTTCTCGAGGTAGAGGGCGGTCATGTCCGCTTCGTGCGGATCGTCCCACCAGGCTTGCGAACGCAGCCGCCTCTTCCCCTCGCCGTCGCCCTTGCCGGCCATCGCGACCTCCCCTCTCGTGCCGGCGGGGGTTGAACGCCCGAGCCGCTCCGGCGTCAAGCGCGCGCGGACGCGCCGGCTCTGCGCGAGACGCCCGGCTCGGGCGATGCGCGTCGACGAAACATTAACTTTCGGGCGGTAGAAGCGGAGCGGGCGGTGCCCGAGGTGCCGCCCGGGGAGCCGCGATGAGCGCGCTAGTTTTCGGCCTCTGGGTGATCCTCGCGGTCGCGATCTCGGCGGCTCGCTCGCTCGCCCGGCTCGTCTGCGGCCCCGAGCGACGCGGACGGATGTCAGCCGCGCATCGCCCGCGGCAGCTCGCCCACCACACCCATGGCGTGGCGCATGAAGAAGCGCTTGAGCGGTGGCAACTGCTCGACCAGGCCGAGGCCGAGATTGCGGAGCAGCCGAAGCGGCTCCAGGTCGTTCGCGAACAGCCGGTCGATGTGATGGGTGATCGTCACGAGTGCCAGCCCGTCGAAGCTGCGCCAGGCGGCGTAGCGCTCGAGTGCCAGCGGATCGCCCGGATCGAGGCCGAGCGCGGTGTGGTCCGCGATCACCTGGGCCAGCGCCGCGACGTCGCGCAGCGCCAGATTCCAGCCCTGTCCGGCGATCGGGTGGATCCCGCGCGCGGCGTCGCCCACGAGCGCCACCCTGGGGCCCGTGGCGCGCTCCGCCTCGACCAGCACGAGCGGGAAGTACCAGCGCCGGCCTTCGAGGCGGATCCCGCCCAAGATGTCGCCGAACCGTTCCTCGACCTCGGCTGCGAACGCCTCCTCGTCGAGCGCCTGCACGGCCCGGGCCTTGCGTGCCTCGAGCGCCCACACGATCGAGGAGCGCCGGCCGCGCATCGGCAGGATCGCGAAGGGGCCGTCGGGAAAGAAGCGCTCGACGGCGCGGCCCCGGTGCGGCCGCTCGTGCGAAAGGGTCGCGACGATCGCGAGCTGGCCGTAGTCGAAGCGACGCGCGCCGATTCCCAGGAGGTCGCGGGTGGGCGAGAACCGGCCCTCGCAGACGGCGAGCAACCCGCATCGCAGGCTGCGGCCGTCGTCGAGGGTCGCGCGGAGACTACCGGGTTGCGGCGCCACGGCGGTGATCCGCGCGGGTGCCGCGATCGCGATCTCCGGTCGGTCGAACACCGCCGCCTGCAGCGCGAGGCGGAGAGTGCGATTGGGCACGATCCACCCCAATGGCTCGCGGCCGACCGCACGATGATCGTAGTGGACGGTCGAGGGGCTGCCCGCCTCGCCGACCAGAATCTCCAAGATCGGCTCGGCGTCGGCCGCGATCGCCTCCCAGATCCCGAGGCTCGCGAGCCATCGCTGGCTGCCCAGGGCGACGGCGGTCACGCGACCGTCGTGCTCGGGCTCGACGAGGCTCGCGAGCGGTGCCTGCTCGACGATGGCGACCGTGCAACCGGCCCGGCCGAGCGCGGCCGCCAGCGCGAGGCCGGTCAGGCCACCGCCGGCGATCGCCACGTCCGCTCGCCTATCGACCGTCTCTGCTCGCTCGGTTCGCATTCCCTGCCCGCCGCACGCGCAACCTCGCCCCGCGATCCCCGGTCTGGCCCTTGGATAACGGGCCGGCGCCGTCTGGCACAGGCTTTGCGACGTCGTGGCGCAGGTCGGGTGGCTGCGTGTGGCCGCTCCCGACCGTCGGTTTGGCCCGAGCGCCGATGCCCGGCTCCCCCCGGGTGCGGCGGACTCGACCCGGGAGGCTCGAACGCCTCCCGGGTCGCCTTTTTTCTCCTCGCAGCACGTTCAGCGGGTGGCCGACCCGGCGGCCTGGTCGGCCAGCGCGGCGAGGGCGTGCCGGCACAGCAGCTCCTCGGGCCGCCGGCCGCTCTTGATCTCGAGCTCGGCCTCGAGGAGGCGTGCGAGTGCCGCCGCGAGGCGGTCGGATGGCCAGCGTCGCACGGCCGCTGCGAGGCGATCCTTGATCCTGAAGTGAACCGGTGGTCGCGCGTTGGCGAGCGCTTCCTCGAGCGCGGTACCCCGCTCGAGTTCGCCGTGGAGACGGTACAGCCGGAGAATGGTCGCCGAGGCGGCGCGGAGAATGCGGACCGGCGCCTCGCCGGTCGCGAGCAGGCGAGCGAGGTCGCGTTCGAGCCGCGTGGCGTCACCCGCGAGCGCGGCGAAGATCGCATCGTCGAGCGCCAGCGCCGACCCGTCGCCCACGGCCGCGATCGCGTCCTCCAGGCGGACGGTGGCGGTTCGGCTGCGCGGTCGGCCGGCTTCCTCCGGCGGTCGATCGGCCAAATAAAGGGCGAGCTTGTCGAGCTCGCCCCGCATCACCCCACGGTCGGCGGCGAGACGGTCGACGAGCCAGGCGAGCGCGTCGGGCTCGGCCACGAGGCCGTGCTCGGCCAGGATCGCGCGCACGGTCGCGGGGCGATCCCGCTCGGCTTCCGGCCAACAGCCGATCGCGGCGGCGTTGGTGGCGCGCTCGGCGAGCTGGCGGAGCTTCGAGCCGGGGCCGAGCTCGCCCGCCTCGATCACGACCAGCGCTTCGGCCCGCTCGAGGGAGAGCAGCTCGCGGAGGGCGGCGGCGAGGCCGTCGTCGGCGTCGCGCACGCGGACGACCCGGCGGCCGCCCGTGAACGACAGGGCTTGCGCCTCGAGCAACAGGAGCGCGGGTCGGGCCGCGACACGCTCGGGCTCGAGCTCGCTCGCGCGGAACGGATCGGCGGGCTCGCCCGCGACCGCACGAACCAGCCTCGCCGCCCGCTCGGCGACGAGGCCGGCATCGGGGCCGTAGAGCAGGACCGCGACGATCGCGGGATCGGGTCGTTCGAGAAAGGCTGCGATCCGTGCCGGCGCGAGCTTCACGGCGGGCCGTTCGCGAAATGGACGGCGAGGCGGGTACGGATCTCGCGGGCGAGCTCCTCGGCGGCTCGACGCTCCGCGTCCTGCTCGGCGACGAGCGTGGCGTAGGGAGCGCGGACCACGTTGTAGCTGGCGACGCGGCGGGCGGCGCCGCGCAGCACGACCTCCCGGTCGGCCTTGCGCACGAGGTCGAAGCGGCTGGCGACACGCAGGTCGAAGCGGGTGGTGACGTCGTCGAGCTGAACCAGGAGCGGGCTCTTGTCGCGGTCGACGCGGAGCATCAAGAGATAGCGGGCCGGCCGCGGCGGTCCGACCGGGTCGAGCTCGCGGCGCAGGGCCTCGGCGAGGATCTGCCCCAGCCGGGTGCGCGGCGCATCGATCTCGATCGCCGCGAGCGCTTCCTCCTGTCGCTCGCCGCCCGCCCCGGCGTGCAACGGCCGAAGCGTGCAAGCCGGCAGCCAAGCGAGTGCCAAGACCAAGATCGCGCGGCACGAAGCGCGTCGCGCCGGGATCGCGGCAGGGTCTGCTCCCGCTTCGGCGGCCCGCTTCGCCCGGCCTGCGAGGGTAGCTCGCGCATCCGGTGCGCCAACGCCGCGTCGCGGTCCGGCGCTCATGCGGTCGGCCGAGGCGCTGTCACGATCCGGCCGCGCGGCAGGTGGCCGATCGAGACGGAGGCGGCGAGTTCGGATCGGCACCGTGCGCCGCAGCTGCGCGCTGCGGACGATCCGGGCCGATGTGGCCGAAGCGCTTCCGTCGACCGCGGCCGGCGGTCGCATCGACGCACAGGGTGGCGCGACGCGCCCGCGGCGCGTGCTCGCGCTTGCCTGTCCGATCGCGCCTCCGCTCGCTGGCGCATCGCCGTCGATCGGTGTCTTCGCGTGCGCGTCCGCGAGCGGGCCGGCTCAGACCACGACATTGACGATCTTGTCGGCGACGACGACGACGCGGCGGGGGGCACGCCCTTCGAGGATCCGGCGCACCGCGGGATCGGCCAGGGCCGCGGCTTCGACGGTGGCCGCGTCGGCGCCCTTGGGCACGCTGATCTCGCTGCGCCGTCTGCCGTTGATCTGGACCGGCAGCACGATCCGGTCCTCGACCAGCAAGCTCGGATCCGGCGCGAGCCAGGGCGTGTCGGCCAGCAGATGCCGGTGGCCGAGCCGTTCCCAGAGTTCCTCGGCCAAGTGCGGCGTCATCGGCTCGATCAGCCGCACGAAGGTCTCGAGGGCTTCGCGCAGGAGCGGGCCATTGTCGCCGCGATAGTCCTCGATGCCGTTGGTGAGCTCCCGGATCAGCGCCACCGCCTTGTTGAAATGGAACCGCTCGAGCGCATCGGTCACGCTCGCGATCGAGCGATGGACCAGCCGGGCGAGGGCCAGATCCGCCCCCTCGAGGCCCTCGTGGCGGACGGGCGTGCCCGGCGGCGGCAGGGCGGCCGCGCGTTCGTCGACGATCCGCCAGAGCCGGTTGAGGTAGCGCCACGCACCGTCGATCCCGGCGTCGGTCCATTCGAGGTCGCGGTCGGGCGGGCTGTCGGACAACATGAACAACCGGGCGGTGTCGGCGCCGTAGGTCTCGATGATCTCGGTCGGATCGACGGTGTTGAGCTTCGATTTGCTCATCTTTTCGACCCGACCGGCGATCACCCGCCGGCCGTCGCGGGTCCGCAGACCGCCGCTCTCGTCTTTGACGACCTCGCCCGGCTCGAGCCAGTTGCCCTGCTCGTCGCGATAGGTCTGATGGGTGATCATGCCTTGGGTGAAGAGGCCGGCGAACGGCTCGTCGAGATCGAGATAGCCGCAATCGCGCATCGCCCGGGTGAAGAAGCGGGAATAGAGCAGGTGGAGGACGGCGTGCTCGATCCCGCCGATATATTGGTCGACCGGCAGCCAATAAGCGACAGCCTCGCGGTCGAAGGGTTTCTCGCTGTTCTTCGGATCGCAGAAGCGGGCGAAGTACCAGGAACTCTCGACGAAGGTGTCGAAGGTGTCGGTCTCGCGCTGCGCCGGTCCGCCGCAGCGCGGGCAGCTCGTGTGCTTCCAGGTGGGATGCCGATCGAGCGGGTTGCCGACGCCCGTGATGTCGATGTCGTCCGGCAGCAGGACCGGCAGTTGCTCGACCGGCACCGGCACGACGCCGCAGCCCGGGCAATGGATCATCGGGATCGGGCAGCCCCAGTAGCGCTGACGCGAGACCCCCCAATCCCTGAGCCGCCAGCTCACCTCGCCGCGACCGGCGCCGAGCCGCTCGAGCTCTTGCACGATCCGCTTCTTGGCCGCGGGCACGTCGAGCCCGTCGAGGAAGGCCGAGTTGAACAGCCGGCCATCGCCCGTATAGGCCTCCTCGCCGATCGCGAAGGTCGCGGGATCGGCGCCCTCGGGCAGGACCACGGGGCGAACCGGCAGCCCGTATGTGCGGGCGAACTCGAGATCGCGCTGGTCGTGGGCGGGGCAGCCGAAGATCGCCCCCGTACCGTATTCGGAGAGCACGAAGTTGGCGACGTAGACCGGCAGCAGCTGGTCGGGGCGGACCGGGTTGCGGCAGCGCAAACCGGTGTCGTAGCCGCGCTTTTCGACGGTCTCGAGCGCCGCCTCGGAGGTGCCGCCCTTGAGGCACTCGGCGATGAACGCGGCGAGCCCGGGATCCTGCGCGGCGAGCTCTGCGGCCAGCGGATGGTCGGGGGCGAGGGCCATGAAGGAGGCGCCGAAGAGCGTGTCCGGCCGGGTCGAGAAGACCTCGAGGCGATCGGCGCGGCCGAGGATCTCGAAGGCGATGCGCGCACCCTCCGAGCGGCCGATCCAGTTGCGCTGCATGAGCCGGACCTTCTCCGGCCAGCGCTCGAGCCGGTCGAGCGCGGCCAACAGGTCCTCGGCATAGGCGGTGATCTTGAAGAACCACTGGGCGAGCTTGCGGCGCTCGACCGGCGCGCCGGAGCGCCAGCCTCTGCCGTCGATCACCTGCTCGTTGGCGAGCACGGTCTGGTCGACGGGATCCCAGTTGACCCAGCTCTCCTTGCGGTAGACGAGGCCGCGCTCGTACATGGCGAGGAACATCGCCTGCTCGTGCCGGTAATAGGCCGGGTCGCAGGTCGCGAACTCGCGGGTCCAGTCGATCGACAGGCCCATGGCGCGGATCTGCGCGCGCATCTCGGCGATGTTGTTCCAGGTCCAGGTCTTGGGATGGATGCCGCGCTTGATCGCCGCCCCCTCGGCGGGCAGGCCGAACGCGTCCCAGCCCATCGGGTGGAGGACGTTGTAGCCCTGCGCCCGCTTGAGCCGGGCGATCACGTCGCCGAGCGTATAGTTGCGGACATGGCCCATATGGATGCGGCCCGAGGGATAGGGAAACATCTCGAGCACGTAATATTTCGGCCGGCTCGGGTCGGCGCGGACCTCGAAGGTCCGGCGCTCGTCCCAGATGCGCTGCCATTTGGCTTCGCTCACGCGATGATTGTAACGTCCCATCGGGCCTCTGCTCGAAATGGACGGCGGCCACGAGCCTTTGCCGCCGGGCCGAACGAACCGGCTAGCCGCCGGCGGCGGCGATGCGGATCTGCCGGGCGCGCGTGAGGATCTTGTCCTCGAGCTCGGTCGCGGTGCGCGGATCGGAGGGCACGTCGACCCAGGTGCCGCGCGCGTCGCGCCGCTGGCGCAAGACCGACACGCGCACCGCATCGGCGCGCAGCACCACGTCGCGGATCAGGACCTGGAGCTTGAACCGTTCGTCGGGCGCTTCGGCCGGCTGGTACCAATCGGTGATGATCAGCCCACCGAAGGGATCGGCGGAAACCAGCGGGATGAAGTCGAGGGTCTCGAGGCTCGCCCGCCAGAGATAGGCGTTCACTCCGATGCCGGCGGCACCGCCCGCGCCGGCCGCGCTACCGGCGGCCGGCTCGGTCCCGCGCCGGCCCATACCGAAGAGGGTGATGCCGTCGGTCCCGGTAATGGTGCCGTAGCGCTGCCGGCGCGCTTGATCTTTCGGGTCGTAGGGCGACCAGTCGGGATGCTGCACGTCGACACCGGCACAGCCGGCGAGCAGGCCGGCGCCGAGAGCGAGGGCGAGGAGCCGCCCGGACGGCTTCGTGGTGCGCATGGGCGTGGTTCACCGAGATCGCCGCCCGGCCGGCGGCGGCGCGACCATAGCACGCCGGTCGCAAGGCGCCAGCCGGGCCGCTCGGCGGCGGTCGAGGCTGCCGCGGCCGGTCTCAGAAGTTGAGGCGCAGGCCGATCCGGCCGGTGGTCGCCGGCTCCCGGTCGGGTTGGGTCGTGACCCCGACGTCACCCTCGAGAGTCAGCCAGTTGCGCGCCGCGAGGTCGGTCCCGAACAGCCACAGCTCCCGTTCCGACCCGCCCGGCGCCTGCGCCTGGCCATAGGCGAGTCGCGCCGCGAGCGGGCCGTAGCCGACCCGTGCGCTCCAGAGATCGAGCTCGCTGCGGCCGATCAGGGCCGAGCTGAAGCTGCCCCCGAGCGTGAGATCGGACCAGGCGAGGGCACCGCCGACGGCGAGCCCGCCCTCGGGCTCGCCGCCCAGCGCGAGCGGCCGGCCGGCCGGCAAGAGGGCCAGGCCGTCGAGCCGCCCGAAGCCGCTCGCGGCCGGGGCCAGGCCGAGATCGAGCCCCAGCCGCGGGGCGTCCTCGCTCGTACCGAGATCGAACAGGAAACTGGCACCGCCGCGCGGCGTGAAGCCCAGCCGCAGGTCCGGCTCGCCCAGCGCGCGCTCCGTCGTCGCAGAGCCTGCACGCAGCGCGACGCCGCCCCCGATCTCGGGCGTCGACCAGGCACCACCGGTGCGCAGGCCGTCGGCGGCGGCGGGCGGAGCCGCCCCCACGAGGATCGCAACGACAACGATCGCCCCGACGAGGGGCCGATCGACGAGCATGGTCTTCATCCCTCTACCGGAGCGAGAAGATAGCATCGAGCGAGCCGGTCGGGGAGGGGCGGAGAAGCCACAGCGGCGCGATCGCGTACGAACGTGGCCGGAAAAGCAGATGGCGGGCCGAAGCCCGCCATCCGCTGAGCGTAGAGGAGCCGATCGGGTCAGAAGCTCACGCCCAACCGCACGACCCCGACCACGCCGTCGTCGAAGTTGCCGCCGACGCCGGTCTCGTCGAAGAACAGGAGGTCACCGTCGAGGGTGACGCCGGGCAGGATGCCGACGGTGGCGCTGACCACCACGCCCTTGGTTTCGATCTTGTCGTCGGCGTCGAGCACCCTACCACCCGTGACCGACAGCGAGACGGGCCCGAGCGTGGCGCCGGCGCCGGCGTTGAACCAGGTGATGTCGTTGCCGAACACGTCCTGCTTGCCCCAACCACCGCCGACCGAGAAGCCGGCGAAACTCACCACGCCGCCGCCGTAGATCTTCCAGAAATCCTCCTTGTTGTCGCCGTCGGTGCTGTCGCCGATGTGGCCGATCACGCCGACCTTGATGCCGACGTCGCCGAAATTGCCGACGTAGTTCAAGCCGCCTTCGAAGACGTCCTTGGCGGCGTCGACGTTGGTGACCGCCAGGTTGTCGCCGCCGCTGGAGGCGTTCGGCGTGTAGCTCACGCCGAGCTGGAAGCCGGCGATGCGCGGTGTGAAGTAAATGATCTTGGTGGCGTCGCCGGTGTTCACCCCGGCCACGAGCCGCGGCAAGTCGACCGTGCCGTCGATGCCGCCGGTGCCGGCCGCGAGGGTGAAGGCGCCGAGCTTCATCTGATCGGAGGCGCCGTCCTCGTCGCCGAAGCGGAATTCGCCGAAGGTGCCGCCGACGATGATCCAGGTCTCGTCGGTGTTGTCGTTGCGGTTGGTATCGGCCTCGAACTCGACCGTGGCGCCGTAGCGGATGCCGGTGCTCTCGTCGCGGCCGCGGGCGACGATGTGGACCTCGGTGTCGTTGCGGAAGTCGCTCGAGCTCTGCTGGCCGCCGAAGCGCTCTTTGACGTCGCCCACCACCCACAAGAACCGGGCGAAGCCGGTCACGCTGATGTCGAGCTTGCCGCCCGGGCCGACCTGCGGCCCCTGCTGGGCAAGGGCGGGGGACGCGGCGGCGATCATGCCCGCACCGAGCAGCGCGGACGTCCCCAACAGGATCTTCTTGATGGTCATCGTTTGGTCTCTCCTCCGCACCTCGGTTCAGGTGCTCGTTCGAAGCCCGACCGTCGGTCGACCGGCTGGAACCGGCCCCCCGTTCCGCCGACGCGTGGGATCGCACCCGCCGGCTGCACCCGCCCCTTTATTCAGACCGCGGCGACACGCGGCAAGCCGAAGCGGCCGAATCGCCCGCCCTCGGCCCGGGCTTTGTGTCGAGCGTGCAACAAGACCGCTGCTCGCCCGGGCCGAGCGGAACCATCTCAGAAGTCGACCCCGAGGCGAACGACGCCCAGCACGCCGTCGTCGTCGCCGCCGCGATCCTCGTCGAAGAACGAGACCTCGCCCGAGAGGGCGACACCCGGCACGATGCCGATCTCCGCACCGAGAACGAGGTTCTTCGGATCGGGCCCCGGATCGAGTTGCGCCTGGCCCCAGGTGACGGAGAGCGCCACCGGGCCGATCACCGCCTTGGCGCCGAGATTGTACCAGTCGCGATCGATCCCGAGCACCTCTTCGGTGCCGATACCGCCGGCGAGCGAGATGCCGAAGGCGTCGACCTGCAGGCCGCCGAAGATCGTCTTGAGCTCGTCGTCGGCGGCGGTGAAGTCGGCCGTGGCGTAGCCGCCGACCACGCTCGCGGTGATGCCGACGCCGCCGAACGCGCCGGTCCAGGTGAGGCCGCCCTCGAACCAGTCTTTGAGGCCGCCGGCGTTGGTGACCGCGAGATTGTCGCCGTTGCTGGTGCCGCTCGCGGCGTAGCTGATCCCGAGCTGGAAGCCCGCGAGCGAGGGCGAATAGTAGATGATTTTGGTGGCGTCGTCGCTGTTGGTGGGTCCGACCACGAGGGGGGTGTCGATCACCGAGCCGTCGATACCGCCGGTCCCGACCGCGACCGAGAAGCCGCCGACCTTCATGTTGTCGGCCGCACCGTCCTCGTCGCCGAAGCGGAACTCGCCGAACGCACCTTTGAGGATGACCCAGGTCTCGTCGGTGTTGTCGGTGCGGTTGGTGTCGGCCTCGAACTCGATCGTCGCGCCGTACTCGATCCCGGTGTTGGCGTCCTTGCCGCGGGCGACGATGTGGACTTCGGTGTCGTTGCGGAAGTCCGAGCTCGAGTTCTGAGCGCCGGTCTTCTCCTTGACATCGCCGACCGCCCACAAGAAGCGCGAGAAGCCGGTCACCGTGATGTCGAGCTTGCCGCCGGGGCCCACTTGCGGGCCCAGTTGCGCGGCGGCCGGAGCCGCGGCCAACAGCGTGCCGGCGGCGACGAGCGCGCTCGAGGCCAACAGAAGCCCCGCGCGCGTCGGGCGATGCGACGATGCGATCATGCCGTCGATCTCCTCGCGAAGGTTGCGACGGCGTCGATCCGACCGCTGCGGTGCCCGCCGTGCAAGCGCGCGCGAAGGGACCGTGACGTGCGCGTGACGAATCTGTCGCCGGTCGGCAACAGGTGTTCGCCGCGATTGCCGCTCGATCGGGCAGGCTCTGCCCGTTTGGCGGGCTCAGACGGGGGTGATCACCCGCGTCTTTTCGAGCTGCGCCAGAAACGAGTCGAGCTGGGCCGGCGATCGACCCGGGAAGGCGCGCTCGAGCTCGGCCCGCTCGAAACCCTCGCGGTCGACGACCCAGGCCAGGAGGTCCTTGATCGCGACCGGCACCTCCACCCCCTCGCGGGTGCTGGTGCGGACCAGGATCGTCTTGCCGGCCTGTTCGACCACCTTGAAGTCGTCGTGGCGGCGGCGCCAGCGGCTCTGGGCCCGCTCGATCAGCCCCGGCAGATCGTAGTCCTCGCGCGCGTAGCGGTAGCCGGCCTGGAAGGCCTGGATGTCGGCCAGCGTCTTGGCGTCCGCGGTCACCGCCGCGAGCCGGTCGCCGAGAGCCGCGAGCCGGCGGGCGAGGGCGCCCGGATCGCGCGGCAGGTTGGCGCGTGCCAAGGGCTCGGCCACCATCCGCTCGAAGAGGTAGGAGACGACGTCGAGACCAATCGGATAGGTCACGCCGAAGGCGATGTGGCAGCAGGGCCCGTCATCGGCCAGAGCGTAGTGATATTGACCGCGCGGCAGATAGAGCAGATCGCCGGGCTTGAGCCGGACCTCCTTCCACAATTTGCCCTTGGCTTTCTCGTGATGGTCCGGGGGCAGCGACTTGAACATCGGGTGCGCGATCGGATCCTCCGCACGGCCCTCGAACACCGCCCAGGTCTTCTCGCCCATGCAGTGGACGGCGAACACGTCGTGGGTGTCGAAATGGACCGCGAAGCCCTGCCGGCGCTTGCTCGAGAGGTAGAGATTGGCCTGGACCTTGCCGCCGAGTGCCGCCTCCATCGCCCGGCAGAAGGCCCGCAGTTCGGGGGTGAGCTGGTCGATGTCGTTGGCCACGAGGGTCGCCCCGCGCGCCAGGAACGCCTTGACCTTGGCCGGATCGGGGCGCAGCACGGTGCCGCCGTCGCGGCCGGGGGCGGGCGCGCAATAGGCGCCGGGTGGCACCGGCTCCTTGTCGAGGACGAGCGGCAGCGAAGCGTGCGACCAGATGGTGGCGGCACCGAGCAGCCGGTTGAGCACCTCCCAGTTCATGACCGCCGCCCATTTCGTGGGCGGTCCCTCGAGATGGAGCGGGGCCTTGCCGAGATGCTCTTCGAGGAAGCGGGCACCGCCCAAGGGCGCCATGATCTCGTCGAACGTCACTTGACACCTCCCGACCGGGGCGCAGCTTCGCGGGTGGCCGGAGGATAGCCGCGGATGATCGAGGAACAAGGCGAGGCCGAGGCGGTTCGCGCCCGCCTCGCGGAGGTGCGACGGCGGATCGCGGCGGCGGCCCGTGCGGCCGGGCGCGATCCGGCCGCGATCACCCTCGTCGCGGTGAGCAAGGCGCAGCCCGCCGCCCGGATCGAGGCGGCGCTCGAAGCCGGCCAGCGGATCTTCGGCGAGAACTATGTGCAAGAGGCGCAAGCGCGCTGGCCGGACTTGCGCGCGCGCTATCCCGGCGTCGAGCTGCACCTCGTGGGCGCGCTCCAGACCAACAAGGCGCGCGCCGCGGTCCAGCTCTTCGACGTCGTCCAGACCCTCGACCGGCCCAAGCTCGCGCATGCCCTGGCCGACGCGCTCGCCCGGCCGGAGGCCCGCACGAAGCGGCTTCTGGTCGAGGTCAACCTGGCCGAGGAACCGCAAAAAGCCGGGATCCGGCCGGAGGAGCTCCCGGCCTTCCTCGACCTCTGTCGCGGCGAGCTGAAGCTGCCGGTCACGGGCCTCATGGCGATCCCGCCGGCCGAGGAGGACGTCGCACCCTATGCGGCGCTTCTGGCCAAGCTCGCCCGCCGCCACGAGCTCGCCGAGGTCAGCATCGGCATGAGCGCGGACTTCGAGACCGCGATCGCCTTCGGCGCCACGATCGTCCGGGTCGGCACCGCGATCTTCGGCGAGCGGGCGGCGCGGCGCCCGTCGGCCGATCAGGGCTCGACCGCGACCAGCTCGTAGAGCGCGGCGGCCTCGGCGGCACCCTGCCGGCGCAGGCCCAGCTCCTTGACGCGCACGACCCGGATGCGCTCGCGCTCGGTGAGCACGAGCACGTCGCCCGGGCGGACGAGCTGGTGGGTCTTGGCCACCGGCTGGCCGTTGAGCCGCACCCGCCGCTCGGCCACGAGCCCGGCCGCGAGCTCGCGGCGGCGGACGAAGCGGGCGTGCCACAGCCACTTGTCGAGGCGCAGGCCGCAGCGGTCGGCGGGCGCGTCGCTCAAGCGCGGACCTCGAGGCCGGCCAGGACCGCAAACGGCGAGTCGGCGAGCCGGCGCGC
>JANWZN010000429.1 GCA_025054575.1 Geminicoccaceae bacterium | reverse complement strand
GACGACGCGGTTCTTGCCGCTGCGCTTCGCCTCGTACATCGCGGCGTCGGCGCGCGCGACGAGCGCCTCGCGCGTCTCGCCCGGGCGCCGTTCGGCCACCCCGGCGCTGAAGGTGATCAGCACCTTGTGCGCGTGGTGCCGGAACAGGTGGCGCGTGAGCGCGTGCTGCACGCGTGCGACGACGCGCGCGGCCTCCTCGGCGTCGCTGCCGGGCAGCAGGATCACGAACTCCTCGCCGCCGTAGCGGGTGACCACGTCGGTCGGCCGCAGCGCCTGGCGCGCGACGCGCGCAAGGTGCGCGAGCGCCGCATCGCCTGCCTGGTGCCCGAGCCGGTCGTTGTGCGCCGTTTAGTCGTCCAGGTCGAGCACCGCGAGCGCGAGCGGCTCGCCGCGTCGTTCGGCGCGCGCGCACTCGGCGGCGAACGCCTCTTCCAGCCCGCGGCGGTTGAGCGCACCGGTGAGCGCGTCCTCGCGCACCAGCCCGGCGACCGTCTCGAGCTCCT
>JANWZN010000428.1:242-503 GCA_025054575.1 Geminicoccaceae bacterium | reverse complement strand
CACGGTGAATGTGTTCGCCCGTGTGTCGCCTGAGCATAAGCTGCGCGTGGTGCGGGCGTTGCAGGCGAACGGCGAGACGGTGGCGGTTACGGGCGATGGGGTGAACGATGCCCCTGCGCTCAAAGCCGCCGATGTCGGCGTGGCGATGGGCAAAAGCGGCACTGATGTCGCCCGCGAAGCCGCCGATATCGTGCTGGCGGACGACAACTTCGTGAGCATCCGCAACGCCGTCGACGAGGGGCGCGTCGCCTTCAAGAACCT
>JANWZN010000428.1:0-232 GCA_025054575.1 Geminicoccaceae bacterium | reverse complement strand
ACGCGACCTTCTTCCTCATCTCGACGGGCGCAGGCTCCGTGCTGATGTTCCTGTTCGCCGTGCTGCTGGGCATGCCGATGCCGATGTTGCCCGCGCAGCTGCTGTGGCTGAACCTCGTCACGAACGGCTTGCAGGATGTGGCGATGGCGTTCGAGCCGGGCGATAAGAGCATCATGCGCCAGAAACCCCGCCCGCGCGACGAGGGGATTATCTCGAACCTGCTCTGGGAACG
>JANWZN010000427.1 GCA_025054575.1 Geminicoccaceae bacterium | reverse complement strand
GCCGAGCTTGCGCTCGCAGTGGCGGACGATCTCCTCGGCGCCGTTCAGCCAGCAGGAGATGTTGGTGCAGATCGCCACCTTGTGCCGCCCGACGGGCTTCAGGTCGAACATCGAGTAGAAGGTCGCCACCTCGTAGGCCCACACCGGCGGCAGGCCGAGATACTTGGCCACCGCGGCGATCAGCTCGTCGCTGAGCCAGCCGCCGTTCTGGTCCTGGGCCGCCATCAGCGCCTGGATCAGCGCCGAGCGCTTGCGCTCCGGCGGGAACTTGGCCACCCAGCGGTCGATGCGGGCGCGGGTCTCGGCGCTGAGCGCGCGGTTCGGGTCGACGCCCTCGACCCTGGCGAAGTTGCCGGTGGCCTTCATCGGTCGATCTCCCCGAAGACGATGTCGAGGGTCCCGATCACCGCGACCACGTCCGGCAGCATGTGGCCGCGGACGATGGCATCGATCGCCGAGAGATGTGCGAAGCCGGGGGCGCGCAGGTGCACCCGGAAGGGCTT
>JANWZN010000426.1 GCA_025054575.1 Geminicoccaceae bacterium | reverse complement strand
CCGTCGTCGGTCACCAGCAGCGGGCGGTCGGGATCCTCCTCGGCGAAGACCCTGAGCCGACTCATCGCGAAAGCCTCCTCAGCTCGAGCTCGCAGCGGATCAGGAACTCGAAGGCCTCGAGATGCCTCGCGGCCTCCTCCGGATCGCGGCCCCAAGCATACAGCCCGTGACCGGCGATGAGATAGCCGAAGCAGCGCTCGCGGGCGAGCGCCGGCGCGATCCGCCGCGCGATCTCGGCCATGTCCTGGCTATTGGGCACCACCGGGAGCTCGAGCTCGGTCTCGTGGGTGCCGATGCCGGCGAAGCCCTCGAGCAGCTCGTAGCCGGAAAAGCGCAGCGCGCCCGCCTCTGCATACAGACGCGAGGCGACGGTCTGCGCTGGCGAGTGCGTGTGCAGCACCGCACCCGCCTCGGGACGGAGGGCATAGATCTGCAGGTGCAGCGCGGTCTCCGCCGAGGGCCGACCGCGTCCCGCGAGCACGGTCCCGCGCTCGTCGACGGTGAGGA
>JANWZN010000425.1 GCA_025054575.1 Geminicoccaceae bacterium | reverse complement strand
GACGGCAGCGATAAGTCCTGGCGGCGTGATGGCGGGCGGCTGAGGCGTTGCCGGCGCGGCGACGGTGTAGGCTGCGGCGACTTCGCGCAGTTGGTAGAGGGCGACGTCCGGCTTGACGCGCTGCGCCGGCTCCTCGACCGCACGCTCGGCCAGCACCACGTACGGCGCGAGCCGGGCGACGTATTTGGGGCGCAGGCGTGGGTTCAGCTGATTCTGAATCTCCGTTGCCAGGTTGGCATGGAAGCCTTCCCAAACATCCGGCGCTTCGAGATAGGGGTCCATCCCCGGAAACGGTGAGGGCATTTATTTCTCTCCTACCGCGAACACTTCGCGCTCGAAGAAGTAGCGAAAGGGCGGCACGCCGAAGAGCACCTTGCGGGCAACGGCAAAAGCCGCGTTCTCCTTGCGATTCTGCGGCGGCGAATCCAGCCAGGCTCTGACGCGCCGAAAGCCGTTGCGCCGCAGGGTGCGTGCCAGGCTGAACTGGCTCTGCTCGTTGACGTGCACC
>JANWZN010000424.1 GCA_025054575.1 Geminicoccaceae bacterium | reverse complement strand
CGCGGCGGATCTCCGCCTCGATGTCGCCGCTGACGAGCTCCCCGGAGACCGGATCGAGCGGGATCTGCCCCGAGAGATAGACGGTCGCTCCCACCCGCACCGCCTGGGAGTAGGTGCCGATCGCCGCCGGCGCGTCCTCGCTGCGGATCACCTGCCTGTTCATCGCCGCCTCCGCCGCTGCCCGACCGGGAACGCGCGCCGATCTTAGCTCATCACCCGCTCGATGCCGTGGAGCGAGGGCAGGTGGCGCAAGGCCCGCATCACGTCGGCGAGGTGGCGGCGATCGCGCACCTCGATCACCAGCAGGATGGTGGCCACCGCCCGGTCCCGCTCCTGGTACTCGACGTTCTCGATGTTCGAGCCGCGGTCGGCGATCGCCGCCGCGACCTGGGCGAGCACGCCCGGGCGGTTGTCCACCGCCACCCTCAGCCCGGCCCGATAGTCGCCGGCGACCTTGCGGTCCCAGCCGATCGCGACCAGGCGCTCGGGGTGCCGCGCGAGCTCCGCCA
>JANWZN010000423.1 GCA_025054575.1 Geminicoccaceae bacterium | reverse complement strand
CGGTCATGTGAAGGACGCCGAACTGGATCGCGCCAGCGGCATCGAGTCGCTTGAGCACCGTCGCGGTGGTAGGGGCGGGGCGCGCGGGACCGATCCTCGAGCCGAGGCTCGAGGCGACGCCTTCGCGATAGAACATGTCCTTGTGCGCCATGGGCACGCCGTGAAGCGGGCCGGCGACCGCGCCGCGCGCAAGGCTGCGGTCCGCGGCGTCGGCCGCCGCGAGCGTCGCCTGCATGACGTCGCGGGCGCTCGCCTTTTTCGCGCGCAGCAGCCGTACGAGTTCTGCCGCGCCCGCCTGCAGAAGCTCGCTCACGACGCGCTCCGCGCGAGCGTCGCGACGAAGGAGGACGGTTCGACCTCGAATTCGAGTGTGCCGGTCGCCGCGCGCTCGGCCGCGAGCTGCCGCGCGAGCGTTTCGGCGATCGCGCCGATTCGCGCCTGTGGGATCGCGACGCCCGCAAGCGCAGCGTACGTGCGCAACGCTTCCGTCTTCTCGTCCATGCTCATGCC
>JANWZN010000422.1 GCA_025054575.1 Geminicoccaceae bacterium | reverse complement strand
AGCAGCACCACGCACAGGCCCCCGAGGACCACCAGCTCGGGCAGCACCAGAAGCAGGTCGCGGCCGTAGTCGATCATCCCCATGCGCTCCTCACGCGCCCCGCCCGCCGATCCGCGCGATCAGCTCGGCGACCGCGGCGTCCATCAGCTCCACCACCGGCGCCGGCCACACCCCGATCAGCAGCACGAAGACGGCGAAGCCGACGAGCGTCAGCGCCTCGTGGGGCCGGAGATCGCCGAGCGCCTTCACCTCCGGGCTGGCCTCGGGGCCGAAGATCACCCGCTTGACCAGCCACAGCGTGTAGGCCGCGCCGAGGATCAGGGTGAGGGCGGCCGCGGCCGCCACCCAGGGAGAGGCCTGGAAGGCGGCGAGCGCCACCATGAACTCGCCCACGAAGCCCGAGGTCCCGGGCAGGCCGGCGTTCGCCATCGCGAACAGCACGAACAGCGTGGCGAACCACGGCATGGGATTCACCACCCCCCCGTAGTCGCCGATCATGCGGCTGTGCAT
>JANWZN010000421.1 GCA_025054575.1 Geminicoccaceae bacterium | reverse complement strand
GGCCGGCAGCGCCAACTTCAGCCTGGGCGCGCTGTTCCACACCGCGGACGGCGGCGAGACGTGGGCGCGGCAGACCATTCCCCTCGGCGAGCCGGTGCGCTTCGTCACACCGGAGATCGGCTGGACGGCGGGCGGCGTGACCGGCGCGGAGCTGTATCGGACGACCGATGGCGGCGCGAGCTGGCAGCCGGTGAGCCTGGAGTGGGGGGACGCGGCGCGCGCTCAGCTTCAGCCGCCGCTGTTCGACTCGCGGAAGAGCGGCGCGATGCCCGTTGTGGTTCGAGACGAAAGCGGCGCGCGGCTGGAGTGGCGCACGACCGCCGACGCCGGTGAGACGTGGCAACGGGCGCGTTCGTTTTCGCTGCCGCGCGGCCTGCAACGTCTCGAATGGCGCACCGCGCAGCTTGGCTGGGCGCTGTCCGCGGAGGGCCGCTGCAACTCCGAAACCTGCACCACGACCACGCGGCTGCTGCGCACGTCGGACGGCGGCGAGACGTGGTCGCCGCTTCGCC
>JANWZN010000420.1 GCA_025054575.1 Geminicoccaceae bacterium | reverse complement strand
GAGAGCACGTACTCGCCCGCCCGCGCCTCGACCGTCATGGCCGCCAGCAAACCCGCCGCGACCAGGATGCCGAGCCCTGCTCGCCGCATGCCCGTCCCTCCTCGAGGTACCTCGAACCACCCGCCGACCAGGCTGCAGTCTGAGCCGCGGGCGACGTTCGGGCAAGGGCGCGGGAGTGGATCGACCGTTGGGCGTAGACGGGCTCAGCGCAGGCGCGCACCGGCCCGGCTCGTCGTCCGGACCGACATCGACCGGCGGTCGGCGGTCATCGTGGCATCCGCCTGCGAGCGCGAATCCACGCCGTTCGCCGCGGCCGTCGCGGCGCTGGCGACCGTGAAAAAGCTCGCGCGCAAGGCACCCGCGGCGATCGCGTCGAGCATCGCGCCGTCGAGCCGAACCGGCGCGGCCCGGGCCGAGCCGGCCGCGGTCCAGAGCGTGGTCGCCCACACGAGGGTCCGCAGTCGCATGGGCGAATCTCCGACGACGTCGTGGGCGGGAGCCGGGGGCGGCGGCC
>JANWZN010000041.1 GCA_025054575.1 Geminicoccaceae bacterium | reverse complement strand
AGACGCCACCGGCTGGCGGTGGCAGCGCCGCGGAGCGCGACGAGCAGGGGGCGGAGCGATCCGCAGCGGCCGCCACGGAAAGGGCGGGCCCGGCCGGCGAGGACGAGTCGGCAGCGGCCGCCTCGCGGCAACCACAGCCCGCGCTGCCCGCCCTCGAACCGCCCTTCGCCGAATCCCGGCGGGCACCGGGAAGCGCGCAAGAGCGCGAGATTCCCGCGGTGGGGCCGCGGCCGCCGCGGCCCGTGCCGCAGAGCGCGCAGCGGCGCGAGCCGGCGCGTTCGACGGCGCTTCGCAGGGAGGCTCGAAGCGCCGGTGCGGGCGTGCGCGAGCCGGACCGCTCCGCGTCGCTGGCGGCTCCGGGCCCCGGCGGCGCGGGGGATGCGCCGGCCGCGAGCGGGGAGGGCGAGCCCTCGCTGCCGCCGGGCTTCGTCACCGGCTCGCCCGACAACCCGCTGCCGCGTTACCCCACGGCCGCACGCCGGCGCGGCATCGAAGGCACGGTGACGCTGGACGTGCTGGTGAGCGCCGAGGGTCTCCCCGAGCGTGTCGCGATCGCGCGATCGAGCGGCTCGGGGCTTCTCGACGAGGCGGCGCTCGAGGCGGTGCGTCGCTGGCGCTTCCGCCCCGCCCGGCGGGGTACGGAAGCCGTCGAGGGACGCGTGACCGTGCCCGTCACCTTTCGCCTGATCGAGCCGGAGCGCGCGGCGTTGCCCTGATCGCTCCGTGACGATAGCGTGACAGCGAGCGCCGGTCCGGAGCGGTCGATGGCGAAGAACAAGAAAAACAAAGACAAGAGCGACGACGCGACGTCGAAGACGGCGGCCGATCCGACGCCGGCGGCGCCCGTCACCAGCGGGCTGCCGAAAATGAAGCGCAAAGAGTTCGAAAAGGAGCTCGAAAAGCTCCAGGTCGAGCTCGTCCGCTTGCAGGAATGGACCGTCGCCACCGGTGCACGCGTCATCGTCGTCTTCGAGGGCCGCGACACGGCCGGCAAGGGTGGCGTGATCGCGAGGATCCTGCAGCGGACGAGCCCGCGCGTCTTCAAGCACGTGGCGTTGCCCAAGCCGTCCGATCGCGAGCGCAGCCAACTCTACATCCAGCGCTACATCACGCACTTTCCGGCGGCCGGCGAGATCGTCCTGTTCGATCGGTCCTGGTACAACCGGGCGGGCGTCGAGCCGGTCATGGGCTTCTGCACCCCGGCCGAGACCGAACGGTTCCTCCAGACCACACCCTTCTTCGAGCGCCAGGTCGCCGAGTCCGGCATTCGGCTGATCAAGTATTTCTTGGAAGTGCGTCAAGACGTCCAGCTCGAGCGTTTCCGTTCTCGGCTGACCGACCCCAAGAAACACTGGAAGCTCAGCCCGATGGACGTCGAAGCGATCAAGCGGTACTGGGAATACACGAAAGCCTATCAGCGGATGCTGGATGCCACCGACACCGATTTCGCGCCCTGGTATCTGGTCGATTTCGACGATCAACGTCGTGGCCGGCTGGCGTTGATCCGTCACCTGTTGAGCCTGATCCCCTACGCAAAGGTCGAGCTCGATCTACCCGAGATGCCGAAGCCGCCCAAGCGGCCCGACGACGCCCCGCAACGGCTGCGAGCGCTGCGGGTGGTGCCGATCGGCGCCTGAGCGAGGGGCGCGGCGAGCACCGGCCGCGCCGCCTCAGCCCACCGGTAAGGTGATGTCGAGCCAGCCCTCGCTCGTCACCCGGGCCCGATCCCCGGGTCGCAAAAGGACGGTCGTGGTGGCGGATTCGACGAGGGCGGGTCCGTCGATCGACTGCCCGGGTGCGAGCGCGTCCATCGCGAACACCGGGGCTTCGACCCATCGCTCGAGGAAGATCGCGCGCCGGCCGACGGGTGCCGCCGGCGGTCCGGCCGGCCGTGCCGGCTCGGTGGGCGGGGCTCCGAGCTCGCCCACGACCGCGACGCGCAGGTTGACCAAGACGGGCGTGCGATCGGGCAGCGCGTAGGTATAGAGCTCTTCGTGGCGCCGATGGAACGCGGCCGCGATCCGATCGAGCAGATCCGGCGCGTCCCAAGGGATCGGGTCGAGGTCGACCGCCACCTCGAAGATCTGTTCACCATAGCGCATCTCGGCGGTGCGGTGGACGCGCACCGGGCCGGAAAAGCCCGCCGCCTCGAGCCGGGCGCGGCCTTCGGCTTCGAGGGCCGCCACGAGGGCCCGGAGCTCGTCGGCGTCGAGCGCATGCGCTTCGCCGACGTGCGAGCGCGACAGCTCGACCCGGAGATCGGAAGCGAGCATGCCATAGGCCGAGAGCACCGAAGCGAGGCGCGGGACGAGCATCCGGGTCATCCCGAGCGCGCGGGCGACGGCGCTCGCATGCAAGCCCGCGGCACCGCCGAAGGCGAGCAGGGCGAAGCCCCTCGGATCGACGCCGCGGCGCACCGAAACGATCCGCACGCCGTCGGCCATCTTGGTGTCGATCACGCGCTGGATGCCGGCTGCCGCCTGCTCGAGCCCGCAGCCGAGCTCGTGCGCGAGGCGGCCCACCACGCGCTCGGCCGCGGCCCGATCGAGCCGCAGGCGACCGCCGGCGAAGCGCTCGGGATCGAGATAGCCGAGCACGAGATCGGCATCGGTCACGGTCGCGTGCACCCCGCCCCGGCCGTAGCAGGCCGGGCCCGGATCCGCACCGGCACTCTCGGGACCGACCTGCAGGATCCCGCCCGCGTCGAGCCGCGCGATCGAGCCGCCGCCCGCGCCGATGCTCACGATGTCGAGCGAGGCGAGCGCGATCCGCTGACCCGCGAACTTGCGATCCGAGGCGATCGTGGCCCGCCCGCCCTGGATCAGCGCGATGTCGGTCGAGGTCCCGCCCATGTCGAACGGCACGAGGTCGGGTGCGGCGAGGACGCGGGCCACCTGGCGGGCCGCTGCGATCCCGCCCGCGGGGCCGGAGAGCACCGCACCGGCCGCGAGGCGTACCACCTCGGCGACCGTCCCCACACCGCCGTGGCTCGTCATGACGAGAAGCGGCCCGCGATAGCCCGCTGCGGCGAGGCGCTCGTCGAGCCGCCCCAGATAGCGGGCCAGCGCCGGTTGCACATAGGCGTTCACGACCGTCGTCGAGACCCGCTCGAATTCCTTGATCTGCGGCCAGACCTCGCTCGAGAGGGAGACCGGCACGCCGGGCAGGAGCCGCGCCAGCGCCTCGCCGGTCGCCCGCTCGTGGACCGGGTCGCGCCAGGCGTGCAGATAACAGACCGCGACCGATTCGACCCGTTCCGCGCGCAGCCTTTCGATCGCGGCCTCGAGGGAGGCCGGATCGAGCGGTGTTTCGATCCGTCCGTCGGCGCGGATCCGCTCGCGTACCCCGAGCCGCAGCCGCCGCGGCACCAACGGTTCGGGCGGCCTTTGCCGGAGATCGTAGCGATCCTCCTTGAGCCCCTCGCGCATCTCGAGGACGTCGCGATGGCCTTCCGTCGTCAACAGGCCGACCTTGGCTCCTTTGCGTTCGAGGAGCGCGTTGGTGGCGACCGTGGTGCCGTGAACGATTCGCTCGGTGCGGGCGAGGAGCGTCGCGCGGTCGATCCCCATCGCCTCGGCGAGGCGGGCCAAGCCGTCGAGCACGCCGATCGACTGGTCCTGCGGGGTCGAGGGAGCCTTGGCGTGGAACAAGCGACCCGCTTCGTCGACCGCGACGAGGTCGGTGAAGGTGCCGCCCACGTCGATGCCGATCCGGATCATGCCCGCTCCCCCTGCGCCTCGCCGACATAGCCCTCGAGCCGGTCGCGGGCGTGCGCGGCGGCCGAGCGGCGGGCCGGATCGCCCCAGCCGCCGCCACCGCCCGAGCGTGCTACGAGCACGTCGCCCGGCCGCACGAGGATCCCGACCTCCTTGGTCTTCAAGACCCGCTCGCCGCCATCGGCCGAGCGCAGCCGATAATCGTGCGGCGCACCGTCCTTGCCGCCGAGGATGCCGCACGCCCCGTGCCGCACGCCGTCGCCGGCCGTGTTCGCGACCGCGGGCTCGTCGACTTCGATCCGCATCTCGAGGATCGCCCCCGGACCGCCGCGATGTTCGCCGAGGCCGCCGCTGTCCGGGCGCAGCTCGTGGCGGGCGAAGAAGAGCGGGAAGCGCACCTCGTGGACCTCGAGCGAGCCGAACTTGATGCCGCCCGCGGCTTGCCACTCGCCGGCGGCGGGCCAGCCGTCCCCGGCGGCCGACGCGCCGCCGCCCGGCCGCGCCTGGAACAGGTGCCAGAGGAAGGGCCGCCCGGAACGCGGGTCGATCCCGCGCAGCGCCACCCGGAACCGGCGCCCCCAGCCCGCCATCGCCCGATCGGGGCAGATCGGCGCCAAGGCCTTGACGATCGCCTCGATGATCTCCTGGCCGCAATGGTTGGTGCAGAGCGTGACGGGCCGCCCCTCGCGCGGATGCACGACCGTACCTTCCCGGGTCTTGAGCGAAAGCGGGCGGAAGGCGCCGTCGTTCTTCGGGATGTCCGGGTCGATCAGGTAGGCGAGGGCCACCACGCAGGCGGAATAGGTGTTGGGCAGCGAGGAATTGACGAAGCCGTCGCACTCCGGATCGCTCTCCGAGAGGTCGATCTCGAGCGCGCTGCCGCTTTTGTGGACGATGGCGCGGATCGCGACATCCTCGCGCCCGTGCCCGTCGTCGTCGAGCCGCGCCTCGCCCCGCCAGGTGCCGTCGGGCCAAGACGCCAGGATCGCGCGCACCCGCCGCTCGGCGCCGTCGAGCACCGCTTCGACCGCCGCGAGCGTCCGCTCGATTCCGAGTTCGGCCAGCAGCGCTTCGAGCCGCCGCGCACCGAGCCGGGCGGAGCCGATCATGGCGGCGAGATCGCCCTTGAAGTCGCGCGGATGGCGGACATTGAGCGCCAAGAGCTCGAGCAGGTCGGCCCGCAGCACGCCGGCCTCGTAGAGGCGCAGCGGCGGTACCCGGATGCCCTCCTGCCAGATCTCGGTGGCGGCCGGATTGTAGGCGCCGTGAGTCGAGCCGCCGATGTCCGACTGGTGCGCCCGGTTGATCGCCCAGAACAGATGCCGGCCGTCGGCGAAGACCGGCACGAAGGCGGTGAGATCGGGTAGATGATTGCCTCCCCGATAGGGGTCGTTGAGGAGAAAAACATCGCCCGGCCGGATGGTGCCCTCGAAGGCGGCCTGGACCGCGCGCACGGCGAAGGGAAGGGCACCCACGTGGATCGGCACGTGTTCGGCTTGGGCGATCAGGCGGCCCTGCGGGTCGGCGAGCGCGGTCGAGAAGTCGCGCGAGGAATTGAGGATCTGGGAATAGGAGGTCCGCAGCATCGCCTCGCCCATCTCCTCGACGATCCCGTGCAGACGATGCTGGACGACCGAAACCGTGATCGGGTCGACGGACATGCGAGGCTCTCCGGACGCGGCGGCGGCAGGCTAGGCGCAGCCGCGCGGCACCGGAAGACCGGCTGCTACCCGCTCGCACGACCCGAGCGACGTCGCGCGCGAGGATGCCGCTCGACGCGTGCGCCGCGTCCGGGCAAGTTCGCAGCGCGCTCTTCGAGATCGAAGGACGCGATCGGGGAGGAACGATGCCGCACGTCTATGTGAGCGGGGTGGTGGGCGCGTCCGCCGAGGAGGTCTGGTCGCTGGTCGGCCCCTTCGACGGGCTCGCGAGCTGGCACCCGGCCTTCGAGTCGAGCGTGATCACCAACGGCGTGCCCGCGAACCTGGTGGGCGCCGAGCGGCTCTTGACCCTCCGAGACGGCGGCCAGATCCGCGAGCGGCTGCTCGGCTTCTCGGCCTTCAAACGCACCGCCGTCTACACGATTCTGAGCTCGCCCCTGCCGATCTCGGAGTATGTGGCCACGCTCCGGGTCACGCCCGTGACCATGGGAGATGGCGCCCTCGTCGAGTGGTGGTCCAGGTTCGAGGCGGCACCGGGCGATCGCGAGGCGATGACGTCGCTGCTGCGCAGCGTCTACGAGGCCGGGATCGGCGCGATCGGGCAGAAACTCGGGGGCTGACCCCGGGACGGGCCGGCCTCGGGCGGAAGCCGCGGGCCGGCTCGGCCTCACGGGATCACCCGCATCGCTCGCAACTCGGCGAACAGGCGCGCGAACATGGCCTCGCTGTCCTCGCACAAATGAAATCCCGCCTTGCGGATCTTGATCGTGTCGGTCATCACGTCGTAGTCGCGGGTCAGGCAATAATCGACGAACGGCCAGGCGACGAGTTCCTTCCACGGGATCGGGCGGAGATCGTACTTCTTCTGCATCGAAGCCCAGAGTTCGGCTTTGTCGGCCATGAATTCGGCGAGGCGGATGGTCTGCACACCGCCCGGCTTCATCCCGAACGCTTCGGCGAAGCCGGGCCACACGTGCTCCCAGCGGAAATAATCGGTATTGGTGATGTTGAAGACCTCGTCGCGCGCCGCCGGGGACGTGGCGCACCAGTGCATGCAGGCGGCCAGGAGCTCGCTGTCGGTGACCTGATAGAGGGATCGGTAAGCCTTCTCGCTGCCCGGATAGCGCAAGGGCAGCCCGAGCTCCTTCGAGATCGCGGCATAGACCGCGAGGCCCACGACCAGGTTCATCGGATTACCGAAGGCGATGCCGCACACGGTCTGTGGCCGCAGAGCCGAGAAGCTCCAGGGCTTTCCCTGGCGGAACCGCCGCAGCCAGGTCTCCTGGGTGTGATAGAAATTGGGCAGCATGTGCGGCGGATCGCTCTCCTTGGCCGGAGTCTTGAAGGGACCGAGATGCGAGCCGTAGATCTTGGTGCCCTCGACCAGGTGGACGTGCTCGAGCACCTTCGATACCGCCGCGATCGGCTCGACGCTGTTGCGCAACAGCGCGAGGTTTGGGGCGTCGTGACCCGCCCAGGTCTCGGCCTGCTGGAAGGCGGCGTAGAAGACGTGGGTGACGTCGTCGAGGCCCGCGAGCTTCTCTTCCGCCTGGTCGCGATCGAGCAGGTCGACCGAGACGAACCGAGCACGGGTGGGGAAATCGGGCGGCCGGCGCGACAGGCCCACGAGCTGCCAATCGGTGTTGCGCTCGAGCCAGCGCAGCAAGTTGCGGCCGATCACGCCCATGCCGCCGACCACGACCGCTTTTTTCCCGCTCGCAACCACCATCGAAGCCTCCCGCTGCGATCGGCGGGGGGAGGCTAGGAGGCGCCCTCCGCCCTGTCGATCACCGCAGGCGAGGGGGCGTCGTCGCGCTCGCGCAGGCCGAGGCGGCCCAGGCCCGGGAGCTTGATCGCGAGATCGGCCGGATCGACGCCGAGCACGAGGCCCATGAGGTTGACCTCGAGGCCTTCGCGCGCGGCGATCCCGATGCCCAAGAGGCCCGCGAGCGAGACCTGGTAGCCGGTCCCGCTCGGCATCGGTGCGACCGGCGTCAGGCCCGTGAAATCCTTGCCGATCGCCGTCGGCGGCAGCTCGACGGCGAGCTCCGGGGCGGCCCGCAAGAGGTGCGCGACGAAGGTGTTGGAGTTGGGTCCGGGCCAGGTGAGGTAGCGATCGGCCCAGGGATAGCCGGCGATCGCCGCACGGATTTTCGCGATCGCTTCGGCTGCGAGCGGGCCCTTCCGCTCGGCCACGAGTTCGGGGGCGTTGCCGGCCCAGTACGCATCGGGCGCGCGCATGTTGCGGCGGATGGCGGGCAGCCCGCGGTCGACTCCCCAGCCCACGACCTCCCAGCGTTCGTATTCGGGCGCGTTCTCCTCCTTGAGCACGATCCACGAGTGGACCGCGAACGCGCCCTTCCAGCCCCAGGTGCGCGCGGCCCAGACCTGGACCAGGGCGTCGGGATGGTCCCGCGGCTCGGGCAACAGGCCGGCCGAGCCCCAGCGCGCCCGGCTCCAATGCTCGCGGCCCGGCCCGTTGGCGATCATCGAGCAGCCGAGCGGTCCCAGAAGCAGGGCGAGGAACACGAGAAGGAGGATCTTCAACCCCGGAACTCCGAACCTCCGCGCGATCATCGAGGCACGGCTCGGGGCTCGACAAGCCCGCGCTTGCCGAGGCGGCGCGACGCCGGCACAAGGCCGCTGCACATCCCGAGGTGGCGGCGATGGTCCTGGTGTTCGCGAGCCCCGACGACGATCCGGTCGCCTGGACGCACGCCTTGAGGAAGCGGATCCCCGACCTCGAGGTGCGGGTCTTCCCCGAGCTCGGCGACCCGCGCGAGATCGACGCCGCCCTCGTCTGGCTCCCGCCGCCCGGACTGTTGGCGAGCCTCCCCGCCCTGCGCGCCGTTTTCTCGCTCGGCGCCGGGGTCGACCGATTGCTCGCCGATCCGACGTTGCCGGTCGAGGTGCCGATCTGCCGGATGGTCGATCCGTCCTTGACCCGGAGCATGGCCGAATTCGCCTTGCTCCACGTGCTCCGCTACCACCGCGATCTCGACGTCTACGAGGCGCAGCAGCAGCGCTCGGAATGGCGCCTCCTGTTGCCGAAGCCGGCCGAGGCCACGGTCGTGGGCATCATGGGCCTGGGCGAGCTCGGCGGGGCGACCGCCCGGCTCCTGCTGGCCCACGGCTTCACCGTCAAAGGCTGGAGCCGACATCGCAAAGCGATCGACGGCATCGGCTGCTTCGCGGGCGAGGCCGAGCTCGACGCGTTTCTGGCCGATCTCTCGGTGCTCGTCTGTCTGTTGCCGCTCACGCCTGAGACCCGCGGGATCTTGAACGGCGATCTGTTCGCCCGGCTTCCCGAGGGCGCCCGGCTCGTCAACCTCGCCCGCGGTGGCCACCTCGTCGAGGAGGATCTGCTCGCAGCCCTCGAGAGCGGCCGGCTCGCGCACGCCACGCTCGACGTGTTCGTCCAGGAACCCTTGCCGAAGGGCCACCCCTTCTGGCGCCATCCGCGGATCACGATCACGCCGCATGCCGCCTCCTACAGCCTACCGGAGAGCGGCGCCGAGACCGTCGCCGAGAATCTCCGCCGCCTGCGCGACGGCCGACCGCTCCTCCACCTGGTCGACCGCGGGCGCGGCTATTGAGCGGGGAGGCACGCGTGGTCGCAAGGGTGGTGACCGTCGCCCAGCAGAAAGGTGGTGCGGGCAAGACCACGCTCCTGGTCCAGCTCGCAACCGCGCTCGCGGCGCGCGGCCACGCGGTGGCACTCGTCGACATCGACCCGCAGGCAACGCTCACGGGCTGGATGCGCCTGCGCGAGCACGGCGCCCGCGGCGTGCCCGAGCTCCGGTTCTCGATGGTGGGCGGCTGGCGGCTCGGCGTGGAGCTCGACCGGCTCGTGCGCGAGGTCGAGCTCGTCTTGGTCGACACCCCGCCGCACGCGGAGAGCGAGGCCAAAGGGGCGATCCGCCGGGCCGATCTCGTGCTCGTTCCTTGCCAGCCGAGCCCCGCCGACATCTGGGCGAGTGCTGCCACGTTCGCACTCGCCGCCAAGGAGAAGCGGCCGGCGCGCCTGGTCTGGACCCGGGTGCCGCCGCGCGGTCGCGCGGTGGAGGAGGCGAGGGCCGAGGTCGCCCGCCGCGGCTGGCCGACGGCGGCGGCCGAGCTCGGCAACCGCCAGAGCTACGTCGCGAGCTTTGCGCGGGGCCTGGGCGCGATCGAGGCCGAACCCAGAAGTGCCGCCGCGGCCGAGGTCGAAGCGCTCTTGGCCGAGCTCGACGCGCTCTGGCGCGGCTGAGGCCGCCCGGCGCCCGGATTGCCGGCCCCTCGGTCGACCGCTATGAGGCTGCGGCCATAACAGGAGGGCCTCATGTCTGCGCCGCCCACCGGCAAAGGCGAGCCGATCGGCGATCGCCGCCAGCTGGTCGAATGGTTCGAGCGGGGCTGCAAGCCCAAGAGCGCCTTTCGGATCGGTACCGAGCACGAGAAATTCGCCTTCACGACCGAGGATCTTCGCCCCTTGCCCTACGAAGGGCCGCGCGGGATCCGCGCCCTTCTCGACGGGCTCGCCGATCGCTTCGGCTGGCAGCGCGTCTTCGAGGACGGCAAGCCGATCGCGCTCACGAAGAACGGCTGCTCGGTCACGCTCGAGCCGGGCGGCCAGTTGGAGCTCTCTGGCGCACCGCTCGAGACGCTGCACCAGACCTGCTGCGAGGTGCACACGCATCTCGACGAGGTGAAGAAGGTGGCCGAGCCCTTGGGCATCGGCATGCTCGGCATGGGCTTCAACCCGAAATGGCGGCGCGAGGACATCCCCTGGATGCCCAAGGGCCGCTATCGGATCATGCGCGCCTACATGCCGAAAAAGGGCAAGCTCGGGCTCGACATGATGCTGCGGACCTGCACGGTGCAGGTCAACCTCGATTTCGAATCCGAAGCCGATATGGTCCGCAAGATGCGCGTGGCCATGGCGCTGCAACCGGTGGCGACCGCACTGTTCGCCAACTCGCCGTTCCTCGAAGGCGCGCCTTCCGGATTTCTCTCGTTGCGCGCTCGGGTCTGGCTCGATACCGATCCCGATCGCACCGGCATGCTGCCCTTCGTCTTCGAAGACGGTTTCGGCTTCGAGCGCTACGTCGAGTACCTGCTCGATATGCCGATGTACTTCGTGTACCGAGACGGTCGCTACCTCGACGCCGCAGGACAATCGTTCCGCGACTTTCTCGCGGGCCGCCTGCCCGCCTTGCCCGGCGAACGACCGACGCTCTCGGACTGGGCCGACCACGTCACCACCGCCTTTCCCGAGGTGCGCCTCAAGCGCTACCTCGAGATGCGCGGGGCGGACGGCGGTCGCTTCCGCACGATCTGTGCGCTGCCCGCCCTCTGGGTCGGCTTGCTCTACGACGACACGTCGCTGTCCGCTGCGGCCGATCTGGTGGCCGACTGGACGGCCGAGGAGCGCGAGCGGCTCCGTCGCGAGGTGCCCCGGCTCGGGCTCGCGACGCCGTTTCGCGGCGGCACGCTGCTCGAGGTCGCGCGCCACGTGGTGGGCCTCGCCCGTGCCGGCCTCGAGCGCCGAGCGCGTCTGAACTGGGACGGCCAGGACGAGACCCGCTATCTGGCCCCGCTCGAGGAGACGGTAGCGACCGGCCTCACCCCGGCCGAGCTCAAGCTGCGCCGGTTCGAGGAGGAATGGGGCCGCTCGGTCGACCCACTGTTCACCGAGTTCGCGTTCTGAGCGGCCGCTAGCGCCCGCTCGTCGCGGTGCCTCGAGGGCGGCCCGCTCAGCCCACGGGCGCGGCAGCGAGCGCCGCTCGGATCACCGCGTCGAAGCGCCCCGCCACCCGGGCGAAGCCGCGGCCGGGCGCGTCGGTCGGGTGGATCTCGTCGGCCCAGTCGGCGACGTCCTCGAGCACCTCCCGGCAATCCACGAGCCAGCCGTGGCGATAGGCCCCGCCCGGGCAGTTGCCGCCCATCAGCCGGGCGAGCCGTTCGTGCAGGCGGTCGATCAGCGCCCGGACGATCGCCCGCTGCTCGGCGGGATCGACGAACCCCTTGGCCGCGAGCGGCTGGCACAGCCATCCGCCGTGCTTCGTCCAGGCAGGATGGCGCGGATCGCCCGCGAAGGCCGGGATCGCGTAGGCGTAGACGTGGCCCACGACGAAGGCGCCGGGTCGCAGGGCGGCGACCGTCTCCAGCACCTGGCGATAGCCGGCTTCGATCGCGCCGAGGCGCTTTTCGAGCTCGTCCTCGCGGATGTGGGACGCGGGCGACAGGCCCGGCTGTCGCCGCCGCAGGAGCTTCTCGAGCACCGGTCTCTCGCCTTCGGGGCCCGGCTCGCTGCCGATGATGTCGTTGCCACCCGCCGAGAAGAGCAGACCGCGCACCCGCGGCCCGATGGTCCGGTCGAGCAGCGGCTCGACATATTCCCGACCCGGACCCGTCATGTTGGCGAGCGTGTCGCCCGCGGCATCGAGGCTCCAGATCAGGTAGCGCGGCTCGAGCTGGTCGATCGTGTCGTCCAAGATCAGCGGGAACTGGAACCAACTGTCGCCTTCCGAGACCAGCACGGGAGCGCTGTCGCCCGCCTGCAGCCGGCGCTCGAACCGCTGCTGCCGGCGTCGGCGCGACCAGCGGTTGGCCCAGTCGAGAAAGCCCAGACCGCGCGCTCGGATCTCGTCCAGAGGCCGCATCGCGACCCGCTCTGGATCGGGCAGCACGACCGGATCGAAGGCCGTGGTCTCCTCGGGAGCGGCGCGGAGATAGGGGCGGATCGCCGCATCCGGGACATCGGGATCGGCGAGCATCGCCTCGAGCTCGTCGAAGCTCTTTTTCTCGCTGCTCATGGCCATCCCCTTCGCACCGCGACCGTGGGGCGCACGGACCCGGCGCGAAGCCTACCAGAGGACGGGCTGCGTGTCCGAGCCCGAGCTCGGCTCAGTCCGTTCGCGGCCAGCCTTCGGCGGCGAGCGCTAGCAGAAACGCGAGCTCGGCTGCCTGTTGGACCGCACCGAGACCGTCGCCGTCGCACCCGCCGAGCCGGCGCACCAGATAAACGGTGGTGACGGCGGCCGCGAGCCCCGCCCAAAGGATCGCCTGTGCCGCGAGGAGAGGCGGCAGCAGGACCAGGGCGATCGCGGCCGACAGCCCGAGCCCGAGCGCCACCCGGCTCCGCTCGGGTCGAAGCGTGGTCGCCGCCGGCGTGGCGACGAGCACGACCGGCAGGACCGCGCGCGAAACGGCCGAGGCGGCGATCAGGGCGGCGGCGAAGCTCACGGGGCTCCAGAAGCTCGTGAGCGCGGCCACCCGCGCCAGCAGCAACAGCACGAGCGCGATCGTCGCCAGATGCGTGCCGCGCCGCTCGCGCCCGTCGCCGGCCGGCGCCCGTGCCTCGGCTAGCGCCGCCACCGTCCGCGCCACGCCCAGCTCGTGGAGCGCTCCGGTCGCCAAGAGCTGGGCCGCGAGGGCGGCCAACAGGGCGGAGAGGCCAGGCAGGCCGAGGAGGCCGGCGAGCAGGTAAACCGCGGCCGCCGCGGCCGCGACCACGACCCCGGCGAGCGGGAACCACTGGACCGAGGCCTCGAGCTCGCGCGGGCCGGGCGGGCTCGCGAGGCGGCTGGGCAATCGGGTGAGGATCGCGAGCGCGACCTCGAGGTCGTGCAGGGCCAAAGTGGGCTCGTCGCGCGAGGTGTCGGGATCGGTGGCGGCGGGTCGGCCGGGAGCCGGTCGGCCGCGCTGTCGGCCGCGGCTCGCGGCTCAGAGCGGTACCACCATCCGCCGCATCGCCAACAGCCGCGCGTCGAACCGGTCGCCATAGACGACCGCCTTGCGCAGGAAGGCCAGGAACGAGTCGTGGACCCGGCGGGCGAGCGGGTCCTTGGCGGCGATCTCCTCGAACACCGCGAAGGCCTCGCGGCCCATGGCGCGAACGATGTCCTCGGGGAAGGTTCGCAGCTCCACACCCTCGCCCAACAGCGGCACGAAGCTCTCGATGTTGTGGAAGACGAAATCGGCGAGCGTCTCGTTGGCGGTGGCCGAGGCCGCGACCTCGACGATCGCCTGGAGATCCGGCGGGAGCTTTTCCCATTCCTGCTTGTTGACCATGATCTCGAGGCCGGGACCCGGTTCGTGGAAGGCCGGTACGTAGTAATATTTGGCCACCTTTTGCAGGCCGAAGGCGCGGTCGTTCCACGGGCCGATCCACTCCGCGGCGTCGATCGCCCCGCTCATGAGATTGGGCAGGATCTCGCCCGGGGGCGTCGTCACGGTCGTAGCACCGAGCCGGCGCATCACGTCGGCCCCGAGGCCGGCGATCCGGATCTTGAGCCCCTGGAGGTCGGCCAGGCTGTTGAGCTCCTTGCGGAACCAGCCGCCCGCTTGGACCCCGGAGGAGCCGGCGTAGAAGGCGACGACGTTGAATGGGGCGTAGGCTTCCTTCCAGAGCTTGCCACCCTCTCCCCAATAGAGCCAGGCGGGCAGCTCCATGGCGGTGAGGCCGAACGGCACGCCCGTGAACCAGTGCAGCGCGGGCGACTTCGAGGCCCAATAATAGGGCGTGCCGTGGGCGATCTGGACCGTGCCGGCGTGGACCGCGTCGAAGACCTGAAAGGGTGGGACGAGCTCGCCCGCACCGTAGAGCTTGATCTCGATCCGACCGCCGGACATCGCCTCGACCCGCTTGGCGAAGCGCTCGGCGTTGACACCCACGCCCGGTGTGCCCTTGGGCCAGGGCATGGCCATGTTCCAGCGGATCTTGCCTTGCGCGATGGCCGGCGCGGCGAGGCCGGTTGCACTCGCGGCTCCGGCCGAGGCGAGAAGGTGACGGCGCAACATCGCTGGCCTCCCGAGCGGTTGGTCGCTCCGGTGCTAGGCCAAACCGGTTCGCCTGGGGAGGGGGCGGCAGACCGCCCGCGACCCTCAGCCTCGCTCTTCGCGATCGATCAGGTGCACGAACGAGCCGGCGACGTTGCCGATGCGGCAACCCGTTGCGCCGAGCGCGCGGCCGCGCGCGTCGGCCGTCTCGGCGAAGGCCGGGCCATCGCGCCGGATCTCGCGCGCGAGGTGGAACTCGTGGCCGCGATAGCGCGCCGCTTCGGGGCCGAGCGGACCGGCCGCTGCGAGCTGGACCCGCCGCCAGCCGATGCGCGGCGCGGGATCGGCGAGGCTCGTGACGAGCGGCAAAAGCCCGGCCATCGGATGCGCCCGGCCCTCGCTGTCGACCAGGGTCTCGCCGAGCGCCATGTAGCCGCCGCACTCGCCATAGACGAAGGCGCCGCGCGCCGCCGCGGCGGCGAGGCCCGCCCGCCAATGCTCGCCCGCCCCGAGCCGGGCGGCGTGCAGCTCGGGATAGCCGCCCGGCAGGTAGACCGCATCGGCACGCGGATCGGGTGGCTCGTCGGCGAGCGGCGAAAAGAACAAGAGCTCGGCCCCGGCCGCCCGCCAACCCTCGAGCGTGGCCGGGTAGGCGAACGCGAAGGCGACATCACGCGCCACGGCGATGCGCTGGCCCAAAGGCGGGATCGGCCGGGCGCCACGCTCGAGCGTGGTGACGCTCGGCGGGCGCGCCAGGCGCAGGAGGCGGTCGAGATCGACCCGCTCGCCGACGAGATCGGCCGCGTGCTCGAGCATCGCGGCGAGATCGGACAGCTCTTCGGGCTGGACCAGCCCCAGATGGCGGCTCGGCAGCTCGAGGCGCGGATCCTCGGGCAGCCAACCCAGGATCCGGGTCGAGAAACGGGCTTCGCAGGCCTCGATCAGAAGGGCCGCATGCTCCTCGCCCGCGACCCGATCGAGCAGCAGCCCGCAGATCTCGACCTCCTCGCGCCAGCGCAGGAAGCCCTCGACCAACGGGGCGACCGAACCGCCGAGCTTGGCGCAGTCGACCACGAACAGGACCGGCAGATCGAGCAGCGCCGCGAGATCGCCGGTCGTGCCGGAGCCGTCCGGGGCGCCGTCGGCGAGGCCCATCATGCCCTCGCCGAGGAGCAGATCGGCCCCCTGCGAAGCCTGCTCGAGCAGGCCCACGAGCGTGGAGAACCGCATCGCCCAGGAATCGAGGTTGAGACTCGGCCGGCCCGTGATCGCGGCGTGGAAGGCCGGGTCGAGGAAGTCGGGGCCGACCTTGAAGCTCGCGACCTCGAGCCCGCGTCGCCGCAACGCCCCGAGCAGCCCGAGCATGGCCACGGTCTTGCCCGAGCCGGTCATCGGCGCGGCCAGGATCAGCGCGGGCGCGGTCATGGGCGCGGTCCTCCGAGCGAGGCCAACGGAACCATCACAGCCTAGCGCGCGGCCGGTCGCGACGGCAGCAGCGGCTCAGCCGCTCCGCTCCCCGGAGCCCACCGGCAGCCGCGCCGCCAGGACGACCGCGAGCGGGCCGACCGTCTCCTCGCTCGCTTCCTCGAGCGGGCGGATGCGCTGGGCCGCGGTGCCGAGGCCCTCGACCAGGAGGGCGCCGCGGCCCATTCGCGCGGCGGCGAGGGCCTGGCGGAGCTTGGCGAGGTTGCGGCCGACCCGGAGCAGGACCACGCGATCGACGTCTTTTAGGATCGCCTCCATGCGCCGCGGCGGCAGGCTCGCCGGCAGCAGTGCCACGGCCTGGTCGCGAAGGGCGATCGGCCAGGCGGCAGCGGCGGCCGCGGCGACGAAGGACGGGATCCCGGGCACCACCAGGCACTCGAACCGGCTGCCGAGCCGTTCGAGCAGGTAGGCGAACGAGCCGTACAACAGCGGATCGCCTTCGGAGAGGAAGACGACGTCGTGGCCCTGGCCGAGTTCGCCGACGATGCCGGTCGCGAGCTGGCCGTACGCACGCGAGGTCGCGGCCGCATCGGCGCCGGCCGGAAGCACCGCGACGAGCTCTCGCGTGCCGGGGCGAAGATAGGCGCCGGCGGTCTCGCGGGCCCGGCTCGAGCGGCCGGCGGCGGCGACGAAGGCGACGACCTGAGCGGTCTCCAAGAGGCGCGCCGCCTTGACGGTCAACAGTTCCGGGTCGCCGGGGCCGACCCCCAGGCCGATCAGCTTACCGCGCCGCATCGCTCGATCACCACTGCGATCGTGCCCGCCTTCGGCTCGATCGGCCCGCGCTGTATCGGTCCGGGCCCGACGCGGCCCGGCGCGAGCGCATCCGGATCGCCCCGCGCGCCTGCTTAGCCGCTCGCCGCCCGGCCGTCCATCGTCGCACCGGCCGCCGTCGCCCCGGCCGTCGGCGCGCCGGAGGTGCGGCGGAAGGCGGCGAGCTCCGCGGGTCCGAGCACACCGGTCGCGACCAGAAGCGCGAGGTAGAGGGCACCGCCCAGACCCAGCTCCAGCAAGAGCCAGGCGCCTCGGGTCGGCACGATCACCAGAAGGAGGGCGACCGGCGCGGTCGCGAGCAGGATACGGCCGAGCGTGGCGGGCTCGACGAGCGGGCCTACTTCCCTCGCGGTCGCGCGGGCAGCGAGACCCACCCCGACGAGTGCGGTCGCGAGCGCACCCAGAGCCGAGCCGATCGCTCCGAGCAACGCCGCAGCGGGCGGCAGGATCAGCAAGGCCACGAGCGCCGAAGCCGGCGCCAAGATCGCCGACAAACGCTCGCGACCGGCCGCGAGCAGCACCGCCCCCAGGCTGATCATCGCCGTGTAGCCGACGCCGTGGGCGAGCAGCAACACCGCCAGGAGCGGGGCACCGTCCCCGTAGGCGGTGCCGAACACGAGCTCCAAAAGGCCGCGCGCCTCGATCCCGCCCACCACCGCGATCGGAACGAGCGCTGCCAGCATCATCCGGGCGCCACCGGCGAGTGCTGCGCGCGCACCCGCCGGGTCCTTTTTCGCGAGCGCGTAGGCGATCGTCGGGACCAGGATCGAGGTCGCGACGAAGGCCAGGAGATTGGGCAGGCGCGCGAGATTCAGCGCCGCCGTGTACCAGCCCTTGACCTCGGCCGGCACCGAACCGCCGAAGGCGTTGAGCGCCCAGAGATCGAGGTTGCTCAAGGCGGCGACGGCACCCCAGGCGAGAGCGGCCGGAGCGGCGATCTTCAGGATCGGCTCGAACCGGTCGACGCGCGGCAGGAGAATGCTCGGGCCGAGGCGGATCAAGGCCGCGAGGCAGGCGACGACCGCCGAGAGGATCGTGACGACCAGTGCCGCCTCGAGCGTGAGGCCGAAGGGCACGACCACGGCCAGGCCGATCGTGCGCGTCGCGGCGTAGACGATCGTGACGAGACCTTCGGCCACGAAGTCGCGGCGGCCGTTGAGCACGGCGACCAGGACGAGGAACAAGCCGACCGGAGGCACGTCGAGCGCGGCGATCCGCAGCAGCCGAGTTCCATCCGGGATCCGGAAGGTCTGCTCGAGCCAGGGAGCCCCGAGCCAGAGGCCCGCGAAGAGAGAGCCGTAGACGAGCAAGACGAGGGTGACCGCGCGCCGCTCGAGCAGGGGATCGCGCCCGTCGGCCTCGGCGACGAGCCGGCTCGTCGCCTGCGGGAGACCGAGTCGGCCGGTCTGCTCGACACCGACCAGGATCGCGTAGACGATCCCCCACACCCCATAGGCCGCCGGTCCGAGCTCGCGGCCGAGAACCAGGGCCACGGCGAAGCCCGCGAGTGCAAGCGAGAGCTGTCCGGCGGTGACGACCAGCGTGCCCCGCGTGGTGCGGGCCGCAAGCGGGCTCACGACACGCTCGCCCGTGCCGGCTCGGGCTCGAAGGATGCGAGCCAGGCCTCGACCTGGTCGATCGGCTGGCCCATCAGGTTGAGGCGCCCCCAGATCTCGAGGGTGACGAGGCCGAAAAAGGCGTGCACCCAGCGCTCGGCGCGCACCACCATCCGCTCGAGGCCGCGTCGAGCGAGGCCCAACCGGTTCTCGAGGAAGCCGCCGGTGAAAAAGTCCGGCCGCGCATAAGGACGCGCCCAATCCCAAATGGGCAAGGGAAAGCCCATTTTCTTGCGGAAGACGAGGTCTTTCGGCATGTGGCGGAGCGCGACCTGCTTCAAGACCCATTTGTCGGCGTGGCGGCCGAGCTTGTAATCGAGCGGCAGGTTGACGGCGCGGGCCACCAGCCGCGGGTCGAGAAAGGGGACCCGACACTCGACAGACGCACCCATGCTGGTCCGATCCAGCCGCCGCAAGAGCGGGCTCAGGAAATCGCCGAGATCGGCGAGCATGGCTCCCAGGATCTCGCGGTCGTCCGCCTCGCCCACGAAGCCGTAGGCCTCGATGCAGCGCGCGAGCCACTCCTGGCGCTGGAAGCGATCGACCATCAGCACGGCCGGCGGCATCAGATCGCGGAACCGGACCGACGTCACCGGCAGCTCGGCCTCGGCGTAGAGCAGCAGCGCGAGGCTCTCGCGAACCGCGGCGGGGATCCGCTGCAGCCAGGGCCGCAAGCGCTGCAGCCGCCGGCGCCGACGATAGGCCCAGGCATAGCCGCCGAAGAGCTCGTCGGCGCCCTCGCCGGCCAGGGTCACGATCACCCCGTGCTCGCGCACCACCCGGGCGATCAGGTGGTAGGCGACCGAGTTCGGATGGGTGAGCGGCAGGTCGGAGAGCCAGACGGTCCGGGCAAGCGCGGCGCGAAATCGCCGCGCGTCGAGCTCCATCGGCACGAAGGCCAACCCCTCGGCGCGACAGAGGGCTTCGGCATAGGGGCGCTCGTCGTGTTCGGGAAAGCCCGCGATCGAGACGTGGAACGCGGTGAGATCCCGGCGGTAGCGCGCGGCGATCGCCGTCAGGACCGAGGAGTCGAGCCCGCCCGACAAGAGTGTTCCGACCGGCACGTCGGAAACGAGCTGCTCGCGCACGATTACGGCCAGCGCGCGCTCGACCTCGTCGACCACCGTCTCCGCCGGCAGCGCGGCCACGCGGCGAAACTCGCGGGCATCGACCGCTTCCGGAGCGCGGAAATAGAAAGCGTGGCGGCGTTCGCCTCGGGCGAGGCGGACCAACTCGCCCGGCATCACGGCGTCGATGCCGCGGACGAGCGTGCCGCGGGTCGGGAAGTCGAGGTTGCGATAGAGCGACCATTCGACCAGCGCCGCGTCGTCGACCTGCGGGTCCGGATGCTCGGGAAGGAGGGCCTTCATCTCGGAAGCGAACAAGAACAGCGAACCGAGCTCGAGATAGTAGAGCGGCTTGACCCCGAGTTGATCGCGGGCCAGCCAGAGCTCGCGCTCGAGGCCGTCCCAGAAGGCGAAAGCGAGAATGCCGGCGAAGCGCGGCAGCGCGTCCGCGCCCCAGCGGATCAGCGCGTGGAGCACGACCTCGGTATCGCCGGTCGAACGGAACCGCACGCCGTCGGCCTCGAGCTCCCGCCTGAGATCGGGTGCGTTGTAGAGTTCGCCGTTGTAGGCGAGGGCCCAGCGGCCCGAGGGATCGAGCATCGGCATGTGGCCGGCCTGGGAGAGATCCTGGATGGCCAGCCGGCGCGAGCCGAGGCAGACGGGACCGTCGTGCCAGATACCCTCGTCGTCGGGTCCGCGATGGGCGATGCGCCGGCACATCCGCTCGACCACGGGCGCGTACTGCGCTCCGGCCATGCCCGGGTCGCGGCAGAGCACGCCCGCGAGACCACACATCCGACCGTTCTCCCGACACGCTTCGGCAGGCGCGGGGCCGGTCGCCCGGCGCCTCGACCGAGAGCCTAGACCGGATCGGTCAACGAAACCTTAGCGAGCGCGCCGCTGCGCTCGCGTCCCTCGTAATAGGCCGGTGGATCGACGCCCAGAAGCGCCAGCATGGTCGCCGGCACGTCGAGGATGTGGCCGCCCTCGATCGCCGAGCCCGCCGCGACGGAGGCGCCGGCGGCAAGGAGGAAGGCGTTGGGACGATGGTTGCCGCTGTAGTGCGCCGGGGTCTCGTACCCACACTTGCCACAGATCACGCCGGAGCTCGGTCCTTCGAGCCGGTCGAGTACGCGCGCGCTCTCGTCCCAGCTGATCACGAGGTCGGGCAAGTGTGGCCGCTCGCTGCCCGGAAACACCGTGTCGATCGCGTAGACGCGGCCGGCCTTGCGGCCGTTCTCCGGGTTGCGCAGCGCATCGAGTTCGCGCTCGAGGCGGCCCAACAGTTCCTCGTAGGCCGCGCCGGGCTCGACGATGCCGCGCGGCTCGCGCCCGGCCAGATTGAGGCGGATGAACCCTTCGTTGTTGTTGTGGATCGGGAAGGCCTTGGTCCGCGCCCAGTCGATGTCGGCATTGAGCCACTTGAGCGAGAGCCGATACTTGATGCTGCGCGGCAGACAGCGGCTCATCGCCATGCGGACCGGCATCGGGATCGCCTCGCGCAACCGCTTCGTGAGGCTCGGCTTGGGCGCCGCGGCGGCGGTGTCGTGCCGAGGCTTGCCGACGCCCGGGGCGTGGTAGAGGTCCATCGCGTGCAGCAGCTCGGGGACCAGATGCGCGCCCGAGAAGTTCGGCCCCATCCCGTCGCCCGAAACCACGAGCACGGTCGTGCGGTCGTCCAGGTGGCGGGCGAGGATGTCGCCGATCGCCCGATCGACCGCGGCGTAGACGTCGAGCAATGGGTGCGGCAAGCCGGCGATCGGCCGATGGATCGGGTAGTCGGGGTCCTGGCTGTGCCAGAGATAATGGCCGCCGCCATGCGGTTCGCCGAAGGTGACGAAGGCCATGTCCCAGGGCTGCTCGCGCAACAGCCAGTCGACCGCGCGCGCCTTGGCCGCCGCACCGGCCACGAGCCGATCGCGGAACCAGCGCTGATCGGGGATCGTCACCTGTTGGCTGTGCTCAGGCGCCGGATAGGGCCCGATTTCGCGCACGAGCCGGTCGCGCAGGCCCGCGGGCTTCGAAAACGGGTCGCCGAACCAGGTCCAGGTGCCCCATTCGCCGATCTGGACGCCACCGAAGCCTTCGGTGGGCGCGTCCATGAAGGCATCGAACACGATGCAGCGGCGGCCCGCCTCGTCGAGCGTCTTCCAGAACGGCGGCAGCGCCATCCAGCGCGGGTCGGCCCGATGGATCCGCTGGTCGCCGGCGCGCACCTGGTAGGCGTGATAGAGGCCGTGACGTCCGGGGGTGGCGCCGGTGTAGATCGTGGGCCACGCCGAGACGTGCAGCACTTCCGCGGTGGTCCGCAGGCGCGACCAGGATCCCTCGCGCATCAGCCGGGCGAACGTCTCGAGCTCTCCGGCGGCCGCCCAGCGCTCGATCAGCTCGGCATCGGCCGCGTCGAGGCCGATGAGGAGAACGCGGCCGCCCTTCTGGCGCATCGGCAGCCCTCACCCGGCCGTGACGAAGCGGCCGTCGGCGACCTCGCCGATCGCCACCCGACGGGCTTCGGCAGCGGACTTCTTGGCGGCCTCGAGCATCGCGATCGTCCAGATATTGTCCTCGCCGCGGGTCTCGGCCGGCACGTTCTTCTCGACCGCGTCCTTGAGCGCCATCAAAAGCGCCGTCGTGCCGCCCTGCGGATAGGACTTCTCGTCGCCGGGCGGTACCTTGACGTTCTTGACCGGCAGGAACCAGCGGCTCGTCCCCTGGCGCAGGAAAACCCAGCGCCGGTTGGTCCAGATGCCGCCCTTCTCGCCTTCGATCCGGATCGCGCACGCATAGCGCGGCGCGCTCATCGTCCCGGTGTAGCTCACCTGCACGCCGCCGAAATCGACCTGGGCCTGGCTGCATTCGCAGCCGCGATAGTCCGACCAGGGGGCGCGCCAGGCCTTGACCCCGAGGCTCAGCGGCCGGCCGAACCACATCCGCAACGAATCGAAGTGATGCACGGCCACCGCCTGGAGCTGCGGATAGTCGACTTCGGCGAGCCACGGCCCCTCGCTCGCCGCCCGCATCGCCCGGTGGTCGGTGAAGATGCAGTGATCGACCCGACCGATGCGGCCCTCTTCCAGCAGCTGCTTGACCGTCCGCTCGGCCGCCCAGAACCGGTACTGCTCGGCGACGATCACCTGGCGGCCGAGCTCGCGAGCGCGCGCGAGCACGCGCGCGGCCTCGGCCACGGTGGGGGTGAAGGGCTTTTCGACCATCACGTGCAGCCCGCGCTCGAGGCAGGCGATGGTCTGCTCGGCGTGCAACCAGTCGGGGCTGGCGATCAGAGCCGCGTCGGCGGTGACTTCGTCGAGGGCGTTTCGGAGATCGGCGAAGGTGCGGCACCCGGGAGGCAACAACGGCCGCGCCTTCTCGAGATTGGCGGGATCCGGTTCCACCACCGCGACGCACTCGGTCCCCGGATACGCCGCCAGATATTCGAGCCAATGCCGGCCGCGGATACCGGTTCCCACCTGCAGGACTTTGACGGTCACGAAGGCGCTCCTTCACGGATCGGGACGAGCGGCCAGGGACGGCCCTCGAAGCTCGCGCGGGGGTCGATCTCGAGCAGGGCGAGCACGGTCGGAGCCACGTCTTCGACCCGCGCCCCTCGCGGCAGATCGCCGGGATCGATGCCCGGCCCGGCGAGGAGTGCGAAGCCCGGACCGGCGTGGGTCCCCGGTCGCGGATCGGGCGAGACCCCTCGGACGATGCCGATCGACGGGCTCTGCAGTGCCCGGATCGCGCGCTCGCGCCGCCAATGCACGACGATATCGGGCAGATAGGGGCTCCTCGGGCCGGCGAGTTCGCGGTCGGCCCTGAGGATCCGGGCGACGGCGGGCTCGCCCGTGTCGGGATGGTGCA
>JANWZN010000419.1 GCA_025054575.1 Geminicoccaceae bacterium | reverse complement strand
GTGACGATCGTCGTGCTGGTGCCGAACCGCAAGGGAGCCGAGCGCGCGCTCGCCGCCGGTGCCCGCAAGCTCACCGTGCCCGTCTCCGCCTCCCGCGCGCACAGCCGCGCCAACATCCGCATGGAGCCCGAGGAGGCGGTGGCGCAGGTGGCGGGGATCCTGGCGCTGTGCCGCGCTGCCGACCCGCCGGCGGAGCTTGCCGTCGGCATCTCCACGGCCTTCGGCTGCACGCTGCAGGGTGCTGTGCCGGAGGCGGAGGTGGTGCGGCTTTCCGAGGCGCTTGCGGAAGTCGGGGTGAGGGAAATCGGCCTTGCCGACACGGTGGGCCATGCCAACCCGGCCCAGGTGAAGCGGCTGGTGCGCGCGGTGCGCGCCGCGGTGGGGGAACGCCTGGTCGGGCTCCATCTGCACGACACGCGCGGGCGGGGCCTCGCCAACGCCGCTGCCGGCCTGGAGGAAGGGATTCGCGCCTTCGACTCCTCCCTCGCCGGCCTTGGCGGCTGCCCCTTCGCGCCA
>JANWZN010000418.1 GCA_025054575.1 Geminicoccaceae bacterium | reverse complement strand
ACTCAGGGCCAGCGCCCCCCACCCTAGCGCCGCGGCCAGTAACGCGCGTTCGCCCGGCCACAACTCATCAGCCGGGAGCCAGTGCAGGAGACGCAGGCCCAATGCGCCGGCAACGGTCGTCAGCCAGAGCGCCGCGCCGAGGTCGAGCGCCACGCCGAGCAGGTGCGCGGCCTGCGCGGGCGTTACCGGTTTGTGGACGGCGTAGTATCCGGCCAGCACCGCAACGAAGAGGAGGGCCAATCCGAGGGCAGCCAACGATCGCGGGTTGCGCGTCATGGCGACAATCCCAACTCGGCCAGCCGGACGCGAGCCTCATCCAGCGCCGGCTCGATGCGCAGCAGGGCGCGATACAGGTCGGCGGCTTTCTCAGGCTGACCGTTTGCCAGACGCAGCTCGCCCAGCGGCAGCAATCGCCGCGCCATCTCCGGCGAGAGGTCGGCGCGCGCCAGCTGCGGCAACTCGTCCACCGGCAGCGCACGCCGCTGATAGGCGAAGTAGGCGTGCGGCGTCCAGCCC
>JANWZN010000417.1 GCA_025054575.1 Geminicoccaceae bacterium | reverse complement strand
GCTTCGCCGGCCTCGCCGATCCCTCCGGCGTCGTCTTCACCCGGGGAGCGACCGAGGCGGTGAACCTGGTCGCCCACGCCTTCCTCGCGCCGCGCCTCGCCGCCGGCGACCGGGTGCTGCTCAATGGCTGGGGCGCCGGCGAGACGCACTGGGGCGGGCTGGCACAGAAGGCGCGGTTCAAGGGCGACTGGCTAGTGCGCGTCCCTGAGGTCTTCAGCACGCGCCAGGCGATGGCGATCGGCACCGCCGGCTATACGGCGATGCTGTGCTGCCTGGCGCTCGCCGATCACGGCGTGAAGCCGGAAGCTGGCGACATCCTCGTGACCGGCGCGAGCGGCGGGGTGGGCTCGATTGCGGTGGCGCTGCTTTCTTTTCGCGGCTATCGGGTGGTGGCCTCCACCGGCAAGCTGCAGGAGGCGGATTTCCTGAAGGCGCTGGGCGCGGCGGCGGTGATCGATCGCGCCGAGCTGTCCGCGCCCGGCAAACCGCTGCAGAAGGAACGCTTCGCCGGGGTGGTGG
>JANWZN010000416.1 GCA_025054575.1 Geminicoccaceae bacterium | reverse complement strand
CGCACGCCTCGCGGATGTCGCGCGCGAGGTCGCTGCCCGGCAGCCGCCAGTCGGGATTGCGCACGAACTCGGCGGTGGGCGTGACCGTCGCGTTGACGAGCGCGCGCGTGCGGCCGGGCGCCATTTTCGCGATCGCGTCGGCGCTTCCGGTGACGACGAGGTCGCAGCCGAGCACCACGTCCGCACCGCCGATATCGAGCCGCGCGGTGTGAAGTTTCTCAGGCGCATCTGCGATCCGCACATGCGACATCACCGCGCCGTACTTCTGCGCAAGGCCCGACATGTCGAGCACGGTCACGCCCTTGCCCTCGAGGTGCGCCGCCATCGCGACGATCTGGCCGATCGTGATCACGCCGGTGCCGCCGATGCCGGTGACGAGGATTCCGCAAGGCTCGGCGAGCGCCGCGGGCGCGGGTTCGGCGAGCGGCGGAAAGTCGTCTGCGGTCACCGGGTTCCGATTTCCCTTGCGCAGCCGGCCGCCTTCGACGGTGACGAAGCTCGGGCAGAACCCCTTCAGGCAGGAA
>JANWZN010000415.1 GCA_025054575.1 Geminicoccaceae bacterium | reverse complement strand
CGCGCGGCTCGCAGCGTCGCCAGAGGTCGATGAAGATCCGCTCGACGCAGGCCTCGTGGAAGGCGCGGTGGCGCCGGTACGCGACCAGGTAGCGGAGCAGCGCCGCGCGCTCGAGCCGCGGCCCGCGATAGCGGATCTGGATGCTGGCGTGATCGGGCTGGCCGGTCACCGGGCACAGCGCGCGGAAGAGATGGCAGACCAGGGTCTCGGCGGCGGGATGCTCGGGATCGGCGGCGAGCAGCCCGGGGTCGGGGTCCTCGTAGCGATCGAGGGCCACCGGCAGCTCGTCGATCACCTCGCCGCCGAGGCTGCCGAAGCCGAGCTCGGGCGCGTCCGGCGAGACCAGCGCCACCGCCACCGGCGCGCCGCAGGCGCGCCCGAGGTCGGCCGCGATCCGCTCGCGCAGCGCATCGGCCGACTCTTGCCGGCTCATCGCGTAGCCCTGGAGGTAGAGCTTCACGCTCTTCGACTCGAGCAGGCTCGGCGACTCCGCGGGCACTCGCCACTCGGCGATCGCCACCCGCGGCCG
>JANWZN010000414.1 GCA_025054575.1 Geminicoccaceae bacterium | reverse complement strand
GGCCGAGGGGCCCGGTGGTGGTCTCGACCCCAGGGGTCAGGTGCGCCTCGGGGTGGCCGGGGGTGCGCGAGTGGAGCTGGCGGAAGCGGCGGAGCTCCCGCATCGGCAGGTCGTAGCCCGTGAGGTGGAGCAGGGCGTAGAGCAGCATCGAGCCGTGCCCGTTCGAGAGCACGAAGCGGTCCCGGTCCCACCACCGCGGGTTGCGCGGGTTGTGGCGCAGGAAGTCGTTCCACAGCACCTCGGCGACGTCGGCCATGCCCATGGGCATTCCCGGATGGCCGGAGTTCGCGGCCTGCACGGCATCCATCGCGAGCGCACGCAGGGCGTTGGCGAGGCTTCGACGATCGGGCATGGCTCGAGGCAGGAATGGCGAAGGCCGCGCATTGTCGCCCAAACCGTGGCCTCCGTCGCCTGCCCGCGCGAAGCGGCGCTCGCTCCGGGTCCGGCGCCGCCGGCGGGGCTCCGGGGACGCGAAAGGTTTGGTGCCGGCGCGGGCCCCGCCGGGACGGCGAGCCGGCCGTCGCCGGGAAC
>JANWZN010000413.1 GCA_025054575.1 Geminicoccaceae bacterium | reverse complement strand
TGGCCGACCTGATGATCGTCGCCGGCAAGGAAATCGAGGCCGCGGTTCAGCGCCTTGCCCAGATGGCGCGCGCGGCCGGGATCCACATCATCATGGCCACGCAACGGCCCTCCGTCGACGTCATCACCGGCGTGATCAAGGCGAACTTCCCGACCAGGATCTCGTTCCGCGTCGTCAGCAAGGTCGACTCCCGCACCATCCTCGGCGAACAGGGGGCGGAACAGCTCTTGGGCCAGGGCGACATGCTGTACATGGCGGGGGGCGACCGCATCCTGCGCGTCCATGGCCCCTTCGTCTCCGACCGCGAGGTGGAGAGCGTGGTCGAGCACCTGCGCAGCCTCGGCGAGCCGGATTACCTCGACGACGTGACGGAGACGGATGGATCGATCGGCGGGGCGGGCGGCGAGGCGCCGCTCTCGGGCCTTGGCGGGGCCTTGGCCGAGGACGGCGACGAGGCGAGCCTCTACGACCAGGCGGTCGCCCTCGTCGTGCGCGAGGGCAAGGCCTCCACCTCCTTCGTGCAGCGCCATCTG
>JANWZN010000412.1 GCA_025054575.1 Geminicoccaceae bacterium | reverse complement strand
CGATCGCCGCCACCAGCGGCGGCGGCAGGTCCGGCCGCCGCAGCAGCAGCAGGTCGGAGAGCGGCTGCACCACGTGCACCCGCACCAGGGTCGGACGCTCCGGCCGCGGCTCGCCGCGCAGCAGGGCGAAATGCAGCTCGCCGGCGATGAGGTCACGGTAGGCGAGCAGCCGGAACGGGCCGAAGCGCGTGCTCACCGGATAGTCGGCGACCCGCTCCACGGTCTTCTCGGTGAGCAGCCGCCAGCGGATCATGGCGGGCCGCGAAGTCCTCGAGCTCGGGGCGGCGCGCCATGCGCCCGTCCTCGGCCATGATCTCGCAGAGCACGCCCGCAGGCTCGAGGCCGGCGAGCCGGGCGAGATCCACCGCCGCCTCGGTGTGGCCGGCGCGGACCAGCACCCCGCCGGGCTGGGCCATCAGCGGGAAGACGTGGCCCGGCTGCACCAGGTCCTCCGGGCGGGCGTCGGGGGCCACCGCGGTGCGGATGGTGTGGGCGCGATCGTAGGCCGAGATCCCGGTGCTCACGCCCTCCCGCG
>JANWZN010000411.1 GCA_025054575.1 Geminicoccaceae bacterium | reverse complement strand
TGGGCGGAGAAGCTGCTGGCGGCGATCGCGCGCAGCCGCGAGACCTCCCTCGAGCGCTTTCTCTTCGCCCTCGGCATCCGCGAAGTCGGCGAGGCCACGGCGCGCGATCTCGCCCGCCACTTCGGCTCGCTCGAGGCCCTGATCGCCGCCGCCGAGGCCGATCTCCCGACCCTGGGCACGCCCGAGGCCTGCCCGCGGCTCACGGCAGTGCCAGGGGTCGGGCCGGTGGTGGCGGAACACATCGTGCGCTTCTTCGCCGAGCCGCACAACCGCGAGGTGATCGCGGCGCTGCGCGCCGCCGGGCGCAACGCGTTCCTCGAGGAGCAGCTGCCGCGCGCCGCGCTCGCGCTGAAGCAGGGCGCCGGGCGCCTCATCCGCGGCGAAAGCGATCGCGGCGTGCTCGTGCTGTGCGATCCGCGGCTCGTCCGCCGACCGTACGGGCGCGCGATCCTCGAGGCGCTGCCGCCGATGCGCGCGACGCGCGAGATCGCCGACGTCGAACGCTTCTTCCGCGGCTAGAATTGCGCGAACATCGGCCGGA
>JANWZN010000410.1 GCA_025054575.1 Geminicoccaceae bacterium | reverse complement strand
GTCGCGCCGAGCTGATGCGCCAGGGCGCCGAGGCGCGGCCCCGCCTGGCGCAGGTGCTCAGCGAAATGGGCGAGATGTATGCGCGCTGGCCCGAATTTCACCAGCGCCAGCTGGCGGTGACGCCCCTGCGCGAAGCGCGCGACATCTACCGGGAATTGGGCGACCGGGCCGGCGAGGCGCGCGCGCTGGAACAACTGGCCAACGTCAATTACTGGATTTACGAATACCACTGGGCCAGACACGGCTATGAGCGTGCCGCAAGGCTGTACCGCGAGCTGGGCACCCGGCTCGGCGAAGCCAACTGCATCCGGGCGCTCGGCGATGTCCACGTGCAACTGGCCGAATACGCCGCGGCCCGGACGAAGTACGAGCAGGCCTTGCCCCTCTACCGCGAGCTGGGCACCCGGCTCGGCGAAGCCCACTGCATCCGGGCGCTCGGCGATGTCCACCGCGTGCTGGCCGAATACGCCTCCGCCCGCGACCGCTACGAGCAGGCCCTTGCCCTCTACCGCGAGCTGGGCACCCGGCTGGACGAAGCCAA
>JANWZN010000040.1 GCA_025054575.1 Geminicoccaceae bacterium | reverse complement strand
GCCTCGGCGAGCTCGCGCTCGATGGGGGCTCGCGTCTCCGGCGACTCGTTCGCCATCCCGGCGAGCTCGATCTCGAGCTGGCGCACGCGGCGCTCGGCCTCGTCGAGCTCGACGGGCGAGGAGTCGATCTCCATCCGTAGCCGCGAGGCCGCCGCGTCGACGAGGTCGATCGCCTTGTCCGGGAGGAAGCGGTCGGCGATGTAGCGGTCGGAGAGGACGGCGGCGGCGACGAGGGCGGAGTCGCGGATCTCGACCCCGTGGTGCGCCTCGTAGCGCTCCTTCAGCCCGCGCAGGATCGCGATCGTGTCCGCGACGGACGGCTCGCCGACGAAGACGGGCTGGAACCGTCGCTCGAGCGCGGGGTAGCGCGCGGTGTGCGCGCGGTACTCGTCGAGCGTCGGCGCGCCGATCGCGCGCAGCTCGCCGCGGGCGAGCATCGGCTTCAGCATGTTCGCCGCGTCGACCGCGCCCTCAGCCGCGCCCGCGCCGACGATCGTGTGCAGCTCGTCGATGAAGAGGACGATCTCGCCGGCCGCTCTGGATCTCCTGCAACAGCGCCTTGAGCCGCTCCTCGAACTCGCCGCGATATTTGGCACCGGCCACGAGCGCCCCGAGATCGAGCGCCAACACCCGCCGGTCCTTCAGGGATTCGGGTACGTCGCCGGCGACGATCCGCTGCGCGAGCCCCTCGACGATCGCGGTCTTGCCGACGCCCGGCTCGCCGATCAGCACGGGATTGTTCTTGGTCCGGCGCGAGAGGACCTGGATCACCCGGCGGATCTCGTCGTCGCGGCCGATCACCGGATCGAGCTTGCCGGCGCGGGCCGCCTCGGTGAGATCGCGGGTGTACTTCTTGAGCGCGTCGTAGCCTTCCTCGGCGCCGGCCGACTGCGCGGTGCGCCCCTTGCGCAGCTGCTGGATCGCCTGCTCGAGCTTCTGCGGCGTGACCTTGCCGGCATCGAGCGCCTTCTTGGCCTCGCTGTCGACGATCGCGAGCGCTTGCAGGAGCCGCTCGACCGTAACGAAACTGTCGCCCGCCTTCTTGGCCGCCTGCTGGGCGGCCTCGAAGACCCGCGCGAGCTCCGGGGAGAGATAGAGCTGGCCGGCACCCGCACCCTCGACCTTGGGCAGCCGGCGCAGCGCCGCCTCGAGCGCCGTCTTGACCGCACGGGCATCGCCGCCGGCCGACCCGATCAGCCCGGCGCACAAGCCCTCCTCGTCGTCCAACAGCACCTTCAACAGATGCTCGGGCAGGAACCGCTGATGGCCCTCGCGGAGGGCCAGTCCTTGCGCCGATTGGACGAATCCCTTGGCGCGCTCGGTGTACTTTTCGAAATCCATGATCTCGTGTCCCTCGTGCGAGCAGACCCACGGGCGCCGAACCCGATCTGCGGCGTTCCGGCGGCCCCGAGCCGTGATGTGGGAACCCCCGACGGGCGAGCAAGAGGCTCCTGTCGTTGCGTATCGAGTGCATCCGCAGCCCTGTCACGCCGTTCCGACAAAATTGTCGCCGGGCTCTCGCCGACCCCTCCCATAGCCTCGCGTGCGATCTCGAGCGCCCGAGCGATGGACCGGCCGGACCTGCTCCTCGACGCGCCGCCGCGGCAGCCTTGGGCCGCCTTTCAGCGGACCGGGGACGTCGTGCTGACCGTGGGCGCCGGGCCGCTGGCCGGCGTCAATCGCGCCTTCCAATCGCTGCTCGAGGGACGCCCGGCGCGGGCGACGCATGCCATGATGGTGGTGGCGCCGGGCCTCTACCTCGATTCCGGACCGCGCAGCGGGGTCGCGCTCGTACCGGCCGAGCGCTATATCATCGCGCCGATGGGTCCGCGGGTCGGCCGGCGGCGGCGGCTCGCCGCCGTCTTCCGGCACCCCGCACCCGATCAACTCGATCGGCTCGCCCCCGAGCTCGTCCGTGCGGTCCAGGAAATGGTCGGGCAGCCTTACAATTACGCGCTGTTCTTGAAGCCGAGGCGGCCGCCCGAGGCCGATCGCTCCTCGTTCTGCTGCGAGCTCGTGGTCAAGGTGTTCGAGCGCCTGGGCCTGTCCCTCCTGCCGGGTCGACGGGCGGCGACCGTGCTGCCCGAAACGCTGGCGGCAGCGCTCGCGGCGCAGGGGTGGCCGGAGGTCAGCGCGCTCTATCGGCGTGGTCTCGAGGCGGCCGGGCCCGGCCGTGGCTGACCTCGCGGCCACCGGGGCCTACGAACCGCGACGGCAGGCCTTCTCGTCGGTCCTCCGCTCGCTCGCGCAACCGGAGCTCGGCGAGCGGGTCACGGTCGCGGAAATCGTGGGGGCGCTGGGCGATCGTGCGTTCGGCGCCGTGCTCTTGATCTTCGCGGCACCGAACATCTTGCCGGTGACGTTGCCCGGCACCTCCTCGGTGACCGCGCTGCCGATCCTGCTCGTGGGCGTTCAGCTCCTGCTCGGCTGGCGCCGGCTGCACCTGCCGCAAGCGCTCGCCCGTCGCAGCTTCTTGCGCCGTCAGCTCGCGGTCGTGGTCGAGCGGCTCGGCCCCTGGCTCGAGCGGGCGGAGCGACTGGCGCGGCCGCGCTTTCCGGCACTCACCTCGCCGCTCGCCGAGCGGCTCTACGCGGTGCCGATCCTGGTTCTGAGCGTCGTCCTGTTCTTACCGCTGCCGCTCAGCAACATCCCACCCGGGATCGCGCTTTCGATCCTCGGTCTCGGTCTCTTGGAACGAGACGGCGGCTTCGTGCTCGCCGGCCTGGGCGCCGGCGGCCTCGCCCTCTTCGTTTTCTCGACGGTGACGACCGGGCTCATCGAGCTCGGCTTCGTGGCGCTGCGGGCAGCGTTCTTCTGACCCCGGCCCGATCTCGCCGGATCAGGCGGGCGCGACCGCCGGCCTGGGGCGGCGGCCGACGAGCGCGAGCGCCTGTCCGAGGATGCCCTTCGGCATGTAGATGATGAAGAGCACGAGCATGAGCCCGTAGATCAGGCCGTCGAGGCTCGGGATCGCGTGACCGATCGCGACCCGGAGCGATTCCGTGAGCGCGAGCGTGAAGACCGCTCCTACGGTGGGGCCCAGCTGCACGAACATGCCGCCGGCGATGACCGCGAAGACGATCTGCAGCGAAATCGCGATGCCGGCCACGGTCTCGGGGGCGACGTAGAGCTGGTATTGGGCGTAGAGGATCCCACCGGTCGCGGTCATCACGGCGCTCAAGACCGTCACCCCGAGCTTGGCCCGGGTCACGTCGACCCCGATCGAGGCGGCGGCGTCCTCGTCCTGGCCTGCGGCTTCGAGCGCGTAGCGCAACATCGAGCGGTCGACCGCGCGCCAGATCAACACGCCCGCGAGCCAGACCGTAAGCGCGATGTAGAGCCAGACCTCCTTGGCCGCGAACTGCAGCGCCCAGAGCGCGACCGGTCCCTCGGTCAGCGCGGTCTTGGGCGTCATGCCGAGCGAGCCGCCCGTGAGATCGCGCAAGGCCACGATCACGAGCCGGACGATCTCGGTGGCGGCCAGAGTGACGAGCGCGAAATAGTGGCCCGTGATGCGGAAGCGGAAGCAGGGCCAGCCGATCACAACCGCGAAGAGGGCGGCAGCGGCGAGTGCGATCGGCGCCCCGAGCCAGGGCGAGAGGCCGAGCTGGTTCCACAACAGCGTCACACCATAAGCGCCGATCCCCATGAATGCGCCGTGGCCGAGGCTCACGAGCCCGAACCGGCCCATCACCGACCAGGAGGTGTAGACGAACCCCCAGATCAGCATGAGGATCACGAGGTGGAGATGATACTCGCCGATCGGCGCCAGGACGGGCAGGAGTGCCACGGCGGCGGCGATCGCGAGCGGGGCTGCGAGGTCCATCGGTCTCAGCGCCCGCTCGCGGCGAACAGACCCTGAGGCTTCATGAACATGACGCCCACGAAGAAGACGAAGGCCATGACGTAGCCCCACTCGATGTGGAAGAAGAAGCCGCCGACCGAGATGAACTGGGCGAAGACGAAGGCGGCCAGGAACCCGCCCACGAGATTGCCGAGACCGCCCATCACGCAGACCATGAAGGTGATCGGCCCGAACGACAGACCGATCGCCGGATGGACGTCGTATTGCAGAACCAACAGACAGGCCCCTAGACCGGCGAGCCCGCCGCCGATCGCCGAGGTCAAGAGATAGAGCCGGGCCGGATCGGCGCCCATCAACGGCATGATCTGCCGGTCCTGGCTGATCGCGCGAATGGCGGTGCCGAGGAAGGTCCGGCGCAAGAACAGCCAGACGCCGAGCATGGCGACGAGCGCCGTCGCGGCCGCCAGGATCCGCGACCAGGGCAGGAAGATCTCGCCGACCACGAGCGAGGGCAAGGACAGGCCGAGATTGCGGAAGTCGATGCCGAAGGCCACGGTCGCCGCGGCTTGCAGGAAGAACAGCACGCCACCCGTGACCAGGAGCTGGTTGATCGGCTCGGAAGCCAGCACCGGCCGGATCACGAGCCAGTGCAGGGCGGCGCCGAGCCCGGCCACGAGCAGGATGGCCACGGCGAACGCCACCGGCAGCGGCAGACCGTAGACCGTGAACAGGAAATAGACCGTGTACATGCCGAGCATGATCAACTCGGCATAGCAGATCCACACGACGTCGATGACGCCGAAAATGAGGTTGAGACCGAGCGCCAACAGCGCGAGCACGCCACCGAACAGGAGGCCGTTCAAGATCGCCTCGAGCAGAAACACGTCGAAGATCGCGGCCATGCTCGCCTCGCTCGCGTCCGTGCGTGCGCCGCAACCGAGACCGGCGCGGCGCGCGGCTTCAGCCCTCGGCCTTGGGCAGCATGCGGCCGAGCGGCCGGCCGCCGAAGATGTGGACGTGGAGGTGCGGCACCTCCTGATGCGCGTTGGCGCCGCAATTGGCGAGGAAGCGATAGCCCTCGCCGTCGAGGCCCAAGAGCGAGGCGGTCTTGCCGACGGCGCGGAAGAATCCGGCGATCTCGGCATCCGAGGCGCGGGCGGCGAAGTCGACCATCGAGACGTAAGCGCCCTTGGGGATCACGAGCACGTGCACGGGGGCCTGGGGATGGATGTCGTGGAACGCGAGCGCCCACTCGTCCTCGTAGACCTTGCGGCACGGCAGCTCGCCGCGAAGGATGCGGGCGAAGACGTTGCTCGGATCGTAGCTCGTCACGGGCGCACCTCCCTCCTGCCGGAGGCGAGCAAGGGGAGGGGCGGGCCGCCTTGTCAAGCCCGCGGCGGCGGTGCCAAACAACCCCGTCGCGCCGCCCCACCCGGGCTCGGCGGACGTCGACAGTGCTGGGAGAGCCGATGTCGCTCGCGGTCGCCGTGCAGATGGATCCGATCGAGTCGATCAACATCGACACCGATACGACCTTCGCGCTCATGCTCGAGGCCCAGCGGCGCGGCCACCTCTTGTACCATTACCTACCGCGCCAGCTCACCTGGCGGCAGGGGCGGGTGGTGGCGCGGGCCCGACCGGTGCGCGTCCAGCGGGTCCGCGGCGAGCATGCGAGCCTGGGGGCGGTCGAGACGATCGACCTCGCCACGCTCGACGTCGTGCTCATGCGCCAAGACCCGCCCTTCAACCTTGCCTACATCTCCGCCACCCATCTCCTCGATCGGGTCCATCCGGCCACGCTCGTGGTCAACGATCCGGACGCGGTGCGCAACGCGCCCGAGAAGCTGTTCGTCACCGAATTCCAGGAGCTGATGCCGCCCTCGATCATCACCTACGACATCGAGGAGATCCGGGCCTTCCGGCGCGAACACGGCGACGTGATCGTCAAACCGATCTACGGCAACGGCGGCGCCGGGGTGTTCCACATCAAGAAGGACGACACCAATCTCAACAGCCTGGTCGAGCTCTTTCAGACCTTCTTGAACGAGCCGTTGATGGTGCAGGTCTATCTGCCGGCCGTGCGCGAAGGCGACAAGCGCATCGTCTTGATCGACGGCAAGCCCGCGGGTGCGGTCAACCGGGTCCCGGCACCCGACGAGACCCGCGCCAATCTGCACGTCGGCGGCCGCGCCGAGCCTGCCCGCTTGAGCAAACGCGATCACGAGATCTGCGAGGCGATCGGCCCGGCGCTCGAGGCGCGCGGCCTGTTGTTGGTCGGGATCGACGTTATCGGCGGTTATCTGACCGAGATCAACGTGACCTCGCCCACGGGCATCCAGGAGATCGACCGGTTCGACGGCACCAACCTGTCGGCGCGGGTGTGGGACGCGATCGAGCGCAAGATCGCCGAGCGGCCGGATCATCGCCATCCGACCTGAGCCGCGGGCCGCGCGCTCGCGGCCGGGCGCGCTCGAACGCAACGGGCGGAGCCGCGCGGCTCCGCCCGTTCCTTGTGTCCAAACGAGCCCGCTGCCGCTCGGCTCAGGCGGCCTTCAAGAGCACGCTCTCGAGGCGCCGGCTGGCCTCGGCCTCGTCGATCTTCTCGATCGCCGCGACCTCGCGCGCGAGCCGCTCGAGGGCCGCGCGGTACATCTGCCGCTCGCTGTAGGACTGCTCGGTATCGTCGGCGCGGTGCAGCTCGCGCACCACCTCGGCGATCGCGACCGGGTCGCCCGAGTTGATCTTGGCCTCGTATTCCTGCGCGCGACGGCTCCACATGACGTTGCGGCGCGGCCGGGTGCGCACCTTGAGCGCATCGAGCGCGGACTGGATCTTCTCGCGCGAGGACAGCTTGCGCATGCCGGACTTCTGGGCCTTGTCGACCGGCACGCGGAGGATCAAGCGCTCGTTCTCGAACGAGACGACGTACATCTCGAGCTCGATCCCGGCGATCGTCTGCGACTCGATCCCCGTGATCCGCCCGACCCCGTGCGAGGGATAGACGATGTAATCACCAGCCGCGAACGTCAGCTTCTTGGTGGCCATGAGGCATGTTCTCCCAGCATCCCGCCGCATACCGTGCTCACGGCGCCGGCCGTGCCCGCTCCCCTGCGGCTCGACGGCAGACGCTCGCCGCCGCTGCGTTGACCCGCAGCGTCCCGTCCTCGATCCGAACTGCCGAGGAGGGCCGGCGATCCGCCTTCCCGTCGCGAACGTGTCGTATTTATCACAAAATTGGCGGCATTTCCAGAGCCACGCCCGGCCGGCCCCGGCCGGCGCGTCCGACCGGGGTGCGGAGCCGGAAGAAACCCCCGCCCGCCTCAGCCGCCCTCGCCGGGCGCCTCGCTGAAGAACTTCTCGAACTTGCCCGGCATCCCTTTGTATTGGTCGGCGTCGGCCGGCGGTTGGCGTTTGCGGGTGATGTTCGGCCAGATCGCGGAAAACTTACGATTGAGCTCGAGCCATTTCTCCGCCTCGTCCTCGGTATCGGGCAGAATGGCCTCGGCCGGGCATTCGGGCTCGCACACCCCGCAGTCGATGCACTCGTCGGGGTTGATGACGAGCATGTTCTCGCCCTCGTAGAAGCAGTCCACGGGGCACACCTCGACGCAGTCCATGTACTTGCATCGGATGCACGCCTCGGTGACCACGTAGGTCATCGGCTACTCCGTTCCCAAGCCTCGCGTCCGCGACCGGCCGCGCAAGGCGAACATAATGCCGCACCCGCGCGGCGGCCAGGGTCGCAAAGGCGCAACGCCGTCGCAGCTCGCGCGAGCGACCGCGGCGGCCGCGCTCAGCGCCGCCCGAACAGCCGCTCGATCGCTCGGCGGTCGAGCTCGATCCAGGTCGGACGTCCGTGGTTGCACTGGCCGCTGTTGGGGGTCCGCTCCATCGCCCGCAACAAGGCGTCCATTTCGGCCGCCGCGAGCCGCCGGCCGGCGCGCACGCTGCCGTGGCAGGCCATGGTCGCGGCGATCCGCTGCAAGGCCGCCTCGAGCGCGGTGGCACTGCCGAGCGCCGCGAGCTCGCGCGCGAGGTCGCGGACCATCGGGGCGACCGCAGCCTCGCCCAAGAGTGCCGGTACTTCGCGGACGACGACCGCATCCGGGCCGAACGGCTCGACCGAAAGGCCGAGGCGAGCGAGCTCGCTCGCTCGCTCCAAGAGCGCCTCGCGCTCGCCCGCCGGCAGCTCGACCACCTCCGGCAGCAACAAGGCCTGGCCCGCGACCCGTCCCGAGGCGAGCCCGGCCTTGAGCCGTTCGTACACGATCCGCTCGTGGGCGGCGTGCTGATCGACGATGACGAGGCCGCGTGCGGTCTGCGCCAGGATGTAGGCGTCGAACAGCTGCGCCCGGGCGGCACCGAGCGGGTGGGCGAGGGCGTCGGTGGCCTCCTCCTCCGCGGGTGCCGGTGGCGGTGCCAAAGGCGGGGAGGGGGCGAGCGGCGGTGCGAAGGCGCTCGCGGCTTCGGCGAGCCCGGAGGCGGGCCGACCGCCCGGCCGGGCGGGGAAAGGGGCGCCCGGGCGAAAGGCCCCCACGGCCGCGGTCGCGATCCGGCCCCCGGTGCGCGTCCCGTGCTCGGCGAGCGCGCGGCGGAGCGCCCCGATCACGAGGCCGCGCACCTGGCCCGGATCGGCGAAGCGGACCTCGGTCTTGGCCGGATGAACGTTGACGTCGACCGCCTCGGGCGGAAGCTCGAGAAAGAGCGCGGCGACCGGATGGCGGCCCTGCGGCAGGAGATCACCGTACGCCACCTTGAGGGCGGCCCTGAGCAAGCGGTCCTGGACCGCGCGGCCGTTGACCACGAGGTGCTGGGCCGAGGTGTGGCCGCGGGCGGCGGTCGGCAGGCCGACGAGCCCGTAGAGCCGTACCTCCTCTCGGATCGCCTCGACCTCGAGGAGATCGCCCGCGAGCTCGCGGCCGAGGATGGTGATCGCCCGCTCGCGCAGGCGCGCGAGCCGATCGCCGCCACATGGCTCGAGGTCGAGCAGCCGGCGGCCGTCGGCCAGGAGCGTGAAGCCGACCTCGGGGCGGGCCAGGGCCAGACGCTCCACGATCTCGACCGCCGCCTGCAGCTCGCCGCGTTCGGATTTGAGGAACTTGAGCCGAGCGGGAGTCCGGCGGAACAGCTCGCGGACCTCGACCCGGGTGCCTGGCGGGCCGGCTGCGGGCCGCGGGCCCTCGATTCGGTCGCCCTCGACGAGGAGCGTGTGGGCGGTCTCGGCGCCCGGCGGCCGGCTCGTGATCGCAAGGCGCGACACTGCGGCGATCGAGGGCAGCGCCTCGCCGCGAAAGCCGAGCGTGGTGATCCGCACCAGGTTCTCGTCCGCGAGCTTCGAGGTCGCGTGGCGGGCGATCGCGAGCGGGAGGTCTTCGGGCGCGATCCCGTGGCCGTCGTCGCTGACCAGCACGAGCTCGCGCCCGCCGCCCACGAGCTCGACCGCGATGCGGCCGGCACCGGCGTCGAGCGCGTTCTCGACCAGCTCCTTGACCACCGAGGCCGGCCGCTCGACCACCTCGCCGGCGGCGATGCGGTTGACGATCGCCTCGTCGAGGACGCGGATCGCAGGCACCGCAGAGGCCGCTAACTCGTGCTCGCGAGCCCTTCGGGCCGGCCCGCGACCGTGATCAGAAGCTCGCCCGCGTAGAGCCGACGGCAGGCCCGTGCCAGATCCTCGCGGCCGACCGCCTCGATGAGTCCGTTGCGCTCTTCGAGGAAGCGTCGGCCGAGCCCGTGCACCATCATGCCCAAGAGCATCCGGGCGATCTGGTCGTTGGTCGAAAGACGGAGCGGGAAGGAGCCGGTCAGGTAGGTCTTGGCGTCGACGAGCTCGCGCTCCTCGACCTCGCCCGAGGCGAGCTTTGCGACCTCCTCGCGGACGATCGCGATCGACTGCGCCACCCGCTCGTTGCTGGTCGCGACCGCACCGAGCCAGAGCGGCGCGAGCCGCGCCTCGTGCAGATAGGAATAGACCGAATAGGCGAGGCCCCGCTTCTCGCGCACCTCCTCCATCAGCCGCGAGGAGAAGCCGCCTCCGCCCAGGATGTAGTTGGCGATCGTCGCGGCGTAATAGTCGGGATCGTTGCGCGGGATCCCGGTCCTGCCGAAGGTCACGATGCTCTGCGGGATCGGCATCGGCACGACGATGGTCTCGCCGAGCGCCGGCTCGGTCGCTGTCACCACGGGCTTCGACGCCCGGTCCGGCAGACCCTGAAAGGTCCGGTCGAGCAACGAGGCGAGCTCTTCGGGCCCGATGTCGCCGGCCACGCCGATCGACAGCTCGGAGCGGGCGAGCCGCTCGCGGGCCACGGCCAGAAGCTCGTTGCGGGCGATCCGGGCGATGCTGTCCGGGGTGCCGCGCACCGGCCGGCCGTAACCGTGCCCGGCAAAGGCACGGGCGAACCAGGCGCGGCTCGAAACGTAATCGGGATCGCTCTCGCGTCGGCGCAGCTCGGCCAGGATCTGGGCGCGGATCCGCTCGACCGGCTCGGGGTCGAAGCGCGGCTCGAGCAGCGCCAAGCGCAAAAGCTCGAAAGCGTGCTCGCGGGTCGCGGTCAGGGTCTTGAGGGTGGCCGTGAAGCCGTCGAGGTCGGCATCGAAGGCGAGGCGGATCGCATTGTCCTCGAGTTCGCGGCGGAAGGCCTGGCTAGCGTAGGGCCCGGCCCCCTCGTCGAGAAGGCCGGCCGTCATGTAGGCGAGCCCGGCCCGCTCGGGCGGGTCGTAGACGGCGCCGGCCTGGAAGTGCAGGGCCAGGGAGAGGAACGGGATCGACCGCTCGGTGACGAGATAGGCGCGGATGCCGCCCGGGCTCACCACCTCCTCGACCCGGGCGGGTGGCGTCGTCGCGCGATCAGCCATCGGCGCCGACCTCGGCCGGCAGGAGCCGACCCGTGACCGAGTGCGCCGGCACGAACACGGCACGCGCCGCCGCTTCCACCGCCGCCCGATCGACCGCGGCGATCCGCTGTGGCCAGCCCTCGATCGCGTCGATCCCGAGCCCGGTCGTCAACGCCATGCCGAAGAGGCGCGCGACCCCGCCCAGGGAATCGCGGGCGTAGACGGCCTCGGCGAGCATGCGGCCCTTGGTTCGTTCGAGCTCCTCCTCCTCGACGCCGCCATCGAGCAGCTTGGCGATCTCGGCATCGAGCGCCGCTTCGAGCCGGTCCACCGGCACACCGGGGCGCGGCGAGGCCATGAGCCGGCAGGTGGTCGGATCGAGGCTCCAGGGCTGGTAGCCGGCACCGGCCGCCGCTGCCAGCCCTTGCTCGACCACGAGCGAGCGGTAGAGGCGGCTCGTCGTCCCGCCGCCGAACAGTTCGACCAGGACCTCGAGGCCGGCGGCGTGCCCGCCATCGTCGGCATGCTGGCTCGGCGCCAGGAAGGAGCGGACGAGCTGCGGCTGGCGGACGCGCGGATCGACCAGCTCGACCCGACGAGCGGCGTGCTGCGGCGGCTCCTGGACGCGGCGCCGCTGCGGCACCGCGCGCGGCGGCAGGGCGCCGTAATGGCGCTCGGCCAGGGGGCGCAGCTCGTGGGCGTCGATGTCGCCCACGACGATCAGGATCGCGTTGTTGGGCGCGTACCAGTGCTCGTAGAACGCGATCGCGTCCTCGCGCGTGTAGCTCGCGATCTCGTGCAGCCAGCCGATGATCGGCAGCCGATAGGGATGGTGGAGGAACTGGGCCGCCTGCAGCGCTTCGCCCAAGAGTGCCTGCGGCTCGTTGTCGACCCGCTGCTTGCGCTCCTCGAGGATGACGTCGCGCTCGGGATAGACGTGCTCGTCGGAGAGATCGAGGTTGGCCATCCGGTCGGCCTCGAGCCGCATCACGAGGTCGAGACGGTCCTTGGCGATGGTCTGAAAGTAGGCCGTGAAATCCCAGGAGGTGAAGGCGTTGTCGTTGCCGCCGTTGCGCGCGACGATCTTGGAGAACTCGCCCGGCGCCACCGTGCGGGTGCCCTTGAACATGAGATGCTCGAGGAAGTGCGGCAGGCCCGACTTCCCGAGCGGGCTGTCGGCACAACCGACCCGATACCAGACGTAGTGGGCCACGACCGGCGCGCGTCGGTTGGTGACGACGACCACCTCCATGCCGTTGGCGAGCCGGAAGCATTCGGGATGAAAGACCGCGGTCGGCACCGCGCCGGTGAGGGGGATCAGGCCCGCTTCGCTCATCCACCGACCTCCGTCGTTCGCCGCACCGTCTGCACTCGCCCCTCCGCCTGCAGCCGCCGCGCTTCCGCGACCGGGTCGAGCGGCTCGCCGGTCCGCATCGGCTCCTGCATCCGTCGCCGCTGCCAGTCGAGGATGAACAGGAACGTCCGCTCGTCGAGGACGGCGACCTGGCTGTCCTCCTCGGCGAGGCGGCGGCGGATGTCGGGATCCGCCTCGACCCGGACCGCACCCAAAAGGGCCCGCTCGCCCGGGCTCGGCGCCCCACCCGACCGCGGCTCCGCCCCGGCGCGCCCGAGCAGGGCTTCGCGAGCGGCCGCACCCGCCTGCACCTCGCCCGGGCCCGGCGCACCCGGCTGTGGCGGCCGCAGCGTCTTCTCCGGTGGTACGACGAGCGGCCGGCCGCGGACCACCTGGAACTCGTCCGGGGCGCGCTTCTTGAGGCCGAAGGCCTCCTGCACCGTACCTTGACAGCCGCCGAGCAAGAGCCCGGCGAGCAGCACCGATCCGAGGGCCCGCGCCCGCGAGCGTGGCATCAGCGTCTCTCCCCCGCCTGCGAGGCCGGGCTCCGAGCCGGGACGAGCCCGTCGAGCAGAAGGAGCCCGGCGCCGATCACGATCGCGCTGTCGGCGACGTTGAAGGCCGGCCAATGGTAGCCGGCCCAGTGGAGATCGAGAAAGTCCACCACCGCGCCGAAGCGTACCCGATCGATCAGGTTGCCGAGGGCGCCGGCGAGCACGAGGACGAGCGCGGTGCGGGCGAGAGGGCGCCGTTCCCGCCACAGCCAGACCGCGAGCAGCGCGGCGATCGCGAGCGTGAGGCCGATCAGAAGCCCGGGCTTGGCATCGCCGAGGCCACCCAACATCCCGAAGCTCACGCCGGGGTTCCACACCAACACGAGATTGAAGAACGAGGTGACCTCGATCCGCCCGCCCTCGGCGAAGATCGCGAGCACAAGGGCCTTGCTCGCCTGATCGAGGGCGAGCAGGCCCGCGAACAGCACGACCTCGGCGCGGCGGATCACCGGTGCAGGCGCTCAAGCCGCGCGCCGCTCGACCACCGCGGCGCAGCGGCGGCACAAGCAGTCGGGCGAGGCTGCGACCTCGGGCAGGATCTGCCAGCAGCGCACGCATTTGCGACCGCTCGCCCGCCGCGGCACGACACCGACCTCGGCGACGTCCTCGAGCACGAACGCTTGCGCGGGCGGCGGCTCGGCCACGATCTCGAGCCCGCTCGTGATCGCGAGCTCGGCCATGTCGACCTCGGCCAGCAGGGCGCGATCCTCCGCGCGCGGCAGGTAGAGGAGCGGAGCCGCCTCGAGGCTCGCGCCGATCCGCTTCTCCTTGCGCTCGATCTCGAGGGCGCCCGTGATCACCCGGCGGATCGCCCGGATCCGCTCGAACCGGGCGGCCAGCGCGTCGTCCCGCCACGAGGCGGGCAGCTCGGGAAACAGCCGCAGATGGACGCTCTCGGCCTCGCCCGGGTGACGCACGAGCCAAGCCTCCTCCGCGGTGAAGACGAGCACCGGAGCGAGCCAGGCCGTGAGGCAGTCGAACAGGGCATCGAGCACGGTCCGGGCGGCGCGGCGGCGGGGGCTGTCGGCCGCATCGCAATAGAGCGAGTCCTTGCGGACGTCGAAATAGAAGGCCGAGAGGTCGACCGTGCAGAAATTGCCGATCGCCGTGTAGAGCCTCACATAGTCGAAGCTCTCGTTGCACGCGCGCACCAGTTCGTCGAGTTCCCGCAGCCGGTGCAGCACCCACCGCTCGAGCGGCGGCATCTGCTCGCGCGGGAGCCGCTCGGCCGGATCGAAGCCGGCGAGATTGCCCAAAAGGTAACGCAAGGTGTTGCGGAGTCGACGGTAGGATTCGCCGAGCCCGTCCAGGATCTCCTTGCCTATGCGGATGTCTTCGGAATAGTCGGCGGAGACGACCCACAGGCGGAGGATGTCGGCGCCGTGGGTCTTCATCAGGTCGAGCGGCGAGATGACGTTGCCCTTCGACTTCGACATCTTCTCGCCCTTGGCGTCGACGACGAAGCCGTGGGTCAAGACGCAATCGTAGGGCGCCCGGCCGCGCGTGCCGCAGGATTCGAGCAGGCTCGAATGGAACCAGCCGCGATGCTGGTCCGAGCCCTCGAGGTAGAGATCGGCCGGCCAGGCCAGATCGGCGCGCTGCTCGAGGACGATGGCGTGCGTCGAGCCGCTCTCGAACCAGACGTCGAGGATGTCGTCGACCTTCTCGAAATCCTCCTTTCGGTAGCGCTCGCCCAGGAAGTCCTGCGGGTCGCGGGTCCACCAGGCGTCCGCCCCCTCGGCCTCGAAGGCGCGCGCGATCCGCTCGCACACCGCGGGATCGCGCAAGGGTTCGCCGCTGCGCCGATCGACGAAGACGGCGATCGGCACGCCCCAGGCCCGCTGGCGGGAGATGCACCAATCGGGCCGGGTCTCGATCATGCCGCGCAGACGGTTCTTGCCCTTCTCCGGCACGAAGCGGGTCGCCTCGATCGCGGCCAGGGCCTTGGCGCGCAGCCCGTCCGGACCGTCCATCGGAATGAACCACTGGGCGGTGGCGCGGAAGATCAGGGGGGCCTTCGAGCGCCAGGAATGCGGGTAGCTGTGCACGAGCGTGCCGCGTGCCAAGAGCGCGCCGCGCTCGACCAGCGCCGCGATCACCGGCTCGGCGGCCTTGAACACGTGGGTCCCGGTGAAGCCCGGGGCGGCTTCCGTGTAGGTTCCGTCGTCGGCCACGGTGTCGGGCACCTCGAGGCCGTGGCGCTTGCCGAGCTCGAAATCGTCCTCGCCGTGGCTCGGGGCGATGTGGACGAGGCCGGTGCCCTGCTCGGTGGTGACGAAGCCGGCCGGCAAAAGCGGCACCTCGAAGCCGTAACCGCCGGCGAGGCCGGCCAGGGGATGGCGGCAGATCGTGCCGGCGAGGGCCTCGCCGTCGAGTTCGGCCAGCGTCGCGAAGGTCGCGATGCGGGCCTGGTCGGCGGTCTCGGCCAGCCGCTCGGCGGCGATCAGGAGCCGCTCGCCGGATCGCGCGAGGCTGCCCTCGCCGACCTCGCCGACCTCGACCAGCCGATAGGCGATCGCGGGCCCGTAGGCGACGGCACGGTTGCCGGGGATGGTCCAGGGGGTCGTCGTCCAGATCACGACCGAAGAGCCCGCGAGCTCGGCGAGGGGGCTGCGAACGACGGGGAAGCGGACCCAGATCGTGGTCGAGGTGTGATCGTGATACTCGACCTCGGCCTCGGCGAGTGCGGTCTTCTCGACGACCGACCAGAGCACCGACTTCTTGCCGCGATAGAGCTGGCCCGAGAGCAGGAACTTGGCGAGTTCGCGGAAGATTCCGGCTTCGGCGGCGAACGCCATCGTCGTGTACGGCGCCTGCCAGTCGCCCGCCACGCCGAGCCTCTGGAATTCGCTTCGCTGCACCTCGATCCAGTGCTGGGCGTAGGCGCGGCACTCCGCCCGGAAGTCGACGATCGGGACGGCGTCCTTGTCGCGGCCCTTGCGGCGATAATCCTGCTCCACCTGCCACTCGATCGGCAGCCCGTGGCAGTCCCATCCCGGGACGTAATTGGCGTCGTAGCCGAGCATCTGCCGACTACGATTGATGACGTCTTTCAAGATCTTGGTGAGCGCCGTCCCCATGTGGAGATGGCCGTTGGCGTAAGGCGGCCCGTCGTGGAGCACGAATTTGGGCCGGCCCGCGGCCTGGGCGCGCAGCCGCCGCCAGAGGTCGAGTTTCTGCCAACGCTCGAGCAGCAACGGCTCGCGCTGCGGCAGATCGGCCTTCATCGGGAAGCTGGTCGTGGGCAAGAAGACGGTCGAGCGGACGTCCCGGCTCATGGCAACGCGCTTTCGGTTCCAAGGCGGCGGTGGGCGTGAACGAGGCGGGCGGCCTCGCAGTCGATCGCGATCTGGCGGGCGAGCGCCTCGGGCCCGTCGAAGCGCCGCTCTTCCCGCAGCCGTTCGAGAAAATCGACCTCGAGCTTCTTGCCGTAGAGCTCGAAGCGGCCGTCCAGGAGGTGGACTTCGAGCAGCCGCCGGGTACCGTCGAAGGTGGGCCGCCAGCCGAGATTGGCGATCCCCGGATGGCCGCGGCCGGCGGGCTCCCCGGCCAGCCGGACGAGGACCGCGTAGACGCCGTCGGCGGGTGCGGCGAGCCGCGGCGGCAGCTCCAGGTTGGCGGTCGGGAAGCCCAGCTGCCGGCCGCGCCGAGCACCGGGTCGGACCCGCCCGTCGATCGTGTGCGGGCGGCCGAGGAGCCTCGCCGCCTCGGCTACCCGGCCGCGCTCGAGATGGGCGCGAATGGCGCTCGACGAGCAGCGCTCTCCGCCGAGCTCGACCGGCGCGACGGCCTCGACCGCGATGCCCCGGCTGCGGCCGAGTGCCGCCAGGAGCGCCACGTCGCCGGCCCGCCGGTGGCCGAAGCGGAAATCCGTACCCGTGGCGATCGCCCGCACACCGAGCCGCTCGAGCAGGATTTCGTCGACGAAGGCCTCGGGCGAGCGTGCCGCCAGTGCCCGATCGAACGGCAGGACCACGAGCAGCTCGACACCGAGCGCGCGCAACAGGCCGGCCTTGCGGCGGAACGGGGTGAGCCGCGGCGGCGCCTGCTCGGGGCTCAGGACCTCGCGCGGATGCGGCTCGAAGGTGACGACGCCCCAGCCGGCACCGGAGGCGCGCGCCGCCCGCTGCGCCGCCTCGAGGACGGCCCGGTGTCCCAGGTGAACGCCGTCGAAATTGCCGATCGCGACCGCGGCCCCGCGAGCCGCCGCCGGCAGCACCGCGAACCGTCGGACCACGCGCATGGCGCGGGTTGTTCCACGCCGCGCCCGGAGTGTAAAGCGCGCCGGCCGCCGCGGCGCGGCGGCTCACTCGGCGGCCTGCTGCTCCTGCTGCGGCCGGCGCGGCACCATGATCACGGCTTCGCCCACGACCACGTCACGGCCGCCGACCTTGCAGACCGTATCCATCGTCACCCGGCGTTTCTCGAGATCGACCGACTTGACGGTGACGATCGCGCGCACCGTCTCGCCGGCGCGGACGGGTGCGAGGAACCGCATGGTCTGGCTGATGTAGACCGCACCGGGCCCGGGCAGCTTGGTGCCGATCGCGGTCGAGATCAACGAGGCGGTCAACAGGCCGTGCGCGATCCGGCCCTTGAACACCGTGCCGCCCGCGAACTCCTCGTTGAGATGGACCGGGTTGGTGTCGCCCGAGACCCCGGCGAACATCAAGATGTCGGCATCCGTGATGGTCTTGCCGAAGACCGCGCTCATTCCGGGCTGCAGATCTTCGAGATAGAGACCGTGTTCCATCACCGAGGCTCCAGGGGTCGGCCCGTGTTCGTTCCGTCGTTCGTGCGCCGCAGCATGAGGCTGCTGCGGCGCGGGAGCAAGACCCCGCGCGAACCGGTCTCGGGGGCGAGGGTGCGACGCGCTGGCGAGCGACAAGGATACCTCCACAGCCGAAGCGGCCCCGCGGCCGCGCTCTCGCGATCCTGCGGCACGGCGGTTAAGATCGGGTTGACGCGGTCGAGGAGGGACGATGGAGGCGCTCGAGGCGATCTTGAGCCGGCGAACCGTGCCGCCGGCGCTCATGGCCGAGCCCGGGCCCGACGATGCGGCGCTCGCGCAGCTGTTGGCGGCCGCCGCGGCGGCACCCGATCACGGCCGGCTGAAGCCCTGGCGGTTTCTGGTCGTCCGCGGCGAGGCGAGGGCCCGGCTCGGCGAGCTCGTGGCCGCCGCGCTCGCCCGCGAGCATCCCGAATTGGACGCAGCCGAGCTCGACAAGCAGCGTCGGGCACCGACCCGCGCGCCGGTGCTGGTGATCGCGATCGCCCGGCTCGACCCGGGCCACCCCAAGATCCCCGAGATCGAGCAGATCGCGGCCGCCGCGGCGGCGGTCCAGAACCTCTTGCTCGCGGCGCACGCGATGGGGTTCGCCGGCAAGTGGGCGACCGGCCGGCCGGCCTACAGTCCGGGCGTCGCGGCCGGCCTCGGGCTCGCCGCCAACGAGCGGATCCTGGGCCTTCTCTACCTGGGCAGCCCCAAGGCCGCGCCGGCACCGGTGGAGCGGGCGATGCCGAGCGACCGGGTCGCGGTCTGGCGAGGCACGCCGCCGTGAGGCCGACGGTCGTCCTCGTGGCCGCGACGGCGCTGCTCTGCGGCTGCCAGAGCGCGGCCGAGCTCGAGCAAGCGGCCGCCGCCGCCCGCATCGAGGACTGCAAGGCGGCCGGCTTCGCCGAGGGCAGCGACGCGTTCCGCCTCTGCCTCTTGATCAAGCGGACCGACGAGCGGATCGAGCGGGTCGAGCGACGGATCGATTTCCTCGATGCCGAGCTGTCGCGGCTTTCGACCTTCGGGTGGTGGCGACGCTGGCCGCCTTGATCGGCCGACGGCACCGGGCGGCACAGCTGCGGGCGGCTCGCTCAGAGCACCGGCAGGAGGTGGCGGAGGATCCGCGCCGAGCTCGCCGCGACCGCGTCGACGAAGGCCGCGAAATCGAAGCGGGAGTCCCGTCCGGCCAGATCCGACAGCGCCCGGACGTCGAGCCAGGGAACGCCGAACGCCTCGCAGACCTGGGCCAGGGCACCGCCCTCCATCTCGATCGCGCGGCCGCCGAGCTCGCGGAACAGCCGCTCGCGCGTCGCCTCGCAGTGGAGATACTGATCGCCCGAGAGGATCGTGCCGAACACGATCCGCGGCGGTCGGTCGTGACCGCCGGCGCGGGCCGCCATCGGCGGCAGCTCGAAGCCGTCGAGCCGGCTTCGCACCCGCTCGAGCAGGCCCGGCTCGACCGACCAGCCGAGCCGATCGGTCGGATTGAAGAACGGCACGTGCCCGGCCTGGTAGGTCGCGAGCCGCCCGTCCTCGATCACCCCCGCATCGTGCTGGATCGTCCGATCGGCGATGACGACGTCGCCGATCGAGAGCGCCGGGTCGAGCCCGCCGGCCACGCCGGTGAAGACGATGAGCCGGCAGCCGAAGCGGTGGGCGAGGAGCGTCGCGGTGAGGGCGGTGTTGACCTTGCCGATCCCGGCACCGACGAGCACCACCTCCCGGCCGTCGAGCCTGCCGCGGTCGAAGCGGGCGTGCGCCAGCTCCTCGCTCGCGGCGTCCTCGAGCAGCGCCTCCAAATGGGCGAGCTCTTGCGGGATGGCGCAAAGGATTCCGATGGTCACGTGGCCGCTCCGGACCCCGATGGCGTCGCTGGCCGTTCTTGTGGAGCCGGTCGGCAGCGGACGCAACCGGGCAACCTCATGCAAGGCGGGCGTTCGGCCAGGGCCTCTACCTCGAGGACCAGCTCGCGCAACTCCTTGACGCCGCGAAAGGCGTCGAGGGTGGCCGGGCCGCGCCCCTCGCGGAGCTCGCGAATGCCGCGTCGGATCCGTTCGAGCGGTCGGCCGACGGCGCCGGCGCAGACGAGGTTGGCGAGGATCAGGCAGAGCACGGTCACGAGCAGGGCGCCCACGAGGCTGCGCCGGAAGACCGCGTCGACCTGCCCGTAGAGCGGCCCGGTCGCGAGCGAGACCGAGAGCCACAGGCGCTGCTCGTCGAGATCGAGGCGACTGATGCCGTGGATCCGTTCGCTGCCGTCGAGGTCGACCGCCTCGAGCGTCGCCGACCGATCGGCGGCCTCCTTGAGCGCGGTCAACAGGGTCCGCGCATAAGGCAAAAGGGCGTATTCCGGGTGGCCGTTCGGCTCGCGGGCGAGGACGGTACCGTCGTCGCGCCAGAGTGCCACGGCGAGGCCCGGGGAACCGTGCCGGGCGCGCAGCTCGGCCAGGGTCGCGGCGAGATCGACCGTGACCGCGACGACGCCACGGGCGACGCCGTCGGCATCGCGCAGGGCGGCGGCGACGGGCACCACGTGCCGGCCGTAGATCGGACCGGGCAGCGGGCCGCCGATCTGCGGCCGCTCCCAATCGAGCGCCAACCGGAGCTGGTCGCTGTCGGCCGGGGCGAGCCGGACCGGTGCCGGCCGCGCCGAGCAGACCAACCCGCCGCGCGGGTCGAGGACGTAGATGTTGGAGTAGCCGGCGAGCTCGGCGAAGAGCCGCCCGAGCCGCTCGGCGCAGGCGATCGAACCGCTGTCGGCGAGCGTCGGATCGAGCGCCAGGAAGGCCACGAGCTGACGGCTCTTGAGGAGGCTCGAGCGGAACTCGTCGGCAGCGCGAACGAGCGTGCCGCGCAGCCCGGACAAGGTCGCGGCCTCGGTCGAGCGCCGGATCTCGAGCGCGCTATAAAGAAGCGCGCCGGCGAGCGGCATGGTCGAGACGAGGGCCAGCAGCAGCAAGAGCGTGCCGAGGCTCAAGGGCGGGAACGGCAGGCGAATTTTCATAGGATAGGCGCCGAGTCGGTGAGCGCCATCGCATTACGCGCGATCCTCGGGGTTGTCAAGGAAGATCGACGGCTATAAGGATACTATTCGTATCAAGCCGACACGACACTACGCTCGCGTCGCCGAACGACGGCCGCGCAGCCTCCCCGTGCGGCGCCGCACCACCGACCCGGGGATGCTCGCGAGGCCGACTCCCCCGTCGCGAGGCGATCGCCGCCGCCTTCGCGAGCGCTCGGCCGAGGTCGGCCGAGCGGGGGCGAGAGAACCGATGCCCGGTCGCCGTTAACCGTTCGCGTCCCCGCAAGGGCGCGCCCCGCAGACCGGCCGGGGGCGTCGGCTCAGCTCGGGTCGTCGCGACCCTCGAGCCTGAGCGCAGCGGTTTCGTCCATCCCGAGATGGTGCGCGATCTCGTGCGTCAGCACGTCGAACACCACCTCCTCGAGGGCGCAGCCGCGCTCGGCCCACTCGACCAGGATCGGCATCCGATAGAGGAAGATCATCTCGGGCTCGCTCGGCGGCAGGGCCTGGGCGTGGCGCTCGGCGATCGGCACCGCCCGGTAGAGACCGGTCAGATCGAGCGGATCCTCGCACTCGGTCCAGGCGAGCGCGTCCTCGTCCGGCCAGTCTTCGACACGGATCGGCACCATGCCGACGAGGGACCGGATCTCGGCCGGCAAGCCTTCCAGGATGCGCGCGCCGATCGCCGCCAGATCCGCGGCGCTCGGGGCCCGCAGCCGCGCCAGGCGCTCGACCGGCGAGGAGGGCGCGGCCATCAGCGCGGCGCCATCCGCAAGGCCCCGTCGAGCCGGAGCACGCTGCCGTTGAGCATCGGGTTGCGGACGATCTCGAGCAGCAGCGAGGCGAACTCCTCGGGTCGTCCGAAGCGCTGCGGGAAGGGCACGCTGCCGGCCAGGCTCTCTTGGACCTTCTCCGGCATCGCCTGCAGCATGGGTGTCGCGAACAGACCGGGGGCGATCGCGACGACGCGGATCCCGTGCGCGCCGAGCTCGCGCGCCGCCGGTAGGGTGAGCGAGGCCACGCCACCCTTCGAGGCGGCATAGGCGGTCTGACCGATCTGGCCCTCGAAGGCGGCGATCGAGGCGGTGTTGACGATCACCCCGCGCTCGCCCTCGGCAACCGGCGCGAGCCCGGCCATCGCATGCGCGGCGAGGCGCAGGAGGTTGAAGGTCCCGATCAGGTTGACCCGGATCGCCTGCTCGAAGGCCGCGAGCGGCATCGGCCCGTCGCGCCCGACGATCTTGCCGGCGGGTGCGATGCCGGCGCAATTGACGAGGATCCGCAGCTCGCCGACCGCTGCCAGGATCTCGGGGAACAGAGCCTCGGCGGCCGGCCCGTCGGCGACGTCGAGGGCGAAGGCGCGGCCGCCGATCCGATCGGCGAGGCTCCGGGCGCGCTCGGCCGAGAGGTCGACGATCGCGACCCGGGCGCCGGCCCGGGCGAGCGCCTCGGCCGCGGCCGCCCCGAGCCCGGAGCCGCCACCGGTGACGATCGCCCCCGCACCCGCCGGTTGCATGCTCGCCCCGCCGCTCGCCGCACCGTCAACCGAGCTTGGCCTGCACCTCGGCCACCGACTTGCGCATCAACTCCTGGACGAGCTCGCCCTGCAGGCGCTCGGCGAGGAGCTCGCGGGTCGCCCGCACCGCGAGCTCGGCGGCGCGCGCCCGGACCTCCTGCACGGCACGGGCTTCTTCTTGCGCGATCCGCTCGAGCGCCTGCTGCGTCCGGCGATCGGTCATGGCCTTGACCTCCTCGCGCATCCTGGCCTCGAGGCGGCGCTGTTCGACATCGACCCGCTCCAGGATTTCGCGGGCCAGCGTCTCGCCCTCGTGGAGCTGGCGCTGGTAGCGGGCGAGCAGCGCCTTCGCCTCCTCGTGCAGCCGCTGCGCCTCGTCGAGCTCGCGCCGGATCCGCTCGGCGCGGGCGTCGAGCGCGCCCAGAACCTGCTCCTTGAACGGCTTGCGCAACAGCAGGAGGAGAATGACGAGCGCGACCGCGAGCCAGAAATATTCCATCTCAGCGCCCTCCCTCGCCGGCGACCTTGAGCACGGCCGCGCGCGCTTCCTCGGCGCCGACCTCGACGCCGGCGAGCCGCCGGCTCGCCGCCTGGACGACCTCGGCCGCGACGTTGGTGATCTCGGCCAGGGCCGCGCGCTTGGCCGCGGCGATCCGCGCCTCGGCGTCGTGCAGCTTGGCGGCGAGCTCGGCGTCGAGCTGGGCCTGGTGCCGAGCGAGCTCGGCTGCGACCTTCTCTTGCGCCTCGCGGATCCGGCGCTGGGCGTCGGCCTGGGCGTCGGCCAGGATCTTGTCGTGCTGCTTGAGGGCCGCTTCGGCCTCGGCCCGCAGCCGCGCCGCCCGATCGAGGTCGGCGTTGATCCGATCCTGGCGCGTCTCGAGGATGTCCGCGATCCGCGGGATGGCCTTGGTCTTGAGCAGCCAGTAGAGCAGGCCGAAGGAGACCAGGAGCCAGAAGATCTGGCTCGGATAGGTGCGCGCGTCGAGCTGGGGCAGCCCGCCCCCGCCGCCCTCGGCCGCCCAGAGCGGGGCTGCGAGTGCGAGGCCGGCCACAAAGCCGAGGCTCGCGACGATCCGGGCGCAGAACCGTTGCATGAGAGACCTCCGCGACCGGGCGGGGGGGGGGGGGGGGGGCGCGCCCCCCCCCCCCCCCCCCCCCCCCCCCCCACCAAGGGGCGGGGGCCGGGGGGGGAGCGGAGAAAAACGGAGAGGAGGGCGCGACGCCCCCCCCCCCCCCC
>JANWZN010000409.1 GCA_025054575.1 Geminicoccaceae bacterium | reverse complement strand
GCATTTAAGGAGATCTTCCCCTCGTGGAATGCCTTCCGCCAGAAGATTCAGCGCTGGCACCAGACCAACGAGCTGCCCTTCAATACGTTCGTGAAGAACAACCCATACTAAAGACGATCGTCTCTCAAACTAAGCGGGTGGAGCGTTAAGCTCCACCCGCTTTTTTCAATTAAGATGGGGCGAGACGTTGCAGTATAACGTCTCGCCCCACGTCGATTTCCATCCCGATGGCCGTATTTTTTCACAACACAGCTACTGTCCAAACGAGATAGTCGGCAGGTAGAGCGCAAGTTGCGGAAAGAAGATCAAGATCACGACAATCATCAATTGAACGGCAATAAACGGCACTACACCGCGATAAATATCGCCGGTAGTAATGCCGGGAGGGGCCACGCCGCGCAGGTAGAAGAGCGCGAAGCCGAAGGGCGGGGTAAGGAATGACGTTTGCAGGTTGGCGCCGAGCAGCACCCCAAACCAGATCAAATCGAAACCAAGCGCCTTGGCTACCGGCACGAAGAGCGGGATAACGATAAAGCAGATCT
>JANWZN010000408.1 GCA_025054575.1 Geminicoccaceae bacterium | reverse complement strand
TCCTGCCTCCGGCATCCCACCCATGCGCTCTCGGCTCACCGGCCCTCCCCGGCTGCGTTTCTCCGCGGCGCCACGGCCCCGGCTGTCCTGTGTATGCTGCGCTGTCCAGCAGCAGGGAGGCAAGGCATGACCACGGCGGAAGCGACCCTCACGACGGCCCCCGATTTCACCCTGCCCGCGACGGACGGCAGGACGCTCTCCTATGCCGACGTCGCCGGGCCGAAGGGGACCGTGATCGTCTTCATGTGCAACCACTGCCCCTACGTGAAGGCGGTGCTCGACCTGATGATCCGCGATGCGCGAGACCTCGCCGCGCTCGGCATCGGCTTCGCCGGCATCTGCTCGAACGACGCCGACGCCTACCCCGAGGACTCGTTCCCCGCGATGCAGCGTCTCGCGCGCGACAAGGCGCTGCCCTTCCCGTACCTGCATGACGCCACGCAGGAGGTGGCGAAGGCCTACGGTGCGGTCTGCACGCCAGACTTCTTCGGCTTCGACGCCGCACGTCGCCTCGTCTATCGCGGCCGGCTCGACGCCTCGCGCACAT
>JANWZN010000407.1 GCA_025054575.1 Geminicoccaceae bacterium | reverse complement strand
GAGGCTCACGCCGCGCAGGGCGGCCTCCGCTTCCTCCCACGCCTGCTCGGCCTCGGCGCGGGTGCGGGTGAGCACCACGAAGTCGTCGGCGTAGCGCACCCACTGCCGGCCGGCGCGCTCCGGCGCCAGATCGAGCCGGCGCAGGACGATGTTGCACAACAGCAGGGAGATGACGGCGCCAAGGGGCACGCCGCGGCGCGGGGCCGGCCCGGCCGGCGCGGAGCGCCGCCAGACTCCGGGGCGCACCTCCACCGGCGGCGGCGGGGTGCGTTTGGCCCCGGCCTCCGGCCATAGCTCGATGAGGCGCAGCAGCAGCGGATGGCGCACGCGCCGGCGCACACCTTCGAGGATGACTCCGTGCTCGAGGCTGTCGAAGCAGTCGCGGATGTCGGCGTCCGGCATCCGGCCGAAGCCGCGGTCGCGTTCGCGGAGCATGCGCTCTACCGCCTGCATCACGCCGCGGCTCGCGCGGTAGCCGTAGCTGCCTTCGAGGAACTCCTGCTCGAAGGCGGGCGCGAGCGCGTTGAGCACGGCGCTCCAGCACGGAGC
>JANWZN010000406.1 GCA_025054575.1 Geminicoccaceae bacterium | reverse complement strand
CGGGCGACGCCCAGGACCTCGTAGGGATCACGCCGCATCGCGCCTGCGCCTCCGGACGCGAGGGATCAGGCCCGGCACCGGCGACGCTGCGCCCGGCTCAGCGATCGTCCTTGACGTCGGTGAACTCGGCGTCGACCACGTCGTCACGGCGCGCCCCGGCCCCGCCCGGCGCCTGCTCCCCGGGGGAGCGCTGCGCCGCCGCCGCCGCCATCAGCGACGCCGCCGCCTGCTCCAGCGCCTGGGTCTTGGCGACGATCCGGTCCTTGTCGTCGCCCTTGAGCACGCTCTCGAGGTCGGCGATCGCGGTCTCGACCTGGGCGATGGCCGACGCGGGCACCTTCGAGCCGTGCTCCTTGAGCGCGCTGCGCACCGCGTGGAGCAGGTGGTCGGCGCGGTTGCGCGCGTCGACCAGCTCGTGGAACCTGCGGTCCTCCTCCCGGTGCGCCTCGGCGTCGGCGATCATCCGCTTGATCTCCTCCTCGGTCAGGCCGGAGCTGGCCTTGATCTCGATCCGCTGCTCCTTGCCGGTCTTCTTGTCCTTGGCCGAGACG
>JANWZN010000405.1 GCA_025054575.1 Geminicoccaceae bacterium | reverse complement strand
CGGTCATGCGGCCGTAGACGAGCCGCGGATTGCGCGCAAGGAGCACCTGCGGCCCGAGCCCCAGCCGCTCCATCACGCCGGGGCGAAAGCCCTCGATGAGCGCGTCGGCCCTTTCGGCGAGTGCGATCGCCGCTTCTACGCCGCCGGGCGATTTCAGGTCGAGGGTCACCGAGCGCCGGCCGCGCAGCATCGTATCGAAGCGGCGCTCGCGCCCGAGTCCGAGGCCCGGATCCTCCGGCCGATCCACGAGCAGCACGTCCGCGCCCATGTCGGCGAGCATCATGCCGCAGAAGGGCCCGGGCCCGATCGCCTCGAATTCGAGGACGCGGATGCCGGCGAGCGGTCCGGCGCTCATCGCGCGAGCCGTCGGCCGGTCAGTTGTCGAGCTTGACGCCGACTTCGCGGATCACCTCGCCCCACTTCTCGTAGAGCTCGCGCGCGACCCGCGCCATCTCGGCGGGCGACATGCCGGACGCTTCCGAGCCGCCGTCGGCGAAAAGCTTCACGATGTCCGGATCGCGGATCGCGCGCACGAGGCGCTGGTAGACCGCCTC
>JANWZN010000404.1 GCA_025054575.1 Geminicoccaceae bacterium | reverse complement strand
ATCGGGCTGGCCGGCTTCGACTACTACGTGCTTGATGCCGAGCACGGCGGCATCGGCCCGGCGGATGCCGCTCACATTGCGCGCGCCTGCGAACTGACCGGCCTCACGCCGCTGGTGCGCGTCGGCCAGCACGACCCGAAGCTGGTGTTGCAATATCTGGACGCGGGTATGATGGGCGTGATGATGCCCGGCCTGAAGAGCGCCGACGAGGTGCGTGCGCTGGTCGCAGCAGTGAAGTATCCGCCCCAGGGCAAACGCGGCCTGGGCATGGCGCGCGCTGCCGATTACATGCTCGGAAATTTCCAACAGGCTGACTATGTAGCTTTTGCCAATGAGCACACGCTCGTCTGGCCTCAGTTTGAAGATGCAAACCTGCTGCCTACACTTTCCGAGATGGCCGCTGTGCCCGGCGTGGATGGAGTCGTCATCGGCCCGCGCGACCTTGCGCTGGCGATGGGCTACAGCGACGGGCCGGAGCACGCCGAGGTGCAGAACGTGATTGGCGAGGCGATTGCGATACTCAATCGTGCCGGTGTGCCCGCAGGCATCACCGCG
>JANWZN010000403.1 GCA_025054575.1 Geminicoccaceae bacterium | reverse complement strand
GGACGCGCCTTGCGGATCTCCTCGGCCAGCCGCAACCGCCCCGACAGCGCCTGCTCGATCAGCACGCTCATCCGGGCGAGCCGGTGCGGGGAGTCGAAGGGCCCGCCCGAGACGTCCTGGATCCAGAACGTGTCGAGCGCCATGCCGTCGATCATGGTGTGGATCCGCGCATCGACGATCGAGGCTCCGGCGAGGGCGAGAGCCCCCGCGATCTTGCTGAACAGGCCGGGATGGTCGGCGGTGTGGACCGTGACCTCGGTGACGCCGCGATCGGGAAGCACGGAGGTGGTGACGGTCAGCCGCGAGCCGGAGGCTTCCGCCTCGCGGATGAGGCGGGCGTGGCGCACGTGCGTCGCGGGGTCGAAGCCGAGCCAGTAGGCCGGGTAGCCGAGCGAGAGGAAGCGGCGGCGATCCTCTTCCGACCAGCCTTCGGCGGCGAGCGCGGCGTCCGCCGCCTCGCGCGCCTTGGCCACGCGCAGATCGCGTTCCGGCACGTTGAGCCCGCCGGCCAGAACCTCGGCCACCCGCCAGTAGATCTCGCGCAGGAGCGTAGCCTTCCAGTT
>JANWZN010000402.1 GCA_025054575.1 Geminicoccaceae bacterium | reverse complement strand
CCATGTCGTGCAGGATGTCCTCCGCGGCGATCGTCTCGCGCCGTATGCGGCTCTCGGCGAAGGCGACGTCCTCGGGGATGTTGGCGTCGAGGTGATGGCACACCATCAGCATGTCGAGATGCTCGTCGATGGTGTTGACGGTGAAGGGCCGCGTTGGGTTGGTGCTCGAGGGGATTACGTTGGGCAGGCCGGCGACGCGGATGATGTCCGGCGCGTGCCCTCCGCCCGCCCCCTCCGTGTGGAAGGCGTGGATCGTCCGGCCCTTGAACGCGGCGATGGTGTCCTCGACGAAGCCGCTCTCGTTCAGCGTGTCGGTGTGGATCATCACCTGGATGTCGAACCGGTCGGCGACATCGAGGCAGCAGTCGATCGCGGCCGGGGTGGTTCCCCAGTCCTCGTGCAGCTTCATGCAGGAGGCGCCGGCACGGATCATCTCCTCGAGCGCCTCGGGGCGCGACGCGTTGCCCTTGCCGGCGAAGGCGAGGTTCACGGGCAGGCCTTCGGCGGCCTCGAGCATGCGCGCGATGTGCCAGGGCCCGGGCGTGCAGGTGGTCGCCGCCGTTCCC
>JANWZN010000401.1 GCA_025054575.1 Geminicoccaceae bacterium | reverse complement strand
GCAGGCTCACCCCGAGGAAGCCAGCGAGCGCGCGGCCCTCGAGGGCGAAGACCAGCGGCCCGGAGAGCGCGGCGAGGAGCAGCGCCGCCCCCATGCCCCCGAGGAATCCCGCCCAGGTCTTGCCGGGGCTGATCCGGGGCGCGAGGCGGGCGCCGCCGAGCGCGCGTCCGGCGAAGAAGGCGCCGATGTCGGCCGCCCACACGAGGCCGAGGAGGTAGAGCACCCAGGCCGGTCCTCCCAGGCGCTCGCGCAGCAGCACCAGGGCGAGCCAGGCGACGAGCAGGGCGAAGCTGCCGCTGGCGGCCTTGAGCAGGCATCCGGCGAGCCCCGGGCCGGCGGCGAAGCCCGGGTGCCGCAGCCACAGCAGGGTGGCGACCCAGAACACCGTGCCCGCCAGCACCAGGCCCTCCTGCGCGGCGGGCGGGAGAAGAAGGTGGCTGGCCGCGGCGAGGAGGGCGAGGGCGGCGAGCCACAGCAGCCGCAGCGGCCGCGAGCGCAGGCTGGAGAGCCGCAGCCACTCCCAACCCGCGAGGAGCAGGAAGGCGCCGAGGGCGGCGGCGAAGGCGAG
>JANWZN010000400.1 GCA_025054575.1 Geminicoccaceae bacterium | reverse complement strand
GCCCAAGGAATCGGCGCGCGCGAGCATGGCGTAGACGGCAGGGTCCTCGGCCGGCACGGTGGCGAGGGCGAGGCGGCGGCCGTGGTGCGCGGCGATCAGGTCGAAGGTTTTGCGGATGCAGGTGAGCATGCCGAGGGCGAGCACATCGACCTTCAGGATTCCCAAGCGGTCGAGGTCGTCCTTGTCCCACTCGATGGTGGTGCGGCCGGCCATGGCGGCGTTCGCCACCGCGCAGAGTTCGACGAGCGGCCCGCGCGTGATCACGAACCCGCCCACGTGCTGCGAGAGGTGGCGGGGAAAGCCGGTGAGCTGCTCCGCCAGCGACAGGGCAAGCGCAAGCCGCGGTTCCGAGGGATCGAGCCCCTGCGCGCGGGCGATCTCGGGCAAGGAGGATTCGCGCCCCGGCCCCCAGGTCGCCTCTGCGATGCGGCCGGTGACGTCCTCGGAGAGCCCCAAGGCCTTGCCAACCTCGCGCACGGCCATCCGGGTGCGCCAGTGGATCACGGTGGCGGCGAGGCCAGCGCGGTCGCGCCCATAGCGGGCGTAGATCCACTGGATCACCTCCTCGCGCCGTTCGTG
>JANWZN010000003.1 GCA_025054575.1 Geminicoccaceae bacterium | reverse complement strand
CGCCTCGATGTCGGGATTCCCCTCTGGACGCTGCGGTTCGGCGAGGAGGGGCGGCGAGGACCGCCCGGCGGGGCCGAGATCGTGCGCGGCGCGCGATCGGTGCTCGCCCGCCTGGTCGAGCTGGAGGAGCCGGATCGCGGCCGCGTCCTGGTCGAGGGTCGGCTCAAGCTGATCGGCCACTCCTTGCCGGCGAGCCGGGAGCGGCTGCTCCGGGTGGTGGCTCGCTGGCCGGCGCGGGCGCTCGCCTGGCGTCGGGCGGGACTCGCGCTGCCTTGCGGCGGGGCCAGCGTCCGGCTCGACCCGGGGCCGCCGCCCGAGCCGCGGGCGCTGCCCCTGTGGCACGCGCTCGGGGTGGTGCGCCGGCTCGCCGCATGCGCGATCGAAGAGGATTGGCGGCTCGGCGTGATCGACGTCCCGGCGGCTGCGCTCCTGACGAGCGCGACCGGGTCGATCCGCTGGCTGCCCGCACCGCCACGCGGCTGGCTCGCCGATCCCGTAGGCGTGCGCGATGGCGTGGTCCTGGCCGAGGCCTTCGATCCCGCGACGGGGCGGGGCCATCTCGTGCGAACCGAGCTCGAGACGGGGGCGCCGGTGGTGCCGGTCCTGTGTGCCGACCACCACCTCTCCTGGCCGTTCCTGGTCGAGGACGGAGGCGAGATCTTCCTGGTGCCCGAGGCGAGCGCCACCGGGAGCCTGCGGCTCTTCCGCGCCGCTCCGTTTCCCGACCGCTTCGTGCCCGACGCGGTGCTCCTCGAGGGCTTCGCCGCGGTCGATCCGACCCTGGTCCGCCATCGCGGACGTTGGTTCCTGTTCGCCTGCGATCGCGCCAACCAGGACGAGGCCCGGCTGCACCTCTTCGTGGCCGAGGCGCTGCGGGGCCCGTGGCGACCGCATCCGATGAGCCCGGTGGTCGACGATCTGGGCTCGGCTCGGCCGGCGGGGCCGCTCTTCGAGCACGAAGGACGGCTCTTCCGCCCGGCCCAGGACTGCACCCGGACCTATGGCGGGGCGGTCGTGATCAACCGGATCGAGGCGCTCACACCGGAGCTGTTTCGCGAGGTGCCGGTGGCCCGGCTCGATCCCGACCCCGACGGTCCCTGTCCGCACGGGCTGCACAGCCTGGTCGCCGCCGGCCCGCGGACGATCGTCGACGGCAAGCGCGAGCGTCGCTCGGTGCGCGCGTTCCTGGCCAATCTGCGGGCTCTGCTCGGCGAGCGCCGGACGCTCCGGCACGCTTCGGCTCAGCCGGCCGGCGCGCGGCCGGCGGACAGCCCGCGGTAGACCCGCTCCAGGCGATCCGCCGCCGCCTCCCAGCCGAGCAGCCGCTCGGCGCGGCTTCGGGCGGCGCGCGCCATCGCCCTGCGGCGGGCCGGATCGTCGAGCAGCCGCTCGAGGGCCTCCGCCAGCGCCGCGGCATCGCCCGGCGGCACGGCGACGCCGGCCTCGCCGAATCCGTCGGGGCCACTCGCGCCGACGAGCTCGGGCGGGGCACCGCAGCGGCTCGTCACGCAGGGCAGGCCCGAGGCCATCGCCTCGGCCACGGGCAGGCAGAAGGGCTCGTTGCAGACGGAGGGGGCCACCAAGAGATCGGCGGCCCGGTAGCGCTCGACCAGCGCGGCGTGGGGCAGAGCCCCCACGATCGTGACGCGCGGGCGCGTCTCGGGCGGCAGCCGGCCGAAGATCGCGTCCAGATAGCCACGACCGCCAGCCAGCGCGCGGCGCAGCCGGTCGAGCGGGCCGCGGCCGTAGAAGGCGAGCGCCGCCTCGAGCGCCGGAGTGCGCTCGAGCAGTTGCAAATAGGCGCCCGGCAAGAGTCCGGGCTCGCCCACGAGCTCGAGCCGCAGATGGGGCCGCCGGGGCGCGAGGCGGGCGAAGGCGTCGAGCAGCACGTGCACGCCTTTCTCGGGCGAGATCCGGCCGACGAACAGGAGCCGCTCCGTCGATTGGCCCCTACGATCCACAGCTGCCGGCGCGAACCGCTCGAGATCGACACCGTTTCCGACCGGGACGATCTTCGCGGCGTGCTCGGGAACATGGCGGGAGAGGCGGTCGGCGAGCCAGGCGCTGACGGTGACGATCGCCGCGGCCGGCGCCAGGCGTGCCGAGGCCAGACGCCGGTCGAGCCGCAGGAGCAGCTCGTCGTGCAGGTGGAGAACGAAGGGCACGCCGGGGACGGCCCGGGCGAGCGTCGGCAGGTACTGGGCGAAGGTCATCACGTGCACGAGGTCGGGCCGGGCGGTGGCGAGCGGCCCGACGAGCCGTGCCGGGAAGCCCGCGAAGTAGAGACGGCGGGCCATGTGCGGTCGAACCCCCGGCACGAGGCCGCTCGCGCCCTCGATCAGGCGGTGCAGGGTCGCGAGGGGCGGCGGCACGCGGACGACCCGGATGCCCTCGGGAGCGGTCTCCTCCACCGGCTCGCCCGGGCGCCGGGGTGCGAGGACGACGACCTCGTGGCGCCGCGCCAACCAGGTCGCGAGTGCCCAGAGGACGATGGCGACCGAGCCGCGCTGGGCGGGGCCGGCCGCGATCGGATCGCGCGGCTGGCTCACGAAGAGGATTCGCAAACGACCTCCGCCGCGGGGCAGAACCGAGCGTAGAGGCCGAGCAGCCGGTCGGCCACGCGGTCCCAGCGAAAGTGCTCGAAGGCGTGCCGGCGACCGGCCGCCCCCATCGCCCGGCGCGTCTCGGGATCGGCCAAGAGCCGGTCGAGCGCGTCGGCGAGTGGCGCCACCGCACCGCGTTCGACCAGAAGACCGGTGCGGCCGTCCCGAACCGTCTCCGGGAGCGCCCCCGCTCGGCTGGCGACGACCGGTCGGCCCGCCGCCATGGCCTCGACCGGCGGCATACCGAAGGGCTCCTGCCACAGGGTCGGGAAGGCGAAGATCGCCGCCTCGGCCATCAATGTCGGTAGCTCGCGATGAAGACGCGGTCCGATCAGAACGATCCGGCCGGGCCGACGTCCGGCCAGACGCTCGAGATGCGCGCGCCAACTCGCCGGCTGCTCGAGGAAACGGGCGACAGGCTCGATGGCCGGATCGCGCCCGAACGGATCCACGAATTGGCGGGGGGCCGGCTCGATCGGCCCGACCAGGACGAGGCGCGAACCGCTGTGGCGGTCGGCGATCCTGTCGAAGGCTTCGATGAGCAGATCGACCCCCTTCTCCGGTGCCAGGCGGCCGACGAACAGGACGTCGCGTTGCGCACCCGGATCGCTCGCCACCTCGAAAAACCGAGCGTCCACCCCGTTGTGGAGCGTCGCACAGCGCGCTGCGTGCTCCGGAAAGCGTGCCTCGATCCCGGTGCGCACGTGATCGCTGCAGGCGAGCACGAGATCGGCCAGGGCCAATCGTCGGCGGGTCGCCTCGAGCGCGAAGTCGGCGAGCGCGTGGTCGTGCTGGTGGAGAACCAGCCGGCTCTTCGGTGCGTGCCGGCGGAAGACCGGCAGGAAACAGGCATTGTTGTGTAGGTGGACGATGTCGTAGCCGGTCAGGGCCACAGATCGCGCGACACGCCGCGCGAAGAACGGATAATAGAGCGCGCTCACGCGCAACGGCCGGTCGGCCGGCAGCACCAGATTGTCGAGGACTCGCAAACGAAAGAGGAGATGGTCCGGCCACTGCGCGATCCGATGGACTTCGATCCCGTCGACGAGCGAACGGATGGGCTCGCCGGGAAGCCGGCGGATGAAGAGGCCGACACGACAGCCGCGCGCCACGAGCCGCCGTCCGAGCTCGAGCAAGACGACGGCGAGTGCATCGGCGACCCCTTCGCCCGAAGGCCCGATGGCCGCGTGGGGGTAGACGAACGCGATGCGCAGCGGCGTTATCCTCGTTACGTTACGGGTGGAAGCGTTGCGGTCGCCCGCGGTCCGACGACGTCGGTGCGGACGAGCGGGATCAGGCCTCGAGGCGGGGCGCGTCCGTGTTTCGCGGCTGGGACCCGAGCGCCGTTCCGACGAGCCGGTCGGTGAGGGCCAAGGCGAAGAGCGCGACACCGATCGCCATCGACAGCTGCGGTATCCACAAGGGTGTCGCGTCCTGCCCCTGGCTCACGTCGCCCAGGAGCCATGAAAAACGCACGCCGCGGAAGGCGTACCACGCGAAGTACCAAGCGAGGAAGCTTCCGAGCGCGAGCACGGCGAGCTCCAGCCATCGCCGCGCCGGCGGGGCCAGGCGCTGGAGCAGGAGTTCGACCCGGATGTGGCCGCCGCGACGGAACGTGTGGGCCAGTGCCAGGAACGAGGCGGCGGCCATGAAATAGCCGGCATAGTCGGTGCCGCCCGGAAACTTGATCGCCAGCATGCGGGCGAAGATCTGGGCGAGGATCACGAGCAAAATCGCCACCATCGCCAATGCGGCGAGCACCGCGGACAGATCGTAGAGCCGGTCGAGGGCGCGGCGCAGCATGATGCAGCAAATGCCTCCGGTGCGCGATCGAAGCGGTCGTGAAGGCCACAGGCCACCGGCCCTTCCGCCGGCCACTGGCTGCCAGCCGGACCGCGCGATTCGAGCGCGGGCTCACATCTTGCGATAGGTCTCGACGATCGCCTTGCCGTCCTCGCCGGCCTTCGCGAGCCAGTCGCTCGTCATGGTCTCGCCGATCCTCTTCAGGTCGGCGGCGAGCTGTGGGCTCGCGGGCTCGATCACCATGCCCTTGGCCTTGAGTTGCTCGATGTACCAGTTGGCGAGCTCTCTGCTCTTGGCGGTGCCACGCACCTGGGCCTCGGCGGCGCAATCGCGGAGCACCTTTTGCTGATCGGGTTTGAGGCCGTTCCAGGCGGTCTTGTTGACGAAGACGGTGTTGCGCGGCAGCCAGGCCTGGGTGTCGTACCAGTAGCGGAGCTGCTCCCAGACCTTGCTGTCGTAGCCGGTCGAGCCCGAGCTGATGAAGCTCTCGACGACCCCGGTGGCGAGCGCCTGGGTCAGTTCGGCCGCTTCGATCTGGACCGGGATCGCGCCCAGAAGCTCGGCCATGCGTGCGGTCGCGGCGTTGTAGGAGCGGAACTTCACGCCCCTCATGTCGGCGCCCGACGTGATCGGCTTCTTCGAGTAGATCCCCTGCGGCGGCCACGGAACGCTGTAGAGGAGGACGAGATTTTGCTTGTCCAACAACTTCTCGATGTGAGGCCGCGCTGCTTTCTCGAGTTTCTCCGATTGTTCGTAAGAGGTCGCGAGAAAGGGCACCGCGTCGTATCCGAAGAGCGGGTTCTCGTTCTCGTGCGCTGACAGGAGCCGCTCGCCGATCGGCGCTTGTCCGGTCTGGACCGCCCGCTTGATCTCGTTGCCCTTGAAGAGCGAGCCGCCCGCATGGGTCACGATCTCGATGGCGCCCTTGGTCCCTTCCTTGACGCAGCTCGCGAAGGCCTTGGCGTTCTCGGTGTGGAAGTTGGTCTCGGGATAGGCGAGCGGCATGTCCCACTTCTCGGCGGACGCGATGCCTGCGCTAGCCAAGAAACCAGCGGCGACCGCCGCGATCGAGCCTGTCCTGATGCTCATGGTGCCTCCGTCCCACCTCCGCCCGTGCCGCTCGCGAGCGGCCCGCTGGCCTCGAGGCTAGCGGTCGCCAAGGGTCGCTGCAACGCGGGGCTGCGTCCTCGGCGATTGGCGCCGAGCCCGCTTCAGCGGCGCGCGGCTAGTGGCGCTGTGCCAGCGAACCGGGCGCGGGACCCGAGCGCTTCCTCGATCCGCAGCGCTTCGTTCCACTTGGCCATCCGCTCCGAGCGGGCGAACGAGCCGACCTTGAGCTGCGGCACGCCCCAGCCCACGGCGAGATGAACGATCGTCACGTCCTCGCTTTCGCCCGAACGCGCGGAGACGATGGCGCCGAGGCCGCTGCCGCGTGCCGCTTCCAAGGCCGCCTTGGTTTCCGAAAGCGTGCCGACTTGGTTCGGTTTCAAAAGAACGGCCGTGCACCAGCTCTCCGCACCGGCGCGGCGGACCCGCTCGGCCGAGGTGACGAGGAGATCGTCGCCGACGATCTGGAGCCGGTCGCCGAACCGTTCGCTGAACGCACGGAACCCGGCGAGGTCGTCCTCGGCCAGCGGATCCTCGATCGAGACGATCGGGTAGCGCGCGATCCAGGAGCCCAGGAGCTCGATCCAGGCGCCCGTGTCGAGCACGCGACCTTCGGCCGCGAGCCGGTAGTGGCCGCCACGACCGAAGCTCGATGCGGCGACGTCGAGGGCGATCGCGACCTGATCGGGGGCGCGCAAGCCCGCACGCTCGATCGCGCGGAGGACCAGCTCGAGCGCCTGCTCGTTGTCGTCGAGCTCCGGCCAGAAGCCACCTTCGTCGGCGACCCCGCGCAGTCGGCCGGATTCGGCCAACAGCGCGCCGGTCGCATGATAGACCGCCGCGGTCCATTCGAGGGCTTGGGCGAAGGTCGAAGCCCCTGGGCAAACGAGCAAGAAATCCTGGATGTCGAGGCGACCGGCGGCGTGGCGGCCACCGCCCAGGATCTGGATTTCCGGCAACGGCAGCGTCCGTGCCTCCGCACCCCCTAGCCAGCGCCACAGTGGCAGCCCGTGCGCGGCCGCTGCCGCCCAAGCCGCAGCGATCGAGGTGGCGACCAGGGCGTTGGCGCCCAGTCGGCTCTTGTTCGGGGAGCCGTCGAGCTCGATCAAGCGGCGGTCGACGGCCTCCTGGTCGCTCGCGTCGACGCCGCGCAGGGCCCGGGCGATCGCACCGTTCACCGCTTCGACCGCGCCCAGGACGTCGAGGCCGCCCAGGCGATCGCCGCCGTCGCGCCGATCGAGGGCTTCGAGCGAGCCGGTCGACGCACCCGCCGGTGCGATGCCGCGGCCGACCACACCGCAAACGAGCTCCACCTCGGCCTCGACGGTGGGCCAGCCGCGACTGTCCCAGACCCGCCGGCCGCGGACCGCATCGATCCTCGTCCGCCTCAACGCCGACCCTCCCCGTTCGCCTCTCGGCCCGGCGTGCCCGCCAGGCCCGCCACCGGGCCGGGGCCGACCCCCGGTGTCCCCGCCCCGACCTCGGCCGCCCAGGCACGGCGCAGCGGTGCCAGCGTCCGCTCGGGATGTTTCAAGAAAGAACGGGCGACGCGCCGGACCCGGTCTTTTTCCGATTCCTCGGTGAGGTACTCCACGGGTGACTTGCCGTCGACGCGGGCGATCAGGAGCGCCGGCAGGAGCGTCGCGACGCGTGCCTCGAGCGCCGCCCGTGGTTCCCAACTGACCAGCGCCATGTAGGTCTCGAGGAGCGCGTCGAAGCAGGCGAGAAATCCTGCGACCGCGCCCGGGTTCCACAAGCACTTCAGGAACAGGTGGTTGAGGCAGAAGGCGAGATCGAAGGCCGGATCGCCGTACCAGGCGCATTCGGCGTCGAGGAACACGGGGCCGCTCGGACCCACGAGAATGTTCTTGGGGCTCGCGTCGCCGTGGACGAGCGCGAGCTTGGTACCTGCCGTCCGTCGTACGAGCCGTTCGAGCTCGCCCGCGAGATCGGGGTGGCGGCGGGCGGTGGCGAGCAGATAGGGCTCCAGACGGATGGCGTGAAAGATCGCGTCCGTCGCGAACCGCTCGGCGATCGCTCGGTCGATCGCGGTGGCGCGGTGGATGCGTGCAAGCCGCTCGCCCACGGCCGCGGCGACGTCGGCCTCGGCCCGGCCGTCGCGGAGCTCGCTCTTCCACACCCGGTATCGTTGCGGATCGAGAAACGGCAGGACGAGCGCGCCCGCGACCCGATCGTAGTAGAGGAGGCGAGGCACGGCTTCGGGCACGATCCGTGCCGCCGTCTCGAGCCAGGCGGCCTCGAAGGCGGAGCGCTCGAGCGGGGCCCGCCAATCGGCCTCGACCTTGAGCTTCGCCAGCGCACGCTTGACGCAGACGACGCCGCTCGCGACCTCGACCCGCCAGATGTCGGAGGAGACGCCACCCGAAAGCGGCGCCATGCTCGGCCGGTCATCGGGGGTCGCCATACCGGCACGGCACAGCACCGCGTGCACGGTCGAGGATGCATCCGACCCGAGCATGCGTTCCCTGTCCTCTGTTCCGGCGCTCCGAGCGATGGTTCGCGAGCCGGCCGTGCCGTAGCCTCGCACCGGAAGGCTGCTGCAGGCGAGGGCGCGATGCAACGCGTGCTGTTCCATCACGATGCGAGCCCGGCCTCGCGTTCGCGTCTGTCGGCTCTGGCCGAGTGCGGCTTGCGGGTGACGATCGTGCCTGCCGCCGACCGTGCCGGGCTCGAACGGGCGCTGCCGGACACGGAGGTGCTCTGGCACGTGCTCGTGCCGGTGACCGCGGAGATGATCGATCGCGCACCCCGGCTCGTGCTCGTGCAGAAGATCGGCGTAGGGGTCAACACGATCGACCTCGAAGCCTGCAAGCTCCGCGGGATCGCCGTCTGCAACATGCCCGGTACCAACAGCCGGGCGGTGGCCGAGCTCGCCCTGGCCCTCATGCTCGCCGTGCTGCGCCGGCTCCCGATTCTCGACCGGGCGACGCGCGACGGCCGCGGCTGGGCGCTGCCCGATGCGCTGCCGGACCGCTTCGGTGAGCTCGCCGGGCGCCGGGTCGGCCTGCTCGGGATGGGGGCGGTGCCACGCCTGCTGGCGCCGGTGCTCACGGCCATGGGGGCCGAAGCCGTCTATTGGAGCCGCACCGCCAAGCCCGACGCACCGGCGCGATACATGCCACTCGACGAGCTCTTGGCGACGAGCGAGGTGGTCTCGCTGCACCTGCCGCTCGTCCCCGACACCCGTCGGCTGCTCTCCGCCGAGCGGATCGCGCGGATGAAGCCCGGCGCCATCTTGATCAACACGGCGCGGGGTGCGCTCGTCGACGAGGCGGCTCTCGTCGCGGCGCTCACGCGAGGCCATCTCGCCGGCGCCGGGCTCGACGTGTTCGAGCAGGAACCGCTGCCCTCCGACCATCCGCTGTTGGCCCTCGAGCAGGTGGTCGTGACCCCGCACCTCGCTTGGCTCACGCCCGAGACCCTCGAGCGCTCGTTCGCGGTCGCGGCCGAGAACTGCCGCCGCCTGCGGGCCGGCGAGCCGCTGCTCCACCGGGTCGCCTGAACCGAGAGGGAGCAGGCCGGAGCCCGGGCCGGGAAGGATACGGATGCGAACCGGCCCCGGGCATGCGCTCGCGCGAGATCCTGCGGCCGGCTTCCCTCCACCCGGTGTCCCCTCGCCGCCCGGTCCTGGGCGAGGCAGCACGGGGCGAGGGCGAGTGGCCTGGCAATGGGCAGGCGTTTTCGGCGCGCCGAGCCGGTCGAGGCGAGACCGGGGGCGTGGAGCCGGAGGCCGCGACCTCGGGTCGCAGGGCAGAGGCGCGAGCCGGGGGCCGCCGGTGCTCGAGCGCCCCGCCGAGCTTCGACAAACGACGGCTGCGGGCGAACCCGACGGAGGCGCGACAGGGTTCGAGCGCCGCGCCGAGCTTCGGGGTACGACGGCTCGACGCCGTCGACCGGGACGTGGAGGCGACCGGATCAGGGCGGAGGGGTGCGGGCGTTCGCCCCGGCGCCGAACCGCCGTCGGTCCGCGCCACCGCGGCCGTCCCTGCGTCGTCGATCGGCCCTGCCGTTGGCCATAACGAGCCGAGACGGCACGGGCCAGCGGAACGCTGCTAACCGCGGCGCGACCAGCGGTTCCCCCGCGAACGGCTCACACCCATCGCTCGCAGCTTCCGCCCCGGCGCATGGTCGGGGCCCGTCGCCCTGGTGCCACGGCTTCGGGCTCCGACTCGGGCGGACGCGGGTCGGGCAGCTCGGCCATCGGTGCGCCGAACAGATAGCCCTGAGCCATGACGACCCCGAGCTCGGCGAGGGCTCGGGCCTGGTCCTCGCTCTCGACCATCTCGGCCACCGTGCTCATGCCGAGCTCGCTGCACAGCCGAACGATCGAGCGGACGAGCGCGGCGTCGCGCGGGCTCGAGAGCAGCGAGCGCGCATAGGCACCGTCGAGCTTGACCGTGTCGACCGGCAGCGCGCGCAAGTAATGAAAGGCCGCGGCCCCGGCACCGAAATCGTCGAGCGCCACCTTGTGTCCGTCGCGCTTCAAACTCTCGACCACCCGGGCGGCGCGGCCGAGATCGGCGAGCTCGGCCGATTCGGTGATCTCGAAGGCGAGCTTGCGTGCCGTCCGTCCGGCCCGCGCGCAGCGCCGACGCAGGGCGTCGACGAAGCTGTCGGAGGCCAGGGAGCGGGCGGAGAGATTGACCGCAAGCACGGGCCGCGCGGCCGGATCGTCGATCGCCCCGAGGATGGCGAGCGCGCGCGATGCGACCGCGAGGTCGAGGTCGGCGATCAGCCCGACGCTCTCGGCGAACGGGATCTCCTCGGCCGGCCGGCGGTGATCCGGAAAGCGCGTGAGCACCTCGAAGTACCGCACCATCCGGCTCTCGAGCTCGACCACCGGCTGGAACGCGGTGCCGAGCCGACCTTGCTCGATGGTTCGCCGAAGCTCGCCCATGCGCGCCACGGTGTGGTCGAGGCGCGCGCCGAGGGCCGCCTCCAGCGAGGCGAAGTCGCGGCCACCGGAGAGATCGGAGGCGAAGCGCTGCAGCACGAAGCCGAGCGCCTGAGCCGCCTCGCCGTCGGAGAGGAGCCCGTCGGCGAGTGCCAAGGCGGTACGGCTCGCGCGCAACTCCCGAGGCAACGCCGCGGCGAGCTCGGCTTCGAGCACGGCCGCCTCGCCGGGGGCATGGACCAGCGCGAGCCGGTCGGGGCCGAGACGACCGGCGAGATCGGGGGCGACGGCCAACCGCCGCAGCACCGCCGCGATAGGGGCCAGCACCTCCGGGGTCGGCGGCGCGCCGTCGGCGGCTTCCAGGCGCACGAGCGAGAGCTCGAGCGGTGTGCCGCCGCGGCGAGCCTCGGCTAGGGCAGCTTCGGCCCGCCGCTCGAAAGCGAATCGCGAGAGAAGCCCGCTCTCGCTGTCGCGCTCGGCGAGGATCGGGGCGAGCGTCGGGGCGCCGACATCCTGGAGCACGAGCTGGGCAGGGGCGCCCTCGCGAAGGCGGAGCACGGAAAGCCGAGCAGCGACGCGGCCGCTCGCATCGACGACGGGGAGCGGCCCGGATCGTGCGCCCGGCCGAGCCTGCTCGATCATCCGGGCGACGAGCGGGCGGTCCGCCACGGCCAGCAGCACCGAGAGCGGGCGGCCGACGAGCCGATCGGCTTCCTCGCCGGTGAACGCCCGGCCGGCGCCGGCGGCGAAGGCGATGCGGCCATCGGCCTCGACCTCCAGCAGCAGATCCGCCGCGGCGAAGGCGAACCCCACGAAACGATCGCGCTCGCGTTTCTCCTCGCTCATGACCGGTTCCGCTGTTGCCGCGGCCCCGGCATAAGCGAACTCGGTTGATGCATCGTTAACCCGGCGCGGCTAGGGTCGTTGCGGGCGCGCGATGGCTTCACCCGACGACCGGCGCCAGGCGACGAGGAGGTGCGATGAGCGGGCCCAGCTGGCATGCGAGCGTCTGCCCGCACGACTGCCCGAGCGTGTGCGCCCTCGAGGTGGAGCGCACTGCCGAGGGGCGACTCGGCAAGGTCCGGGGCTCCGAGCGCAACCCGTTCACCGCGGGTGTGATCTGCGCCAAGGTCGCGCGTTACGCCGAACGCTACCACCATCCCGATCGGCTCGGCTTCCCGCTACTGCGCACCGGGCCCAAGGGGTCGGGCCAGTTCCGCCGGATCGGCTGGGAGGAGGCGCTCGACCGGATCGCCGAGGCGTTTTTGGCCGCCGAGCGGCGGTTCGGGCCGGAGACGGTCTGGCCCTACTGGTACGCCGGCACCATGGGCCTCGTGAACCGCGACGGGATCAACCGGCTGACTCACGCCAAGCGCTGGAGCCGGTTCTTCTCGACGATTTGCGTGCTGCTCTCGGACACCGGCTGGCGCGCCGGCCACGGCAAGCGCTGGGGGGTGCCCGCGACCGAGGCGGGCGAGCTCGCCGATCTGATCGTGATCTGGGGCTGCAATCCCGTCAGCACGCACGTCAACTTGATGACCCACGTGGCGCGGGCGCGAAAACGCGGGGCCAGACTCGTGGTGATCGATCCCTATCGATCGCCGACCGCCGAGCAGGCCGATCTCCACCTGGCGCCGCGGCCGGGCACCGACGGGGCGCTCGCCTGTGCCGTGGCGCACGTCCTGTTCGAGGAGGGGATGGCCGATCTGGCCTATCTCGAGCGCGTCTCGGACACGCCCGTGGCGGAACTGCGGGCCCATTTCGCGCGCCGGACGCCCGAGTGGGCGGCGGCGATCACCGGGCTTGCGGCCGAGGAGATCCGCGCCTTCGCTCGGCTCTACGGGCGGACGAAGCGCTCCTGGCTCCGCCTCGGCTTCGGCTTCACCCGCTCGCGCAACGGGGCGGCGGTGATGCACGCCGCCTCCTGCCTCGCGGTCATCAGCGGCGCCTGGCAGCATCCGGGCGGCGGCGCTCTCTACAACATGGGCGATTTCTACCACTGGGACAAAACGCTGCTGGAGGGGCTAGACGTGCTCGACCCCGCGACCCGGGCGCTCGACCAGTCGCGGATCGGGTCCATCCTCGTGGGCGAGCCCGAGGCGCTCCAGGGCGGGCCGCCCGTGACGGCCATGCTGATCCAGAGCACCAATCCCATGTGCATCGCGCCGGAGCTGGCCAAGGTGCACCGGGGCTTCGCGCGCGAGGACCTGTTCGTGGCGGTGCACGAGCAGTTCCCGACCGAGACCGCCATGATGGCCGACATCGTGCTGCCGGCCACCATGTTCCTCGAGCACGAGGACGTCTATCAGGCGAGCGCGCATTCGCGCATCCAGGTCCACAAGCAGGTCTTCGAACCTTTCGCCGAGTGCCGCACCAACCACTGGGTGGTCTGCGAGCTGGCCAAGCGGGTCGGCGCCGAGCATCCCGGTTTCGCGATGAGCGCGTGGGAGCTGATCGACGACCTCCTGCGCCGCTCGGGCTGGCCGGATGCCGAGACGGTCTGGCGCGCGGGGGGGTGGGACGCGCTTCCCGACCCCGACACCGCGCATTTCCGCAACGGTTTCGCGACCCCGGACGGCAGGTTCCGCTTCCGCCCGGACTGGGCCGCGATGGGCCCGATGGGCCACATGATGCCGCCTCTGCCCGACCATCTGCCGGTGATCGACGAGGTGAGCCCGCAGAAGCCCTTCCGGCTGGTGGCCGCCCCGGCCCGGCAGTTCCTCAACACGAGCTTCACCGAGATGGCCAGCGGAGTCCGCCGCGAGGGCCGGCCGACTGCCCTCGTCCATCCCGAGGTGGTGGCCCAGCTCGGCCTTCGCGACGGCGACAGGGTACGGCTCGGCAACGAGCGGGGTGCTGTGACCCTGCACGTGGCGGCGCGGCCGGGCCAGCACCGCGACACGATCGTGGTCGAGAGCATCTGGCCGAACCGCTACTGGGAAGGCGGGATCGGCATCAACGTGCTGATCGGCGCCGATCCCTCGCCGCCCTCGGGCGGTGCCGCGATCCACGACACGGCGGTGTGGCTCGAGCCCGTGGTCGAGCCGGCGGCCGGGCGGAAAGCGGCGGTCGCACTCGGTGGGGCGCGTTGACAGGGCGACGTTCGGGGCTATAGTTACGGCTCGCGCCGGCGCGAGGTCGGCGCGGCACGTGATGTCGTCCCGGCTTCAGGCGATCCCGGCATGTACGCAGTCATCCGCACCGGCGGCAAGCAATATCGTGTCGCCAAGAACGACGTGATCAAGATCGAGCGCCTGCCGGGCGAGGCCGGCCAGACGATCGAGTTCACCGACGTCTTGATGGTGGGCGGCGAGCAGCCGATCCTCGGCACCCCGACCGTTCCCGGCGCCAAGGTCATCGGCACGCTCCTGGAGCAGGCCCGCGGACCCAAGATCGTGATCTTCAAGAAGAAGCGGCGCAAGAACTATCGCCGCCGCACCGGCCACCGGCAGGACATCACAGTGGTGCGCATCACCGACATCGCCGCCCCGCAGGCGGCCTGACGAGAGCCGTAGCGCCGGCGGGGCGAGGAGAGGGCCATGGCACACAAGAAAGCGGGCGGCAGCTCCCGGAACGGCCGCGACACGATCGGCAAGCGGCTGGGTGTGAAGAAGTTCGGCGGCGAACGGGTGATCCCCGGCAACATCCTCGTCCGCCAGCGCGGCACCAAGTGGCACCCGGGGCCCGGCGTGGGCATGGGGCGCGATCACACCCTCTTCGCGATGATCGAAGGGCGGGTCAAGTTCAAGGACGGGCACGACGGCCGAGCCTATGTGACCGTGGTCCCGGAGGCACGGGCCGCCGAGTAACGCGGCGCGCCCGATCGAGCGGAAAGGAGGGGAAGGCTCTGGCCTTCCCCTTTTCGTCATGCGGTTTCTCGACTCGGCCAAGATCTGGGTGAAAAGCGGTGACGGCGGCGACGGCGCCGTCTCCTTCCGGCGCGAGAAATTCGTCGAGTTCGGCGGGCCGGACGGCGGCGACGGTGGCCGCGGTGGTCATATCATTCTTCGCGCCGACCCCGACCTCAACACGCTGATCGATTTCCGCTACCGGCAGCACGTCAAGGCCGAGCGCGGCCAGAACGGCATGGGCAAGCAGCGAACCGGCCGCGACGGCGCGGACGTCGTCTTGCGCGTGCCGGTCGGGACCCAGGTCTTCGCCGACGACCACGAGACCCTCCTGTTCGATCTCGCCGAGCCCGGCCAGGAGGTGATCGTCTGTCGCGGTGGCCGTGGCGGCCGCGGCAACGTGCACTTCAAGAGCGCGACCAACCGTGCACCGCGCTACGCCGAGCCGGGCGAGCCCGGCGAAGAGCGCTGGATCTGGCTCGAGCTCAAGCTCTTGGCCGATGTCGGTCTCGTCGGTCTGCCCAATGCCGGCAAGTCGACCTTCCTCGCGGCCGTGAGCCGGGCGCGGCCCAAGATCGCCGATTACCCCTTCACGACCCTCGCCCCCAAGCTCGGCACGGTAGAAGCGGGCGACGACAGCTTCGTGATCGCCGACATCCCGGGCCTGATCGAGGGTGCCAGCGAAGGCAGGGGCCTGGGCGATCGCTTCCTCGGGCACATCGAGCGCTGTGCGGTGCTGATCCACCTGGTCGACGGCACCCAGCGCGAGATCGTCAAAGCCTATCGGACCGTCCGCCGCGAGCTCGAGGCCTACGGCCACGGCCTCGCCGACAAGCCAGAGATCCTGTGCCTCAACAAGTGCGACGCCCTCGACGTGGTCGCGATCGCTCGCAAGCGCCGCGCGCTGGCCAAGGCCGCCGGCCGGCCGGTGCACGCGATCTCGGCCGCGAGCCGGCAGGGCCTGGAGTCCGTGCTGGCCGAGGCCCGCACCCTCGTCCGCGAGGCCCGCGCGGCGCGCCGGAAGGCGGCATGAGGGAGCGGCTCGAGGCGGCGCTCCGCGTGCAGCGGCTGGTCGTCAAGGTCGGCTCGGCGCTTCTCGTCGCCGCCGACGGCTCGGTGCGCGCAGGCTGGCTAGCGGGCCTCGTGCGCGATCTCGCCGACCTCCGCGCTGCAGGAGCCGAGGTCGTCGTCGTGACCTCGGGCGCGGTGGCGCTGGGCTGGCGAGCGCTCGGCCTGCCGCGCCGGCCGGTTCGCCTCGAGGAGAAGCAGGCCGCGGCCGCGGCCGGCCAGATCCGGCTCGCGCGCGCCTGGCAGGAGGCGCTGGCCGCCGAGGGGCTCGCCGCGGCGCAAGTGCTGATCACCCTCGAGGACACCGAGAGCCGGCGGCGCTACCTCAACGCGCGCGCGACCATGGGCACCCTCCTGCGGCTGGGTGCGGTGCCGGTGGTCAACGAGAACGACACGGTCGCCACGGCCGAGATCCGGTTCGGCGACAACGACCGCCTCTCGGCCCGCGTCGCGGTGATGCTCGAGGCCGAGACGCTCGTCCTCCTCTCCGACGTCGACGGGCTCTACACCGCCGATCCGCGCCGCGAGCCCGGGGCGCGCCACGTACCGCTCGTCGAGACGATCGACGCGTCGATCCGGGCCATGGCCGGTGGTTCGATCTCCGGGGTCGGCACCGGCGGGATGACCAGCAAGCTCGCCGCGGCGGAGATCGCAACGGGGGCCGGCTGCACCGTGCTGCTCGCCCAAGGCGGCGTCGAACGGCCGATCACGGCCTTGCGGGCCGGAGCGCGCTGCACGCTGTTCGCCGCCGCGACCACGCCGCGCCGGGCGCGCAAGGACTGGATCGCGGGCGCCCTCGCGCCGACCGGCACGCTCTGGCTCGACGAGGGTGCGGTGGCGGCGCTCGCCCGCGGCTCTTCGCTCCTGCCGGCGGGGGTCACCCGGGTGGAGGGACGCTTCGAGAAGGGCGATGCCGTGCTGTTGCGCGCACCCGACGGCCGCGCCCTCGCCAAGGGGCTCGTGGCCTACGATGCTGCGGATGCCGAGCGCTTGGTCGGCGCTCGGACGAGCGAGATCGAGAGCCGGCTCGGATGGCGCGGCCGCGACGAGCTCGTCCACCGCGACGATCTCGTGCTCCTCTGAGCCGCAAGGAAGGCCCGGCCGAGGTCACCACCGAGCGGTGGCGCGACCGCGCGCCGCTTGTCCGGCCGCTCGGCGCGCCGTACCTCCGCTACATGAGCAGCGATCTCGGCGTGCCCGCGAAGACCGTCGTCGTCGGTGGCGGACCCGCGGGGCTGGCGGCGGCTTTGGCGCTAGCGCGGGCCGGCTGCGCCGTCAGCCTTCTCGATGCCCGTCCGCTCCCGGGACCGGGCGAGCTCGTGCCCGAAGAGGGCCGGACCGTGGCGCTGTTGCGGCCCTCGATCGAGCTCCTGGAGCGGCTCGGCATCTGGCGCGATCTGATCGCCGACAGCGCGCCCTTGCGGGCCCTGCGTCTGGTGAGCCTCGCCCGCGACGGTGCCGAGCCAGAGGCGGACGTGACCTTCGAGGCGAGCGAGATCGGCCTGTCGGAGTTCGGCTGGAACGTTCGCATCGACCGTCTGCGTGCGCTTCTGCTGGCCGGGTTGCGGCGAGGGGGGGCCGCGCTTTTCGGCGACACGGCGGTCGAGGACGTGGTGGCCGCGGGCGATCGCGTGATGGTCGTCCACGCTCGCGGCGCGATCGAAGCCGATCTCGTCGTGGCGGCGGATGGTCGGAGATCGTCCGTGCGCCGGGCTTTGCGGATCGGGGCGCGCGTGCGTCCGACCGGTCGCACGGCGATCGGGACGAGCTTCGAGCACGAGCGGCCGCACGCGCAGGTCTCGATCGAGCTCCATCGGCCGGGCGGCGCCTTCACCATGGTCCCGCTTCCCGGCAACCGATCGAGCCTGGTCTGGGTCGAGCCGGAGGCCGAGGCCAAGCGCCTCCTGGGCCTGACCGACGCGGCGTTCCGTGTGGAGCTGGAGCGGCGCGTGCGACCCTGGCTCGGGGCCGTGGGGTCGCTCGGGCGACGCGACGGATATCCGCTCGTGGGCCTCGTGGCCGACCGGCTCGTAGCCCCGCATGCCGTGCTGCTCGGCGAAGCGGCGCACGCGCTCTCGCCGGTCGGGGCCCAGGGCCTCAACACCTCGCTGCGCGACGTGATCGTCCTGGCCGAGCTCGTCGAGAGCGCCCGCAAGCGCGGCGAGCCGGTCTGGTCGCCCGGCCTCCTGCTCGCCTACGAGCGGACGCGGCTGCCCGACATCCGCGCCCGTTTCGCCGTGACCGAGGGGCTCGCAGCCGCGGTCGCGAGCGACCTCGCCCCGGTCCGCTTCGCGCGCACGCTCGGGCTCAGGCTTCTCGGCGCCCTGCCGCCGCTCAAGACCGCCGTCATGCGCGGGCTCATGCAGCCGATGGCCCTGCCGCTGCCGCTCCCGCTTCCGTGACCCGGGGCCGACCGGTTGGCGCCCCGCTCGCGCGGTGCTAGGGGCGCCCCGGGGTAGGAGAGGACGCCATGGCGACCCGGCTCGACGAGGATCTCGAAGCCCGCATGCGCGAACTCGGCCGGGCGGCGCGCGAAGCGCAGCGCCGGTTGGCGGTGGCACCGCGTGCGGCCAAGGACGCGGCCCTGCGCCGGGCAGCGGCCGAGCTCCGGACTCGCTGCCACCACCTGATCGCGGTCAACGCCGAGGACCTGGCCGAGGCCGAGGCGCGCGGGCTCGGCAAGGCCGTGCTCGACCGGCTGATGCTCGACGAGAAGCGGGTCGAGGCGATCGCCAGGAGCCTCGAAGAGATCGCCGAGCTGCCCGATCCGGTCGGGACCGAGCTCGCCCGCTGGATGCGGCCCAACGGCCTCGACATCGCGCGCGTGCGCGTGCCCCTGGGCGTGATCGGCATCGTCTACGAGAGCCGTCCGAACGTCACCGCCGACGCCGGCGGTCTGTGCCTCAAGGCCGGCAATGCCGCGATCCTCCGGGGTGGCAGCGAGAGTTTCCGTTCGAGCCGAGCGATCCTCGCCTGCCTGCACGCGGGGCTCGAGGCGGCCGGGCTACCGCTGGCGGCGATCCAGGCCGTACCGACCACCGACCGCGCCGCGGTCGGACATTTGCTCAAGATGAACGACTTCGTCGACGTGATCGTGCCCCGGGGCGGCAAGTCGTTGATCGAGCGCGTCTATGCCGAGAGCCGCATTCCCGTGCTCGCGCATCTCGAGGGCAATTGCCACACCTATCTGCACGAGAGCGCCGACCTCGACATGGCAGTCGCGGTCACGCTCAACGCCAAGCTGCGCCGGACCGGGATCTGTGGGGCGACCGAAACGCTGTTGTGCGACCGCGCGGCTGCACCGCGCCTCTTGCCGCCGGTGCTCGACGCCCTCATTCGGCGCGGCTGCGAGATCCGCGGCTGCCCGGAGACCCTCGCGCTCGAGCCGCGTGCCGTGCCGGCGAGCGAGCAGGACTGGTCGACGGAATATCTCGATGCGATCCTCGCCGTGAAGGTCGTGGCCGGGCTCGAGGAAGCGATCGCGCACATCGAGCGCTACGGGTCGCACCACACGGAAGCGATCATCGCCCGAGACCGCAACGCGGCCGAGACCTTCCTCGCCCGGGTCGACAGCGCGATCGTGCTGCACAATGCCAGCACCCAGTTCGCCGACGGCGGCGAGTTCGGCATGGGTGCGGAGATCGGCATCGCCACCGGACGGCTGCACGCGCGCGGGCCCGTCGGGGTCGAGCAACTCACGACCTTCAAATACGTGGTCCGCGGCAACGGTCAGTGCCGACCGGGATGAGGTTGCCCGGCAGCGAGCCGCCGCCCGACCCGACCGGGGGGCTGCGCCGCCGCGTGCGCGTGCTGCTCGCGCTCGACGAGCCCGAGCCGGCGGCGCGCCTCGCACGCCCGTTGCGGGTGGGGCTCTTGGGCGGCTCCTTCAACCCGGCGCACGAGGGTCATCGCTACGTCAGCATCGAAGCGATCCGGCGGCTCGGGCTCGACGCCGTCTGGTGGCTGGTGAGCCCGCAGAACCCGTTGAAGCCCAGGGCCGGTATGGCGCCATTCGCCGAACGCTTCGCCTCGGCCGTGGCGATGGCGCGCCATCCGCGCATCCGGGTCCTCGACCTCGAGCGGCGCTTCGGCACGGTCTATACGATCGATCTGATCCGCCGGCTCGGCCACTGGCCCGGCTATAGCTTCGTCCTGCTGATGGGCGCCGACAACCTCGCTCAGCTTCCCCGTTGGCGGCACTGGGTCGCGATCGTGGAGCGGGTGCCGGTTGCGATCGTCGCCCGGCATCCCTATTCTCGGTCTGCCTTGGCCGGGGTGGCGGCAAAGCGGTTCGCGGCCGCCCGGGTCGACGCGGCGCGGGCGCGGGAGCTGCCCGACCTCGTGCCGCCGGCCTGGACGTTCCTCGTGGTCCGACCGCACCCGGCCTCGAGCACGGCCATTCGCGCGGGCCGCATGCCGCGACCGGCCCCGATCGGGGAGTGGGGGCGATCGACGACACCGAACGCGGCGACGGACAGGAACCCCCGTCGCGACCTCTGAAGGTCCTGCCGACCGAAGAGCTGTTGGACCTCGTCAAGCGGTCGCTCGAGGACGACAAGGCGATCGAGCCGGTGTTCATCCCGCTCGAGGGCAAAACCCAGATCGCCGACTGGATGGTGGTCGCCACCGGCACCTCGAGCCGGCACATCGGTGCCATGGCCGAGAAGCTGCTCGACCGGATGAAACAGGCCGGTCACGAGCTCGCCTCGGCCGAGGGGTTGGGCGATCCGCAGGCCAATTGGGTCCTGATCGATGCCGGCGACGTGATCGTCCACCTGTTCCGCGCCGAAACCCGCGACTTCTACGACATCGAGAAGCTCTGGTCGCTGCTTCCCCCGACGCGTGCGGCGGCCGCCGGCTCGTGAGGATCGCACCCCGTGCGCGTGCTCGTGCTCGCGGTCGGGCGCTGCCGCGACCCCGAGCTCGCCAGCCTGATCGACCGGTACCGCGCGCGCCTGCCCTGGCCGCTCGAGATCCGCGACATCGAGGTCAAGAGCGCCGATCCGGCGCGGCGACGGGTCGAGGAGGGGCGGGCGATCCTCGCCGCCGTACCGCCCGGCGCACCGCTCGTGGCCCTCGACGAGCGCGGAAACTCGCTCTCGAGCCGCGAGTTCGCGGCACGGCTCGCAGCGTGGCGGGACGAGGGCCGTCGCGCCGTGGCCTTCGCGATCGGCGGTTCCGACGGGCTCGACGAGGCGGTGTGCGCGCGAGCCGAGCTCGTCCTGGCGCTCGGCCGGCTGACCTTCCCGCACGAGCTCGCCCGCCTTCTGCTCGTCGAGCAACTCTACCGCGCCCACACGATCCTGTCGCGCCATCCCTATCATCGCGGATGAGCCGCACCAGGGGCGGCGCTTGGCGCGGGCCGCCTCGCTGCCTAGAAGCGCCGCGCCACGGCCGAGCTCGCGCCGTCGGTCGAGAGGGAGGGGGAGAGGATGCGCGATTTCCAGCTCTTGGGGCGACCGCCCGCCTATGGTGCCTCCGGCATGGTCGCAACCTCGGTGCCGAGCGCCACCCTCGCGGCCCTCGACGTCTTGCGCTCGGGCGGCAACGCCGTCGACGCGGCCATCGCCGCCGCTGCGGTGCTCGCGGTCGTCGAGCCGGCGATGACCGGGATCGGTGGCGATTGCTTCGCGCTCGTCGCACCTGCCTCGGGTGGCGTCGTCGCGGTCAACGGCTCCGGCCGGGCGCCCTCGGCCGCGAGCTCCGAGCGCCTGCGGGCCGAGGGGCTCGTCGAGATACCCGCGCACAGCCCGCACGCCGTCACGGTGCCCGCAGCCCTGCGCGCCTGGGGACTGTTGCTCGAGCGGTTCGGAACGCGGCCATTGGGCGAGCTCTTGCGGCCGGCGATCCGCCTCGCCGAGGGCGGGTTCCCGGTGACCGGGCGCGTGGCGCAGGATTGGCAGCGTGCGCGCTCGACGCTCGAGCGGAGCGAGGCGGCACGGGCCTTCTACCTGCCGGGCGGCCGCCCACCCGGCGAGGGTCGGGTGGTGCGGCTGCCGGCGCTCGCCCGCACGCTCGAGACGATCGCGCGCGAGGGCGTGGCCGCATTCTACGAGGGCGAGCCGGCCGACAAAATGGTGGCCACCCTGCGCGCCCTGGGCGGGCTCCACACGATCGAGGACTTCTGCGCCCAGACGGCCGAGCTCGTCGAGCCGATCCACACGGGCTACCGCGACGTCCGCGTCTACGAGTGCCCGCCCAACGGCCAGGGCATCGTCGCGCTGCAGATCCTCGACATTCTCGAAGGCTACGACCTCCCCGGCATGGAGCTGCTCGGAGCGGAGCGCCTGCACCTTCTGGCCGAGGCGAGCAAGCTCGCCATGCGCGACCGCGACGCGCTTCTGGCCGATCCGGCTGCAGCCCGTGTCCCGGTCGCGCGCTGGCTCGACAAGGCCTACGCCGCGCGCCTGCGCGAGCTGATCGACCCGGCCGCGGCGCTCCGCGATCTCCCGCCACCCCTCCTCGAGCCGCACAGGGACACGACCTATCTCTGCGTCGTCGATCGCGACCTGAATGCGGTCTCGTTCATCAACTCGCTCTTCGAGCCGTTCGGGTCCGGGATCTGTTGTCCGGAGACCGGCGTTTTGTTCCACAATCGCGGCAAGGCGTTCCGGCTCGACCCGACGCATCCCAACGCCTTGGCGCCCGGCAAGCGGCCGATGCACACGATCATCCCGGCGATGGCGTTCAAGGGTGGCGAGGCCTGGCTCGCGTTCGGTGTCATGGGCGGCCATTTCCAGCCCACGGGTCAGGCTCAGCTCCTCTCGGCGATCGTCGACCACGGCCTCGACCCGCAAGCCGCCTGCGAGCTGCCGCGGGTTTCTGCCTATCCCGTCGATATGGAAGTCGAGCGGCGGATCCCGGCGGCCGCGCGCATGGGTCTGCAGGAGCTCGGCCACGCGATCGTCGAGCCCGCCTCACCGCTCGGCGGGGCGCAAGCGATCCTGATCGACCGCAAGCGCGGAGTGCTCTTGGGCGGCTCCGACCCGCGCAAGGACGGCCTGGCACTCGGATTTTGACCCGCGGACCGGGCCATACAGCGCGGCCGCGTTGACCGCGCGGCCCGCTCTGCCTACTCGGAGAGCGCGTCCGGTCGGGGAACGGCCCGGCCGCCTCGCGACCAGGGAGCGCCCGAGCGCGGCCGATGAACCTCGCCCTTCTCGCCTTGCTGCCCTTTCTGGGTGCGGTCTTGCCACCGCTCCTGATCCGCTCGGGGCGCAACACCTGCGCGCTCGCCACGGGCACCGTCACCGCGCTCGCGCTGTCCCTCCTGCTGGTCCACGCGCCGGCCATCTTTCGCGGCGAGGTGGTGCGTGCGAGCTTCTCTTGGCTGCCGCAAGCCGGTCTCGAGGCGAGTTTTTTCCTCGACGGTTTCGGCTTCTTTTTCGCCTTCCTGATCCTCGCCATCGGGCTTCTGATCATCGCCTACGCGCGCTTCTATCTGTCGCGCGAGGATCCGATGGGGCGCTTCTACTCGTTCTTGCTCTTGTTCCAGGGGGCGATGGTCGGCATCGTCGTCTCCGACAACGTGTTGCTGCTCGTGATCTTCTGGGAGCTCACGAGCCTCTCTTCGTTCCTGCTCATCGGGTATTGGCGGCACCTGCCCGAGGGCCGGCAAGGTGCGCGCATGGCCCTCGTCGTCACCGGCATGGGTGGTCTCGCCCTCCTGGCCGGCCTTCTGTTGATGGCCGAGGTGGCGGGATCCTACGAGCTCACCACGATCCTCGAGCGGGGCGAGGCGATCCGAGGCTCGCCCCTCTATCTCCCGATCCTGCTGTTGGTGCTCTTGGGCGCTTTCACGAAGTCGACCCAGTTCCCGTTCCATTTCTGGCTGCCGCACGCGATGGCGGCCCCCACGCCCGTCTCGGCCTATCTGCACTCGGCCACCATGGTGAAGGCCGGGCTCTTCCTGATGGGTCGGCTATGGCCGGTGCTCGCCGGCACCGAGGCCTGGTTCCTGATCGTCTCGGGCACGGGTCTTCTCACCGTGCTGATCGCGGCCTGGATCGCAATCTTCAAAGACGACCTCAAGGCGTTGTTGGCCTTTTCGACCGTCAGCCATCTCGGCCTCGTGACGATGCTCCTGGGGCTCGGCACGGGAACCGCGGCCCTCGCTGCGGTGTTCCACATCCTCAACCACGCGACCTTCAAGGCGGCCTTGTTCATGACCGCCGGGATCGTCGACCACGAGACCCACACCCGTGACGCCCGCCGGCTCGGCGGCCTCGTTCATCTCATGCCCGTCACCGGCACGCTAGCGATCCTGGCCGCGCTCTCGATGGCCGGGATCCCGCCGCTCAACGGCTTCCTCTCGAAGGAGCTGATGTTGGAAGAGGCGCTGCATACCACCTGGTGGGAGACGGGGCGGCTCTTCCCGATCCTCGCCGTGGCGGCGGCCGCGTGCTCGGTCGCCTATTCCTTCCGCTACATCGTGCACGTCTTTCTCGGACCGCCGCGCGAGGACTATCCGCACCATCCGCACGATCCCCCCGCCGGCATGTGGTTGCCGGTGGCGATCCTGGTCGCGGCCGTGGTCGTCATCGGCATCCTCGCCGAGCCCGTGGCCGGTCCGCTCGTGCGTGTGGCCGCCGGCGCGCTCACGGCCGGAGCGGCGCCCGAGACGCCCTTGAAGCTCTGGCACGGTGTTACCCCGGCACTCGTGGCGAGCGCGATCGCGCTACTCGGCGGTCTCGTTTTGTTGGCTGCCTTCGCGCCGCTCGTGAGGCTGCGCGAAGCCTTCTGGCGACCCGAGGCCAAGAGGATGTTCGATGCCGCGATCGAGGCGATCGCCCGCGCCGCGCGGTCGGCGAGCGCGGCGATCCACGACGAGCGGCTGCAGCGGATGGTCGCCTGGGCCCTCGTGGCGATCCTCGCGGTCGGGCTCGTCACCGGCTGGGGGGCCATCGCCCCGGGCGAGCGGCCGGGCCTCGCTCCGGCCCCGCTCGGGCTTCTCCTCTGGGCCGCAGCGATCGCGGCCGCGCTCGCCGTCGCGGCGTTCCACCACGAGCGGCTCGTGGCTCTGATCGTCACGAGCGTGGTCGGCCTGATCGTCTCCTTGACCTTCGTCTGGTTCTCCGCGCCCGATCTCGCGCTTACCCAGCTCTCGGTCGAGATCGTCACGACCGTGCTCTTGCTCCTCGCCCTAAACTATCTGCCGCCCGGCAGCCCGCGCGAGAGTGCGCCCGTGCGGCGCGGGCGGGACGTCGCCATCGCCGCGCTCGCGGGCCTCGGCGTCACGGTCCTGCTCTACGCGATCCTCACCTCCGACTTCGCGCTGCCTACCATCTCGGCCTATCACCTGGCCGAATCGAAGCCGGGCGGTGGCGGGACCAACGTCGTCAACGTGATCCTCGTCGATTTCCGCGGCTACGATACGCTGGGCGAGATTATCGTGCTGGGGATCGCAGCACTCGCGATCTTCGCCGTCCTCGACAGCACCTTCCGCGGTGCCGCGGTGGAACGTCTGCGGACCTGGTCGCACGCGCCGGAAGCGGCGGACCGCCACCCGATGATGCTGGTCGTGGCCACCCGGGTGATGCTGCCCTTGGCGCTCATGGTCGGGGTCTACATCTTCCTGCGCGGCCACAACCAGCCGGGCGGTGGTTTCATCGCCGGCCTCGTCGTCGGCGTGGCGCTGATCGTCCAGTACATGGCTTCGGGCTGGGCCTGGGCGCGGGCACGCACCCGGGTCGATTACCATGCGCTGATCGGCTTCGGGGTGCTGGTCGCCACCGCGACCGGCGTCGGCTCGTGGCTGTTCGACCGACCGTTCCTCACGAGCAGCTACGGCTATCTGCATCTGCCCCTCGTGGGCGAGGTCGAGCTCGCCACCGCCATGCTCTTCGACCTCGGCGTGTTCTCGACGGTCGTGGGCGTGGTCATGCTCGTGCTCGCCAACATGGCCCGGGTAGCGGCACGGGCCGAGCCGCAGCAGGGCGTGCCGACCGCCATGGATTCGGTCCCGACACCGTCGCCACGGGCCGCCGAGCCCGCCGCGGCCGACACGCGCGCCGTCCAGGAGGTCTGAGGTGGAGCTCCTGGTCGCGAGCGGGGTGGGCGTGCTGACGGCGGTGGGGGTCTATCTCTGCCTGCGCGGACGGACCTTCCCGGTCGTTCTCGGCCTGTCGTTTCTGTCCTATGCGGTGAACCTGTTCCTGTTCGCGACCGGCCGACTCGTGGTCGGCCGGCCGCCGATCATCGATCCTGCGGCCCCGGGCTACACCGACCCCTTGCCGCAGGCGCTGGTCTTGACCGCGATCGTGATCTCCTTCGGCATGACCGCCCTCGTCGTCGTCCTGGCGCTGCGCGGCTTCCTCGAGGCCGGCAGCGACCATGTCGACGGCCGCGAGCCGGGCGCGGAGGGGCGCCGTTGACGCACTGGATCGTCGCCCCGGTCGTCCTGCCCGCGCTGCTGGCCGCCTTCATCGTGCTGGCGGCGCGCTTCGATCTCGTCTTGCAGCGCACGCTCTCGATCGCCGGCACGGCTGCGCTGCTCGCGATCGCGCTCGGGCTCTTCGCCCTCGCCGCGGACGGCACGCCGCGCGCCTATCTCCTGGGCAATTGGCCCGCGCCGTTCGGCATCGTGCTGGTCCTCGACCGGCTCGCGGCCCTGATGCTCGTCTTGACCCAGATCCTGGCCCTTTCGGTCGTCCTCTACGCGGCGGCCGGCTGGGATCGCCAGGGCCGCCATTTCCACGCCCTCTTCCAGTTCCAGCTCATGGGCGTGAACGGCGCCTTCCTCACGGGCGACATCTTCAACCTCTTCGTCTTTTTCGAGGTCCTGCTGATCGCCTCCTACGGCCTCTTCCTGCACGGAGCGGGTGCTGCTCGGCTCGTCGCCGGCTTCAAATACGTCACCGTCAACCTCGTCGCCTCCACACTCTTCCTGTTCGCGGTCGGCACGATCTACGCCGTCACCGGCACGCTCAACATGGCCGATCTCGCGCTCAAAGCCGGGCAGATTGGCCCGGAGCAGGCGGGTCTCTTGCGCACGGGCGTGGCCCTCCTGCTCGTCGTCTTCGCGGTCAAGGCGGCCTTGGTTCCGCTGCATCTCTGGCTGCCCGGGACCTACGGCGTGGCCTGCGCGCCGGTGGCGGCGCTCTTCGCGATCATGACCAAGGTGGGGGCTTACGCGATCTTGCGCGTGCATTTCATGGTCTTCGGCGCCGAGGGCTCGCCCGCATGGGGGCTCGCGGAGCCGTGGGTCGTGCCGGCCGCGGTCGCTACGCTCCTTTTGGGCACGCTCGGCCTGCTCGCCGCGGGCACGGTCCAGCGGCTCGCCGCTTACTCGGTGATCGCGTCGATGGGGACGCTGCTCCTGATCCTGGCGATGCCGGGAACGGGTGCCACCGCCGCGACCCTTTATTATCTGCTGCACAGCACGCTCGCTGCGGGTGCCCTCTTCTTGCTGGCCGACCTCGTGGCCGAGCGACGGGGAGCGGTACGCGATGCGCTGGTCGCGGCCCCGGCCTTCCCACAGCTCGATCTCTTGGCGGGCGGGTTCCTCCTCGCCGCGGTCGCGAGTGCCGGCTTGCCACCGCTCTCGGGCTTCCTCGGCAAGCTCTGGATCCTCGGTTCCGTCCAGGCGCACCCGGCCTGGCCGTGGCTGTGGGCGGCGGTCCTGGTGACGAGCCTCCTCGCGATCCTGGCCTTCGCGCGCGCCGGCAGCTTGCTGTTCTGGAGGTCGATCGCGATCGAGGCGCCGCTCGCCGCCGACCCGCCCGCAGCGCGCACCCTTCCCGTGCTCCCCCTGGTCGCGACCGGGGCACTCTTGGCGGTGCCGGTTCTGCTGGCGGCCTTCGCCGGGCCCGTCGCCCGCGGCCTCGAGGCGACCGCGGTCCAGCTGCACGAGCGCCACGGTTACATCGAGGCGGTGCTCGGGCCGAGCCGGCTCGCCCGGGCCGAGGGGCGCTGATCCCGTGCTCGCCCGGCTGCTCCCGCATCCGCTCTTGACGCTCTTGCTCGCGGTGGTCTGGGTGCTGCTCGCAAACGGGCCGAGCGCCGGCAGCCTCGTCATGGGCCTCGTCCTCGGCGTCGTCCTGCCGCTCTTGACCCGTCCCTTCTGGCCCGAGCGGCCGGCCGTGCGGGCACCGGCGCGGGTGATCGAATACGGGCTGATCGTGCTCTGGGACATCTGCGTCGCCAACGTCCAGGTCGCCTATCTCATCCTCTTCAAAAAGCCCGAAGAACTGCGCTCGCGCTTCGTCGTGGTGCCGCTCGAGACCCGCGTGCCGGAGGCGATCGTCACACTCGCCGGCACGATCACCATGACCCCCGGTACGGTGAGTTGCGACGTGTCGGCCGACGGTCGCGCGCTCCTGGTGCACGCGCTCGACGCACCCGACCCGGAGGAGCTCGTGGCGCAGATCAAGAGCCGCTACGAGCGGCGGCTCGTGGAGATCTTCGGATGATCGCGGTAGCGCTTTGGATCGGCTTCGCGGCGGTCGGGCTCGGCACGATCTTCTGCCTGATCCGGCTCTGGCTCGGGCCCGATGCCGTCGACCGCGCGCTCGCCCTCGACACCCTCGTCGTCAACGCGGTGGCGCTGATCATGCTCTTGGGCATCGCGCAAGCGACCGCGATCCATTTCGAGGCGGCCTTGTTGATCGCGATGCTCGGCTTCGTAGGCACGGTCGCCTTCTGCAAGTTCATGCTGCGGGGCGACGTCATCGAATGACGAGCGAGGTCCTGATCTTCCTCGGCGAGGCCCTCGTGGCGGCCCTGATCTTGGCCGGCAGCTTCTTCATGATCGTGGGCTCGTTCGGTCTCTTGCGCCTGCCGACGCTCATGCAACGGTTGCACGCGCCGACCAAGGCCACCACGCTCGGGGTCGGCGGCATCCTGATCGCCTCGATGCTGTTCTTCCTGTTCACGAACGGCTGGGTGTCGGTCCACGAGCTGTTGATCACGCTCTTCCTGTTTCTTACGGCACCGGTCACCGCCTACATGCTGGCGAAGGCGCATCTCCATCGGGCCAAGGCCGAGCCCGAGCTGCCACCGACCGGTCGACCGGTTGGCTGGGCGACCTTCGATCCGGTGGCGAGCGACCCCGACCCCGACAGCGGGCTGCGGCCCGCCGGCGAGGACCAGCGGCCCCTCGACACGATCTAGAACCGTAACAAATCCGTCGCGAAGCGCGTCCAGGATGCGCGCCGGGGGACGATGGCGCGGCCGCCCGACGGGTAGCCGCACGCCACACGCCAGGAGAGGTCAGATGGAGCGCATCCAGGAGCTGGACTGGGAGCCCGAGGAGCACGGCGACGAGCGGCCGAGCAACTTCTCGAACAACCGCACCTTCGCCGAGGTGGTCGAGGCCCGGCTCGGCCGCCGCGGTCTGTTGAAGGGCGCGCTCGGTACCGCGATCGCGGGACTGTTCTCGAGCACGGCGCTCGGCACGCTGTCGCGCGAGGCGGCCGCTGCCACGGGCCCGACGATCGGTTTCCAGCCCGTGCCGGTCTCGACCGCGGACACGGTGATCGTGCCGCCCGGCTACAAGGCGCAGGTGCTGATCCCGTGGGGCACGCCGATCGACGGCAAGGGGCCCGCCTTCTCGCTCGACAACACGGGTGCGGACCAAGCCAAGCAGGTCGGCTCGCACCACGACGGCATGCACTTCTTCCCGATCAACGGAAGCTCGACGGACGGTCTGCTCGTCGTCAACCACGAGTACGTCGAGCCGCGCTTCATGCACAAGAGCGCGGTCGGCAAGCCGCTCTCGGCCGACGATCTGCCGCTCGGCGCCGACGGCCTGCGCGACCCTGACGAGGTCTTGAAGGAGATCAACGCCCACGGTGTCACGGTCGTGCGGGTGGCGCGCGGCGACGACGGGCAGTGGAAAGTGGTCGCCGACACGCGCAACCGCCGCATCACCGCGGCGACGCCGATGGAGATCGGCGGTCCGGTCCGCGGCTCTGACTTCGTCAAGACCAAGTACAGCCCGGACGGAACCCGTACGCGCGGCACGATCAACAATTGCGCCCACGGTGTGACGCCCTGGAACACCTACCTCACCTGCGAGGAGAACTGGGCGGGCTACTTCGTCAACCGTGACAAGGTCGACCAGAAGCCGGATCAGCCGCGCGAGCACGCCCGCTACGGCGTGCCGACCGAGAAGTCGCGCTACGGCTGGGATCTCGCGCGCGGCGGCGCGGACGAGTTCGCCCGCTTCGATGCCTCGACCAAGGGCGCTTCGCCGATCGAGGACTATCGCAACGAGCCCAACACCTTCGGCTGGGTGGTGGAGATCGATCCGTTCCGGCCGAACGCGATGCCGGTCAAGCGCACCGCGCTTGGCCGCTTCGCCCACGAGGGCGTGATCTTCGCCCCGGCCGTGCCGGGCAAGCCCGTGGTCTGCTACTCGGGCGACGACGCCCGCTTCGAGTACATCTACAAGTTCGTGAGCGCCAAGCCCTTCGATCCGGCCACGGCGTCCGGCGCGCTGCTCGACGAGGGCACGCTCTACGTCGCCAAGTTCAACGACGACGGCACGGGCGAGTGGCTGCCGCTGGTCTTCGGCCAGGGGCCGTTGACCCGCGCCAACGGCTTCACGAGCCAGGCCGACGTCCTGGTCAACACCCGCCTCGCCGCCGACAAGCTCGGTGCCACCAAGATGGACCGGCCGGAGTGGGGCGCGGTCGATCCGGGCACCGGCCTCGTCTACTTCACGCTCACCAACAACAGCCGGCGCAAGCCCGAGCAGACCGATGCCGCCAATCCGCGGCCGGCCTCCGAGTTCGGCCACATCATCCGCTGGCGGGAGGACGGGGACGATCACGCCGCGACCCGCTTCCGCTGGGACATCTTCGTCCTCGCCGGCGATACCAAGGACAGCAAGGACAAGGCCGGCAACCCGCTGACCGAGACGGCGATGTTCGCTTGCCCGGACGGGCTCTGGTTCGACGCCGATCGTCGGCTCTGGATCCAGACCGACATGGGCGAGGAGAACATGTACAAGGGCAAGTTGGCGCCCTTCGGCTCCAACCAGATGCTCTGCGCCAACCCCGAGACCGGCGAGATCCGCCGCTTCCTCGTGGGCCCGGTCGGCCAGGAGATCACCGGTGTGGTGACCACCCCCGACGGCAAGACGATGTTCATCAACGTCCAGCACCCCGGCGCCACCACGACGAAGGACGACTTCGCTGCCGGCAAGCTCGCGAGCACCTGGCCGGACGGCAAGGGTTACCCGCGCTCGGCCACGGTCGTCATCACCCGCGAGGACGGCGGGATCATCGGCGCCTGAGCGCCCGCCCTGCGCGGCTCGTTTGCGAGAGGGCCCGCCCGCGCGGGCCCTCTTTATTTTCGCGGCGCGGCGGGTCTAGCTCGCGCCGATCACGCGCACGCGTCGGGAGGAGGGAGATGCCGCAGCCGGACCGGGTCCACGCGCTTCGGGATGTGCCGGTGCCCACCCGCGAGCAGGTCTCCGAGGCGACCGGGCGCTATTGGGACAAATGCGTGGAAAAGCTCGGACTCGTCCCGAACGTGCTCAAGGCCTACAGTTTCGACGACAAGAAACTGCAAGGCTTCACGGCCATGTACAACGAGCTCATGCTCGGCGAATCGGGCCTCTCGAAGCTCGAGCGCGAAATGATCGCCGTGGTCGTCTCGTCGGTCAATCGATGCTACTATTGCCTCGTCGCGCACGGAGCCGCGGTCCGCGAGCTGTCCGGCGATCCGGAGCTCGGCGAGATGTTGGTCATGAACTATCGCGTCGCAGAACTCTCGCCGCGCGAGCGCGCGATGGTCGACTTCGCGGTCAAGGTGACGGAAGCCAGCTACCGCATCGAGGAAGCCGATCGCGAGGCGCTGCGCGCCGTGGGCTTCTCCGACCGCGACATCTGGGACATCGCCGCGGTCGCCGCCTTCTTCAACATGAGCAACCGCATGGCTTCGGCGATCGCGTTGATGCCCAACCCCGAATACCACGCGGCGGCCCGCTGGCCAGGCGCGATCGGACCGGGCTGATCGGGGCTCAGCCGGCGAGCAGCGCCAGCACGAGGCAGGTGCAGACCGCGACGGTGAGCGGCCAGCGCAACGTCGGGTACCAGGCCGGCGCCTCGCCGCTGCGAACCGCGCCGAGATCGTAGGCGAGCAGCGAGGCGAAGCTCGCGGCGAGGACGACGAAGCCCGACCGCTCGTCGAGGAGGAGGGCGAGCCAACCCAGAAGGGCGGGGACCACGCTCGCACCGTAGCGCACGAACGAGGGCCGTGACGCCGTCATGGCCAGGCCCCAGTGGACCCCGCCCATGAAGGAGAGGATCACGGCCGCGTAGGCCGCGAGCGCCCCGCGCGCCCAAGCCCCGGACTCACCGGGGGCGAAGCTCCAGATCGCCCCGGCCAGGAACGGCAGCAGCCCGGCCGCACCCAAAAGTGCCGCGGGCTCGGGGACACCGGAGCGGCGAACGAGCGAGAGCATCGGGTCTTGGCTCCGCCACGGGACCGACGAGAGCCGCCCTTGCCTCGACCGACGGCTCGGGTCAACCTGACCACGAGCGCAGCACGGAGGCCGATATGCGGCGGAGGGCGATCGTCGTCGGGCTGGCGACCTTGGGCCTGGTGTTGGCCGGCGCGTCGGCTTCGGCCGCGGATCTCCCAGTCGATCTCGAACTCGTGCTGGCGGTCGACGTCTCCGGCAGCGTCGACGATGTCGAAGCCAACCAGCAACGACAGGGCTATATCGACGCGTTCCGCGACCCGCTCGTCCATCGCGCGATCGAGCAGGGCGCCCGTCAGCGGATCGCGGTGACCTATGTCGAGTGGGCCGGCTCCGTTTACCAGCAGACGGTGATCGACTGGGTCCTGCTCGACGGCCCCGAGGCTTGCGAGCGGCTCGCGGCGTTGCTGTCCGAGGCGCCGATCGGCCGGGGCCGCTGGACCTCGATCTCGGGGGCCATCGACTACTCGGTCAAGCTCTTCGACGGCAACGGTTTCGAAGGCGAACGGCGGGTCATCGACGTCTCTGGGGACGGCACCAACAACAACGGCCGTCCGGTCGAGGACGCACGCTGGGAAGCACTCGAGAAAGGCATCGTCATCAACGGCTTGCCGATTTTGAACGACCGGCCGCAGCCCTTCGGTATGCCGACTCCGCGTCAGCTCGCCCTCGACGATTACTACGAGCGCTGGGTGATCGGCGGGCCGGGATCCTTCATGGTCGTGGCGACGGATTTCGACGATTTCCGCCGGGCGGTCTTGGCCAAGCTCGTGCGCGAGATCGCCGGCTTCGACGGTCCCACGCGGGTCGCCCTCGCCGCCAGGTGAACCCGCTACCGGCGCTGGTCGCGCATGCCGACTGGTCGGCGTCGGCCGCTGCCCGCGCGGTGGTGCTCGCCGAACGGGCCGGCGGCGACGCGGGTTGGCGGTTGAAGCTCGGCGCGCCCGGCCTCGTCCCGGAACTGTTGGCGAGCCCGCATGCTCTGGTCGGCTTCGACGCGCCCCTGGGGCTGCCGCAGGCCTATGCCGAGGCCCGGGGGATCGCCTCGTTCCGCGGGTTCCTCGCGACCCTCGACCCCGAGGACCCGTTCTGGACCCCGGTCCGCCCGCCCGAGCGGCCGAGCCTGGCGCGGCCCTTCTATCCCGCCCGCCCCGGTGGGGCTCGGCGCGCCTATCTCGAAGCGGGGCTCGGGCTCGGCCCGTTCGCGACACATCTGCGGCGCTGCGATCGGCTGACCAACGCTCAATGCCTGTTCTGGACGCTCGGGCCCAAGCAATGCGGCCGGGCCGCACTCGCGATCTGGCGCGAGCTGTTGCTCGGACCGCGCGAGGAGCTCGCCATCTGGCCGTTCGACGGTCCGCTCGAGCGGTTGCTGGCCGAGCCTCGGCCGATCGTCGCCGAGACCTATCCGGGCCTCGCTTACCGGCTCCTGGGTCTGCCGCGCTTCGCCAAGAGCCGAGCGGCCGACCGGGCGCGGCTCGCTGCGTTTCTTTCGCAGCGCGCCGAGGCACTCGATGCGCGGCTCGATCCGTCCCTCGAGGCCGAGCTGCGGGCCGGCTTTCCGAACTACCGCGATCACGGCTTCGATGCGCTGGTCGGCTGCCTCTTGCTGCTCGAGATCGTCCGGGGCCTGCGCCCGGCCGGCGACCCGGTGCCGGCCGAGGTCCTCTCGGTCGAAGGCTGGATGCTCGGGCTCGCGCCTGTCCCGTCGCGCACCGTCGCCGCTCCGCCCGATGCCGGCGACCGGCCGCACCGCCGCGGGACCGCACGATCCGGCCCGAGAGCGGCGCGACCGCCGGGATGACGAGCGGGACCGGGCCGCCGGCGAGGGGCCGTCTCCGGGATGACGGCGATCCAACCCGAACGACCTGCGGTGCCACGCGCGAGCGAAGCGAGTGGGGGCGAATCCGCCGTCGCGTTCGCCCCCGCTAGACGTTGCGGACCCTTCGCCCCGACGGCGCTCGGTCTCCTCGAGATCCGAGGACAGGCGCGGGGTGGTCGGCGGCCGGCCGCGTCGGAGAGCGGCCGTCCGGGCCGCTCGGTGCCGGCGCGGGCTCGGCCGTTACCAGGTTCCGGTGTTCGGCATCGAGGCCCATGGCTCCTGCGGCGGCTTGGGCGCACCTTTTTGCAAGAGCTCGATCGAGATGCCGTCGGGTGTCTTGATGAACGCCATGTTGCCGTCGCGCGGCGGCCGGTTGATCGTGATCCCGGCCTCCATGAGCTTGTGGCAGAGCGCGTAGATATCGTCGACCTCGTAGGCCAAGTGACCGAAGTTCCGACCGCCGGTATAGACCTCGGGATCCCAGTTGTAGGTGAGCTCGAGGAGCGGTGACTTCCGATTCTCGGGGCCGGTCAGTTGGTCGTCGGGTGCGGCCAGGAACACGAGCGTGAACCGACCCGCCTCGTTCACCACGCGGCGAACCTCGCGCATGCCGAGCTTGTTGCAGAAGAAGTCGAGCGACTTGTCGAGGTCGCTCACACGGATCATCGTATGAAGATAACGCATCGGGGTGCCGCTCCCTCTCGTCGCGCTGCCGTGCCGCGGGCTATCTAGCTGCCCGAGCGGCGCCCCGCCAGCGAGGCCGTGCGCCGCCGTTGCGGCGGACCGAGGCGGGAGCGCGGGTTTTGGACGGCGGGATCTCTCTCGTTCTGCTCGCGATCGCCGTCGCCGTGTTCGTGCTCGCGAGCCCGTTCCTGGCGTGGATGGCGTTCTTCCGCGTTCGCCGGCTGGAGGAGGAGCTCGCAGCCCTCCGCTCCTCGCTCGCCCTTGCGGGCGCGACGCGAGCAGGTGCTGCCGCGCCGTCCGAGCGCGCACAGGCGCGAGCGACGGAGGCGCCGACGCCGGCCGCGGGTTCGGAGCCAGCGTCGGGGCCGCAGGCCGCACCGGACGGCTCGGCAGGGCCGTCGCCCGAGCCAACGTTCGAGCCCTCCTCCCCCTCGCCGAGCGGGCTCGAGGACGGCCGCGAACGGATCGAACAGAACCTCGCGGAGCGCTGGCTCGTCTGGCTCGGAGCGGTGGCGTTGGGCCTGGGTGGGCTGTTCTTGGCCGGCTGGGCGATCGAGCAGGGGCTCTTGGGTCCGCGCGCGCGGGTCGGTCTCGCCTGGCTCACCGGTATCGTTCTCGTGGTTCTGGCCGAGCTCGCGCATCGGCGGGCACCTGCCGGTCGAGGGCTCTACCTCGTGCCGGCGGCACTCGCCGTGGGAGGCCTCTGTGCCCTCTATGGTGCCACCGTCGCGGCCAGCCAGCTTTACGGGCTGATCTCGCCGCTTTTGGCCCTCGCGCTGTTGGCCTCGACCGCGGTCTCGGCCCTGGCGCTCGCCTATCGGTTCGGCAGCGTTCTGGCGCTGCTCGGCGCGCTGGGCGCGTTCGCCGCCCCGTTCCTGGTACGCGCCGAGGAGCCGGAGCTCTGGCCGCTCGTGGTCTATCTCGCGAGCACAGTTGCCACGTTGCTGGTGGTCGCACGGCTCTCGCTGTGGTCGTGGCTCGCCTGGGCCACCGCCTCGGGCGCGACGCTCTGGGCCCTCGTCTTCTCGCTCGGCCTCCTCGCGCCCGCCTCCCTCGCAACCGCCCCCGTCGCCGCCTACCTGCTGACAGCCGGGCTCTGCGCCCTCGCCTTCGCAGCGAGCCTGCCCGAGAACGAGAGGATAGGGCGGTTTCACGCCGGTCGTGCCGCCGGCACGCTCCTGAGCGTCGCCGCGCTCGGGCTCGTCCTCTGGATCCGGCTCGGCGAGGAGGCTCCGAGCGTCGTCGCCGCCATGACGCTGTTGACGCTCGCGACCGCTGCGGCCGCGTGGCGCCGGCCGGCCGAGCATTGGACGCTCGGCCTGGCGGCCGCGGCGGGGCTCCTCGCCGCCGCCACCTGGGCGATCCCGCCGCTGCTTTCGGTAACGAGCCAGCTCCACGATCCCTCGGTCGCGCTCGAGCCGGTCTTCTGGCTCGTGCCCGAGGCCAGGCCGCTCGCGATCGCCCTCGCCGTGGTCGCCCTGTTTCACGGTGTTCTGGGCCTCTTGGGCTCGTTTCGTCGGCCACGGCCGGGGTTCTGGGCAGGGCTCGGGGCGAGCGTACCGGTGCTCGCGCTGGCCGCCGCCTGGTGGCGCCTCGGGGACTTCGCGGTGAGCCCGCCCCTGGCCGGCCTCGCGCTCGTGCTGGCGGTCCTGTTCGTTCTGCTGGCCGAGCGGACCGCGCGGCGTCGTGGCCTCGAGGCCGCGACCGCGGCCTGGGCGGTCGGCGCCTCCGCGGGGCTGGCGCTGGCCTTGGCGATCGCGCTCGAGACGTCCTGGCTCACGGTGGCCCTCGCCCTCGAGATCGCGGCGATCGCCTGGGTGGCGCAGCGCTCCGGGCTCGCGGCCTTGCGCCGTCCGGCCCTGGTTCTTCTGGCCGTCGTCCTCGCCCGGCTCGTGCTCGCAACCGACCTCGACGCTCCGCCCGCGCCGCTGGCGACGACCCTCTATGCCTATGGCTTGCCACTCCTGGCGCTCTTGTTCGCCGCGCGTCTCTTCGCCCGAGTGCCGGCCCCGCCCGTGGCCGGGCTCGAAGGGATGCTGGCCACGGCCGCCGTGCTGCTCTGGGTGCTGCTGTTGACGGAGCTTTTGCGCCTGGCGAGCGGCACCGAGCGGTTCGACGAGCTCGCGGGACTGCCGATGCTGACGGGCTCGATGCTCGTCTGGCTCTTGACTGGCCTCGCGCTCCTGCGGCTCGGCGAGCGCGACAGCGTGCCGACCGCCGCTGCCCTCGCCGGCCTCGTGCTGGTCGCGGGTGGCCTCCTCCAGCTGCTCGGCCTCGTCTTCGGTTCGAACCCGGCGGTGACCGGCGAGCCGGTCGGTCCGTGGCCGGTCCTCAACCTCCTCTTGCCCGCCTATCTCGTGCCGGCTGCAGTGCTCGCTTGGGCCGCGCGCGGGCTCGGCCTCGGCCGCTTGCCCGGCTTGCGGCTCCTGTTCGGCGCGCGCCGGCCGGCCCGCGTCCCGGGGTTTGCCTCCCTCGCGCTGATCTTCCTCTGGCTCAGCCTCGAGGTGCGGCGCTGGTTCCACGCGCCCGGGGTCGCCGGACCCCGGACCGATGCGGAGTATCTGGCACTCTCGCTCGCTTGGCTCGGCCTCGCGGCGGCACTGCTCGTGGCCGGGATCGCGCTCGGAAGCCGCGATCTGCGGGCTGCGGCACTGGTCGTCGGCGGTGCCGCGATCCTCAAGGCCTTCCTGTTCGATCTCGCCGACCTCGAGGGGCTCTATCGCGCCGCCTCGTTCCTGGCGCTCGGTCTCTGCCTGATCGCGGTCGGCTGGCTCTATCGCCGGTTCGTGGCCGAGCCGACGACCAAGGCGAGCTAGGGCCGACTGCCGCGTTCGCGAAGGCGTCGCAGCCCTTCCTCGGCGCCGATGTCGAAGCCGAAATAGACGCGCCAGCCCGGACCGTCGCCGGGACCGACCCCAGCGATCCGCTGTTCGACCTCTTCCACCAAGAGCTTCGGACCCGGGCCCTGCGGAGCCTCGGTTCGAAGCTCGAAGATCTGCTTGTCGAGGATCGCTCCGCTCGGATCGGCGACTGCGACGAACCAGGGCACCACGAGCTCGCCGCCGCCGGCAGCGAGGGCGGCCGGACCCGGGACGATCGCGATGTCGATCGCGTAGCGCAGCCGCACCCCCTCGCCCTCGTAGCGGCAGCCGCCGCCGAACCCGGTCATGGTCGCACGCCAGACCAGATCGCCCGGCGCCGGGCCTCGGTGCCGTTCGACGGTCTGCGCCCCGTCGAGGATCGCCGGGCGAGGGCAGGGCGGCGGGGCGGGCGGCGTCGAGCCGGCGCACGCCGCGAGGGCGCCGCCGACCAGAAGGACGGCGGCCGCTCGCCGGCGAAGCGGGCACAGGCTCACAGGCTCTGGTGCGTCCCGTCGCACAGCGGGGCGCGTGCGGTGTGCTTGCAGCCACAGAAAAAGGCCGGACCGCTCGCCCCGGCGACGTGCTTCATGGGCTCGATTCCGCTGCCCTTGTGCGAGCCGTCGCAAAAAGGCTGCTTGGCGCTGCGACCACAGGCGCACCACCAATAGGTCTTTCCGGCCTCGAGCTCGACCTTGTAGGGCGCTTTCTGCGCGATCACGCGATCGGCCATCCCGGATCACCCCTCGCTGGTGCGCCGCGTACCGGCCAGCCGGTTAGCAACCGATCGGCGCGCCGGCAAGGCCGCCTCTCGCCATCCTTGCGTGCCCTCGGCTGTTCGATACATTCGTGGCTCGTACCTGCGGTGAGCCGTGATCGATGGACCTCGGCAGAGATTTTCCGCTCGCCACTTCGCCCGTTCGTCGACCCGTGCCCGGCGATCGGCTCGCCGCCCTCGACCTCGGCACCAACAACTGTCGGCTCCTGGTCGTCGAGCTCACGGAAGACGGCTTCGAGGTGGTCGACAGCTTCGCGCGGATCGTCCGGCTCGGGGAAGGGCTCTCCCGCTCCGATCGGCTGGGCGAGGCGGCGATGGCGCGCACGCTCGCCGCGCTCAAGGTCTGTGCCAAGATCATCGCTCGCCATCGCTGCGTCACGGTCCGCTGCGTGGCGACCGAAGCCTGCCGTCGGGCCGCCAACGGAGCCGACTTCATTCGCAGGGTTCGTCGGGTGACCGGCCTCGAACTCGAGCTCGTGAGCCACGCCGAGGAAGCTCGGCTCGCCATGCTCGGCTGCCTGCCGGTTGCCGATCCTCGGGCCGATCACCTGCTCGTGATCGACATAGGCGGCGGCTCGACCGATCTCTTGTGGCTCGACCGCAGCCTGCCACCCGGCGAGGACGAGCCCGGCACCGCCTTCTCGCTGCCGCTCGGCGTGGTCACGCTGGCCGAGATGTTCGGCCGCGAGATCGACGCCGCCGGCTACGCCCGCATGGTCGAGATGGTGCACGAACGGCTCCTGGGCGCCGGCGCACCGGCCGCCCGCCCCGCGGTCCGGGAAGGTGCCCGGATCGAGATGCTCGGCACCTCGGGTACGGTGACGACGCTCGCCGCGCTCTCGATCGGGCTGCGCCGCTACGACCGCCGCAAGGTCGACGGCCTCCGGCTGCCCTTCGCTGCGATCCGCCGGATCTCGGAGGAACTCAGGGCGCTCGACAACGCGGCACGTGCGGCCCACCCTTGCATCGGCCAGGGCCGTGCCGATCTCGTCGTCGCGGGCTGTGCGATCCTCGACGCGGTGCACCGGGTCTGGCCCGTGGACGCACTGAGGGTCGCCGATCGCGGTCTGCGCGAGGGCATCCTGGCCCGCTTGATGGGCCTCACGCTCAAGGACGCGCTGCGCGCGGCCGCGGCTTGAGCGAGCGAGCTTTGCGGGGTCGGTAGGAGCGATGATCACCAAGCGCGGGCCCAAAGTGCGAGTCCGGGCCAAGGGCGGCCGCACCGCCGCGCAGGTCCGTTGGCTGCAGCGTCAGCTCGACGATCCGTTCGTCGCCGAGGCGAAAAAGCGCGGCTTTCGCGCCCGCTCGGTGTTCAAGCTCGAGGAGATCGACCGCAAGCACGGGCTCCTGCGCCGCGGGATGGCGGTGCTCGACCTGGGCGCCGCCCCCGGCAGTTGGACTCAGTACGCGGTGCAGAAAGGCTGCCGGGTCGTGGCCTGCGACCTGCTCCCGATGCAGCCGGTGGCCGGTGCTGCGATCGTCCAGGGCGATTTCACCGATCCGGCGGTCCAGGACCGGCTGCTCGCGCTGTTGGCTGGGCCCGCGGACGTCGTGCTGTCGGACGTCGCGCCGAACACGACCGGGCTCAGGAACGTCGACCGGCTCAAGGCCGAGGCGGCGGCCGAGGCCGTCCTGGAGCTGGCCGGACGCGTGTTGCGGCCGGGCGGGAGCTGTCTCGTCAAGCTCATCAAGGGCGCCGAGGCGGCCCTCTTGCCGCGGGTTCGCGCCTGCTTCGCGAGCTGGCGCCTGCTGCGCCCCGAGGCGACCCGGGCGCAATCCTCCGAGATCTATCTCTTGGCTACGGGTTTCCTGGGCGCAGGCGAGCGACCACCGACTGGCGCGGACGCCCACTAGATCGTCTCGGTGTTGCCGCAAACCGAGAGGGCCTGGCCGCTGATGTTGCGGCCGGCCGGCGAGCACAGGTAGAGCGCCATCGCGGCCATGTCCTCGGGCTCGACCATGCGGCGCAGCGAGACCTTGTCGAGATAGCTCTGGCGAACTTGCTCGACCGGCACGCCGAGCGCGGCGGCGCGGGCGGCGAAGACCCGCTCGATCCGCTCGCCGCGCACCACGCCGGGTAGGATCGCGTTGACCCGGATGCCCTCGGGCCCGAGCTCCTTGGCGAGGCTCTGGGTGAAACCGACCACGGCCCATTTCGAGGCGGCGTAGGGCGTCCGAAAGGCGTATCCGAGCCTTCCTGCCACCGACGAAAGGTTGATGATCGCGCCGTCCTCCGCCTTTCGGAGGAGCGGAACCGCCAACCTCGTGCAGAGGAACATTCCGGTGATGTTCACGTCCAGCGTTCGCCGCCAGTCGGCCGGACTGATCTCGGCGACGCCGCCCGTGGGGCCGGCGATGCCGGCATTGTTGACCAGCACGTCGAGCCCGCCGAGCCGGGATTCTACCTCGCCGAAGAGCGCGTCGACCCGAGCCTCGTCGGCGACGTCGCACACGACCCCGGCGAGGCCCGGGTTCGCGTCCAGGAACCGGGCGAGGGCGGTCTCGTCCACGTCGCAGACGAGCACGCGCGCCTCGACCTCGGCGAAGGCTCGCGCGATCACGGCGCCGATCCCCGAGGCGCCGGCCGTCACGAGCACCCGCAAGCCCGGCCGCGGCCGCATGGTCTCGTAGAGCGCCATCGCTCGCCTCCCCCGCTCTCCCTCCGCGCCGGCAGGCTAGGGAGCGCGCGGCGGCGCGGCAAGCGCGTCCGGCGCCGGTCGGTTCACGCGCAGCCGCGCGGGCCGGGGCTGCGAAATCAGGCCCCCGCGCTCCCGGCCGTCGGATCCGGCTCGCACGACCTCCTGACGGCGCGCCCCGCGGGCTCAGTCGATGATGTGGTAGCCGCCGTCGATGTAGATCACGTCGCCGGTGATGAGGCGTGCCGCATCGGTCGCCAGGTAGGCGGTGGCGTAACCGACATCGTCGATCGAGACGAGGCTGCGGGTCGGCGCTTTTTCCTGGGCTTTGTGCAGGAGCTCGTCGAACTCCGGGATGCCGGAGGCGGCGCGGGTCTTGAGGGGCCCGGGCGAGATCGCGTGCACGCGGATGCCCTTGGGGCCGAGCTCGGCCGCCAGATAGCGGGTGGCCGACTCGAGCGCGGCCTTGACCGGGCCCATCACACCATAATGCTCCACTACCATCTGCGAGCCGTAATAGGTCATGCAGAAGAGGGCACCACCATTCGCCATCAGCGGCTCGGCGAGCTTGGCCATGCGGATGAAGGACCAGCAGGAGATCTCCATCGCCAGAAGAAACCCGGCCTTCGAGCAGTCGGTGACGCGGCCCCGAAGATCCTCCTTGGGCACGAAAGCGATCGAATGGAGGAGGAAATCGAGGCGGCCCCAATCCTTGTCGATCCGGTCGAAGACCGCCTCGAGCTGGCCTTCGACCCGCAGATCGAGCGGCATCAGGATCGGCGCCTCGAGCTGTCGCGCGAGCGGCTCGACGAAGGGCTTCGCTTTGTCGTTGAGGTAGGTCACGGCGAGCTCGGCGCCGAGACTCCGGAACGCCTTGGCGCAGCCCCAGGCGATCGACTGCTCGTTGGCGATGCCGGTGACGAGGCCATAGCGTCCGTCGAGCGTTACCAAGCGACGGTCGATCATGCGGGCTCTCCCGTCGGCCGCCGACGCAGGAGTGCGAGCGTGTGGCGGGCGATCATGAGCTCCTCGTCGGTGGGGACGACGTAGACCCGGATCCGCGATTCGGGCGCCGAGATCAGCGGACCGTGCACGGCGTTGGCGTGCGGGTCGAGCTTCACGCCGAGCCAGGCCAGGCGGTGCGCCACGGCCTCGCGGATGGTGGCCGAGTTCTCGCCGATCCCGGCGGTGAAGACGAAGCCGTCGAGGCCCTCGAGCGCGGCCGCCAGCCAGCCGGTCATCTGGGCGATCTTGTAGGTGAAGAAGTCGAGCGCTCGCTTGGCCCGCGGATCGGCACTCGCGAGCAGCACGCGAACGTCGTTCGAGATGCCCGAAAGGCCCTTGAGCCCGCACTCGTGATAGAGAAAGTGCTGCAGCGCAACGGGGGCCATGGCCTTGGCGGTCAAGAGATGGAGCACGACGCCGGCGTCGAGCTGGCCCGGCCGCGTGCCCATCGGCAGCCCGTCGAGCGCGGTGAAGCCCATCGTGCTCTCCACACTCCGGCCGGCGCGCAGCGCGCACATCGAGCAGCCGGAGCCGAGATGCGCGACGATCACCTTGCCGGGCGCGAGCTCCGGGGCGATCTCGGGCAGCTTTGCCGCGATGTACTCGTAAGACAGTCCGTGGAAACCGTAGCGGCGGATCCCTTCCTCCCAGAGCGCCTCCGGGATCGCGAAGCGATCGGCCAGTTCGGGATGGCCGCGATGGAAGGCGGTGTCGAAGCAGGCGATCTGGAGGAGCTCGGGGCGGCGGCGAAAGAGCGAGCGAATCGGCGCCAGATTGTTGGGCTGATGGAGAGGGGCGAGCGGAACGAAGGTCTCGAGCGTGGCGAGCACGCGCTCGTCGACGACCACCGGGGCGGCGTGGACCGGGCCGCCGTGCACGACCCGGTGGCCCACCGCGATCGGCGCGGCGTCCAGCGTCTCGCCGAGCCAGGTCTCGACCACCGTCATCGCCGTCTCGACATCCGCCGCATTCTCGAGCGCAAGGGTGCGGTCGACCAGCCGCTCGCCCGAGCGGCTCGCCGCGACCAGCCTCGGCCGCACCCCGATCCCCTCGATCTGGCCGGAAAAGCGGCTCGCGAGCCGGTCCTCGGGGCCGATGTCGAACAGCTCGAACTTGATCGAGGAGCTGCCGGCGTTGAGGACGAGGATGGTCTCGGCCAAGCCGCTCACTCCGCCGCCGGTTTGCCGGTCATCTTGGCGTGCGCGTAGAGGGCCGCGACCGCGGCCGAGGCGAGCCGCGTGCGCACGCTGTCGGCACGGCTCGTGAGGATGATCGGCACGCGCGCCCCGAGGACGACCCCCGCCGCGTCGGCACCGGCCAGGAAGGAGAGGTTCTTGGCCAGCATGTTACCGGCCTCGAGGTCGGGTACCACGAGGATCTGCGCCCGCCCCGCCACGGCCGAGCGGATGCCCTTCATCTCCGCCGCCTGGACGCTGATCGCGTTGTCGAGCGCCAAGGGACCGTCGAGCAGCCCGCCCGTGATCTGGCCGCGCTCGGCCATCTTGCACAAGGCCGCGGCCTCGATAGTGCCCGGGATCTTGGGTGTCACAGTCTCGACCGCGGAGAGGATCGCCACCCGCGGCTCGCCGAGACCGAGGCCGATGTGCAGGTCGATCGCGTTTTGCACGATGTCGCGCTTGGTCTCGAGGTCGGGGAAGATGTTGATGGCCGCATCGGTGATGAAGAGCGGCTCGGGATATGTCGGCACGTCCATGATGAAGACGTGGCTGATCCGCCGCTCGGTGCGCAGCCCCGTCTCGCGCGCCACGACCTCGGCCATGAGCTCGTCGGTGTGCAGCGAGCCCTTCATCACGAGTTGGGCCTTGCCGGCGCGCACGAGCTCGACCGCCTTGGCGGCGGCGGCGTGGCTGTGCGGCACGTCGACGAGCTCGATGCCGTCGAGCGAGCGGCCGGCCTCCTCGGCGATCCGCCGCAGTTTGGCGAGCGGGGCCACCAGGATCGGCACGATGATGCCGCGCTCGGCCGCCAAGAGCGCGCCTTCGAGGGCGCTCTTCTCGCAAGGGTGGGCGACCGCGCAAGGGATCGCCGGGATGCCCTCGGTCCGCTCGATCAGCCGCTCGTATTTCTCGTGCCGTCGCACGCTCACTTCCGGCAGGGCGGGTGCCGGGGCGCGCACCTTCTCCGCGGGTGCGATGACCTCCGCCGTCCCGGTGAGCACCACCTCGCCGCGCTGGTTGGTGCAGCGGCAATCGAAGACGACGATCCGCTTTTCCGGTCGTTTCTCCTTGGCCGTGACCGTCACGGTGACGACGTCGCCCGCTCGTACGGGACGATGGAAGCGGAGATCCTGGCCGAGATAGATCGTGCCCGCACCGGGCAGCTTGTTGCCGAGGAGATTGGAGATCAGCCCGGCAGTGAGCATGCCGTGCGCCACCACGCCTTTGAACGGGCTCCGGGCGGCGAACTCCTCGTCGAGGTGGGTCGGGTTGGCATCGCCCGAGACCACGGCGTAGAGCTCGATGTCCTCGCGCGTGATCGCCTTCTCGAGGCTCGCGCTCTCGCCGATCGCGATCTCCGCGAAGGTCCGGTTCTCGATCGTGTCCGCCACCGAAGGCGCGCTCCCGGCTACTGCCCACGACCCCGACGGTAGCCCTCTCGCGTGATCGGACCAAGACGGCGCAGCCGGTGATGGTGGCAGGAGCGCCCGCCGGCCGCGATCAGTGCGGGGAGGCGTGCAAGATCTGCTCCGCGATCCCGGTCTCGTAGGCCAGGCCCGCGGCCGTCAAGATCGGCTCGCCGGCCGGCCCCGCTAGGATCAAGCCCTTGCGCGCCAAGACGTTGTAGACGTTGGGGTTGGAAAGCCCGGTGGCGTCTCTCGCGAGCACCACGGCCCGGCCGATGTGGAAATGGTCGCCATGGGCGTTCGGCAGCGCCCGGATGCGCACCGTGCCCTCGCTGTCGGGCGGGTCGGCGAAGGCCGGTTCCTTCGCGAGTGCCTGCAACAGAGCCAAGGTCTTGAGCTGCAACGGATTGAGCTTGAGCGGGTTGGTCCGGGAGGGCATGGCGGTAGAGTTCCGAACGGCGAGGGACTCGACGGGTTTACGGACGAGTGTCGCTCCTGACCAGGCCGACGGGTCGGTCGGGGTGCTGAACGATCCGCGCGCGGATCCTCTTCTCGAGCTCGCAGATCGCAAAGAGCGCGACGCCGATCCCGATCACCGCAGCGCCTTCGCGCAGATCGACCGGGCCGGTCTCGAAGAGTGTCTGCATCCAGGGCAGATAGGTAAAAGCGAGTTGCGCGAGCACAGTCGCGCTAACGCCGATCAATACGGCCGGCGTGCCGATCGCGCCTTGGAGCGTCAGTGAGGTGCCGTGCAGGTAGCGCACCGAGAAGAGATAGAAGATTTCCATGGCCACGATCGTGTTCACGACGAGGGTGCGCGCTTCTTCGACCGAAGCTCCGTTGCCTTTGGCCCAGCTGTAGATACCAAAGGCGCCGCAAACGAACAGGAACGAGACGAAGACTATGCGCCAGGCGAGCTCGCCCGACAAGATCGGCTGATCGGGCCGCCGCGGCGGCCGCCGCATGGTACCGGGCTCGGTCGGCTCGAAGGCGAGGGTGAGGCCGAGCGCCACGGCCGTGATCATGTTGATCCACAGGATCTGGACCGGGGTCACCGGGAGCGCGAGTCCGAGAGCCAGAGCCGCCAGGATGGTGAAGGCCTCGCCGCCATTGGTGGGCAAGGTCCAGCCGATGACCTTCATGAGATTGTCGTAGACCGTCCGGCCCTCGCGCACTGCCGCTACGATCGAGGCGAAATTGTCGTCGGCGAGCACCATCTGCGCGGCCTCCTTCGCCGCCTCGGTGCCCTTGATGCCCATGGCCACGCCGACATCGGCGCGTTTGAGGGCCGGCGCGTCGTTGACCCCGTCGCCCGTCATCGCGACGATCAGCCCGTCGGCCTGCAGCGCCTCGACCAGGCGCAATTTGTGCTCGGGGGTGGTGCGGGCGAAGACGTGGACCTCGCGGGCGGCGCGCCGGAACCCCTCGGTATCGAGCGCGTCGAGCTCGTTGCCGGTGAGCACCCGAGGCTCGCGGGCGATGCCGAGCTGGCGGGCGATCTCCTTGGCGGTGACGGCGTGGTCGCCCGTGATCATGACCACCCGGATCCCGGCCGTGTGGCACTGGGCGACGGCGGCGATCGCCTCCTCGCGCGGCGGGTCGATCAGCCCGACGAGGCCCAACATCACGCAACGGCCCTCGATGTGGTGGGCCGCGATCGGCGCGCTCTCCCGTGGCGGTTCGGCGGTCGCGATGGCGAGCACGCGCTGCCCGTGGCCGGCGAGCTCTTCGGCGGCCGCGTGCCAGAAGTCGGCATCGAGCGGGCGCTCGCCTCGGGCGTCGCGCTCGGCGCGGCACATCTCGAGGATCCGCTCGGGCGCACCCTTGACGATCACGAAGCGCTCGCCGTCCGGCGCCGCGTGCAGCGTCGCCATGAAGCGGTGGCGGCTGTCGAAGGGGATCTCGTCGACCCGTGCCATGTCTTTGCGGAAGCTCGCGGGGTCGAGCCCGGCCTTCATCGCGAGGGCGACGAGCGCACCTTCCATGGGGTCGCCGTCGACGAGCCAACCTTTCTCGCCGCGGCGGATGTCGGCGTCGTTGCACAAGAGCCCGGCCTCGATGAGCTCCTCGAGCACCGGATCGGCGAGCGGATCGATGCGCTCTCCGTCGCGCGCGAATTCGCCTTCCGGAGCGTAGCCGCTGCCGGAGACGCGCACCGCTGCCGCCGCGGTGCGGATCGTCTGCACGGTCATCTCGTTGCGGGTGAGCGTGCCCGTCTTGTCCGAGCAGATCACCGAGACCGAGCCCAGCGTCTCGACCGCCGGCAGGCGGCGGACGATGGCGTGGCGCTGCGCCATGCGCTGCACGCCGATCGCGAGCGTGATCGTCATGACCGCGGGCAGACCTTCGGGGATCGCCGCGACGGCGAGGCCCACCACGGCCATGAAGGAGAGATCGAGCGGGTAGCTCTGGACCAGCCAGGCGAAGAGGAAGGCTGCGAGCGAGACGGCCAGGATCACGACCGTGAGCGTGCGTGCGAAGCCCGCCATCTGCCGAAGGAGAGGAGTTTGCAGCTGCTCGACCCGGCCGAGCAAGGTGCCGATCTTGCCGAGCTCGCTCTCCGCACCCGTCGCAACGACCACGCCCGCGCCCTGGCCGGCGACCACGAAGGTGCCCGAGAAGGCTATACAGGGCCGATCGCCCAGCGCGGCCGTGGCGGCGACCGGCTCCGGGCTCTTGTCGACCGGGACCGATTCGCCGGTCAGGATCGCCTCGTCGATCTTGAGCCCCTTGGCGCGCAACAGGCGCAGATCGGCGGGCACGCGATCGCCCGCTTCCAAGAGCACGATGTCGCCCGGCACCACGCGCTCGGCCGGGACGGTGAGCCGACGGCCTTCGCGCAGCACGGAGGCCTTGGGGTCGATCATGCCCTTGATCGCCTCGAGCGCGGCCTCGGCTTTTCCTTCCTGAACGAAGCCGACGATCGCGTTGATCAAGACCACGCCCACGATCACCGCGGCATCGACCGGGTGCTCGAAGAGGAGCGAGAGCAGCGCGGCGACCAAGAGGACGTAGATCAACAGGTTGTGGAACTGCAGGAGGAAGCGGGCGAGCGGGCCCTTGCGCGGCGGCTCGGGCAGCCGGTTGAGGCCGAAACGGGCGAGGCGACCCTCCGCCTCGCCCTGGGTCAGCCCCTCGGGCCGGCTCTCGAGCGCCGAGAGAACGTCTTCGGTGGGTAGCGCGTGCCAGACCGGCTCGGCCGGGGCGGGTGTCCTGGGCTCGTCCAAGGGCGCGCTCCCCTGCTGGCTCGATCGTTCACCGGCTATACCGGGGGCGGTCGCGGCCGACCAGGATCGATCTCGCCACCTGCTCCAGCGCCCCGATCGCCGAGCCGGGGCCAGCCGAGGCGCGGTCGGCGGACGGCAGCCGGCTCAGTGGATCGCCGGTTCCACCATCGGCGCGGTGCCCTCGAGGAAGTCGAAGTCGCAGCCCTCGTGCGCCTGGCGGACATGGGCGACATAGAGCCGCTCCCAGCCGCGCGCGGGTTGCGGGCGGGGCCGCCACGCGGCGCGCCTGCGCGCCAGCTCCTCCTCGCTCACGAGAAGATCGAGCCGGCGCGCGGCGACGTCGAGGCGGATGCGGTCGCCGGTGCGCACGAGCGCGAGCGGTCCTCCGATCGCCGCTTCCGGGCTCACATGCAGGATGCAGGCGCCGTAGGAGGTCCCGGACATCCGCGCGTCGGAGATCCGGACCATGTCGCGCACGCCGCGCTCCAGGAGCTTTTTCGGGATGGGCAGCATCCCCCATTCCGGCATGCCGGGACCGCCGACCGGTCCCGCGTTCTTGAGGACGAGGACGTGGTCGGGACTCGCCTCGAGGGCCGGATCGTCGATCCGCGCCGCCATTTCGTCATAGTCCTCGAAGGCGATCGCCGGGCCTTCGTGACGCAGGAGGCGTGGATCGGCCGCCGAGGGCTTCATCACCGCGCCGAAGGGCGCGAGGTTGCCGTGGAGGACGGCGCACGCCTCGGCCGCGACCGGGTCGGCGAGCGGGCGGATCACCTCGGGGTCGTGGACCTTCACGCCCTCGAGCACCTCGCCGAGCGTGCGGCCGTCGATCGTCGGGCAGCCGAGGTCGAGCCGCGGGGCGAGCTCCTTCAAGAGCGCGAGGAGCCCACCCGCATAGTAGAAGTCTTCCATCAGGTACGCGCCGGAGGGCCGCACGTTGGCGAGCACCGGGATCTCGCGCGCGCTCGCGTCGAACCGGTCGAGGGTGAGCGCGATCCCCGCGCGGCGCGCCATGGCGATCACGTGGATCATGGCGTTGGTCGAGCCGCCCATCGCCATGTGGACGCGGATCGCGTTGTCGATGGCGCGGGCGGTGACGATCGTGCGCGGCCGCACGTCCTGCCAGACGAGCTCGACGATCCGCCGGCCGGTGGCGGCGGCGAGACGGGCGTGGTTGGCGTCGACCGCGGGGATCGAGGAGCCGCCCGGAAGGACGAGCCCCATCGCTTCCGCGATCGCGGTCATGGTCGAGGCCGTGCCCATGGTCATGCAGTGGCCGAAGGAGCGGGCGATGCCCTCCTCGACCTCCTGCCACTCCCGCTCGGTGATCTTCCCGGCTCGCAACTCCGCCCAGTACTTCCAGGTATCCGAGCCCGAGCCGAGCGGCACGCCGTGCCAGTTGCCGCGCACCATCGGGCCCGCCGGGAAGAAGATCGCCGGCAGGTCGGCCGAAAGGGCGGCCATGATGAGCGCGGGCGTGGTCTTGTCGCACCCGCCCATGAGGACGACACCGTCGATCGGGTGCGAGCGGATCAGCTCTTCCGCCTCCATGGCCAGGAGGTTGCGGTAGAGCATGGTGGTGGGCTTGACGAAGGGTTCGGACAGGGAGAGCGCCGGCAGCTCGAGCGGAAAGCCGCCGGCCTGCCAGATCCCGCGTTTGATCTCCTGCACGCGCAGCGGGAAATGAGCGTGGCAGGGATTGATGTCCGACCAGGTGTCGAGGATGCCGATCACCGGCTTGCCCTGCCAGTCCTCGCGCGCGTAGCCCATCTGCAAAAGCCGCGAGCGGTGGCCGAAGGCCCGCAGGTCCTTCACGCCGAGCCAGCGGTGCGAGCGGAGTTCGTCCGGGCGCTTTCTGTGCATGCTCATCGCCCTCTCCCGGCGAGCCGTGCGGCGCGCAGGTTAGGCACGCGCGGTCGCGGTCGACAAGCGCGATCCAAGCTGTGCGCCTCGCTCCCGGGAAGCGGAGCCGGCGCGTAGCCCGCCCGTGCGGCGGGTCAGAACCAATGATGCGGATCGGAAGTGGCGCCGGGCCGACGCGGCCGTGAAGCCGGCGGCGATCTCGCCGATCGGTGCCGGCTCGCTTGGTACCCTTCGATCGGTTCGCCTTGTCGGGCCTGGCCGGCCGGGCTAACCCGGCGCGGCCGTGGAGGCGGGGAGCGGGTATGGCCGAGCGGATCGCCGAGTACGAGGTGCACGACTGGCGCTTCAAGCGCCTCGCGTCGATGAACGCGCGGGTGGTGAAGCTCTGGGAAGGGGCGGCCTGGGCCGAGGGCCCGGTCTATTTCCGCGACGGCGATTTCCTTCTCTTCTCCGACATCCCGAACGACCGCATCCTGCGCTTCGTTCCGGACCTGTCGGGGCTCGGCGGGACGGTCTCGGTGTTCCGCCAGCCCGCCGGCTACACCAACGGCCACACCCGCGACCGCGAGGGCCGGCTGGTGTCCTGCAGCCACGGGAACCGGCGGGTCGAGCGGACTGAGTACGACGGCAGGATCACGATCTTGGCCGACCGCTGGGAAGGCAAGCGTCTCAACTCGCCCAACGACGTGGTCGTGAAGTCCGACGGCACGATCTGGTTCACCGATCCGGCTTACGGCATCGACACCGACCTCGAGGGCCACAAGGCGCCCCAGGAATATGGCGGCTGCTGGGTGTTCCGCTTCGATCCCCGAAGCGGTCGCCTCGATCCCGTGATCCGGGACATGAAGCGGCCGAACGGGCTCGCCTTCTCGCCCGACGAGCGCTTCCTCTACGTGGCGGATACGGGCTTGAGCCACGATCCGGAGGGGCCGCGCCACATCCGCCGCTTCACGGTGGGCGAGGACGGACGGCTCTCGGGTGGCGAGGTGTTCCTGACCTGCGACGTCGGGGTCTACGACGGCTTTCGGGTGGACACCGAGGGGCGCTTGTGGACGAGCGCCGGCGACGGTGTGCACTGCTACGACCCGTGCGGAGCACTTCTCGGCAAGATCCTGTTGCCGCAGCGGGCGGCCAATCTCTGTTTCGGCGACAAGAAGCGCAATCGGCTCTACATCTGCGCCACGACCGCGCTCTACGCGGTCTGGACGCACGTCAACGGCGCGCAGGTGCCCTAATGCCCGAGACCGTTCAGGGCTTCGGCTCGAGCGTGCCGCGGCCGCCGTCGACGGCGATCACCTGGCCCGTGATCCAGGAGGCCTCGGGGCCGAGCAAGAAAGCGGCCATGGCCGCCGCATCCTCCGCCTCGCCGAGCCGGCGCAAGGGGTGCTGCCGGGCGATCGCCTCCGCCATCGCGGCGTTCCGCGTAAGACCCTCGGAAAGCGGTGTCCGGGTCAAGGAGGGGGCCACGACGTTGACCCGGATCTCCGGCGCGAGCTCGGCCGCGAGGGCGCGGCCCAGCGCCTCGACGGCACCCTTCGCCATCGCGATGGAGACGTGCATCGGAAAGCCGCGCCCCACCGCCACGGTGGAGAAAAGGATGATCGAAGCACCGGCGCCATGGGCGCGCAGCGCGGGAAGGGCGGCCTGGACGGCGAGCAGGGCACCGAGCGCGTTGAGCCGGAAATCCCGTTCGGCGTCCGCGGGCGAGACGCGCGCGAGTGGCTTCAAGGTGATGGTGCCCACCGCATAGGCGAGACCCGAAAGCGGGCTCCCGGCCGCCTCGATCGCCGCGCGCAGTGCTGTGGCATCGGCCACGTCGGCGGTGGCGAAGCTCGCGCCGAGCTCGCCCGCGAGCGCGGCCAGGCGGGTCGTGTCGCGGGCGATCAGGTGCAAAGGCGCGCCGCGCGCGTGCAGTCGGCGCGCCAGCGCCGCCCCGATCCCGCCCGTGCCGCCCACGATCACGATCCTGCCGCTCATCATACCTGCTCCTGCTCGGCCGTGCTCCTCTACGCGGACGCGCGGGTCGCGGTTCAGGGGGCGAGCTTCAGCGACGGCGTCGCATCAGAAAATCGCGGATCGACTCCATGGCGGCCCAGCCGTGCCGACTCACCGTCTCCTCGGCCTCGATCTCCGGTGTCACGACCGGGGCGGCACCGTCCTGCGGGACGTAGCCGATCAGCCGGCGGGTCTCCTCGAGGTCCCAACGCATGCCGGGATTGTCGCTCATCAGGTTGAGGACGGCGAAGCGGAGCGTGTCGGGCGCCGTGACGGCCTTCTCGAAGCCCTGGCAGAGATCGCGGTCGGAGAGCCACATCGCCTGACCCCAGAGACCCCAGTTCATGTGCGGGCCCGGGCGATTGCCCGGCTCGCGTTGGGCGTAGCCGATGCGGAAGCAGATCACCGAGAGCCCGTGTCGGTCGACGAAGGACTTGCCGATCCGCTCGCCCACGAGCTTGGCCATGCCGTAGGCGTTGACCGGCCGCGGTGCGAGATCGGGCGTGAGCCGTTCGTCGCTGAAGCGGTAGCCGCCCAGCACCCAGTTGGAGGACGCGAAGATCACGCGACGGACGCGACCGCGCACCGCCGCCTCGAAGCAGTTGAGGACGAGGTCGAGATTGTCGCGCGTCACCTCGGTCCAGCTCGCGTGCGGATAGGCCATGCCGGCCAGGAGCAGGAGCGCATCGGCCCCGGCCACGCGATCCGCCCAGCTCTCGTTCCAGGTCGAGAGGTCGGCCTCGACGATCGCGGGGTCGCCGCGCGAATCGCGATCGAGCAGCACGAGCGGCCAACCGAGGCTCTCGAAATGCCGACGCAGCTTGCCGCCGATCGAGCCGGCGGCCCCGGTGATCACGACCCTGGGCAAACGACGCCTCCCTCAGTTGGCGACGGGCGTGACGGCGCGACCCTCGCTGAACCAGGTCACGAGGTTGGCGAGCACGCACTCGCCCATCCGCCGCATGCACTCCTCGGTCGAGCTCGCGATGTGCGGGGTGAGCACCACGTTGTCGAGGCCCAAAAGGCGCTCGGGCACGGTCGGCTCGTCGGCGAACACGTCGAGCCCGGCGGCCCCGAGCCCACCGGTCGCGAGGAGCTCGACCAGCGCCGGCTCGTCCACGAGCCAGCCGCGGGCGATGTTGACGAAGACGCCGCAAGGGCCGAGGGCCTCGAGCAGGTCGCGGCCGACGATCACCCCGCCACCGGGCGAGCCGGCGGCGCAGAGGAAGAGGATGTCGCTCGCTCGGGCGAGCTCGACGGCCGAGGCGCAGGCCCGCCAGGAAAGCCCGGTCTTGGGCTGGGGATCGTAATAGCCGATCGTCCCGCCGAACCCCTCGAGCCGCCGGGCGAGCGCCTGGCCGATCCGTCCGAGCCCCAGGATCCCGTAGCGTTTGCCCCAGAAGCTGCGGCCGAGCGGCATGCGGCCCTGCAGCCATTTGCCGGCGCGCACGTAACGGTCGGCCTCGGCGATCCGCCGACAGGCGGCCATACCGAGCGCGATCGCCAGATCGGCCACGTCGTCGAAGAGCACGGGTGTCGTCGTCACCACGATGCCGCGCGCCTTGGCCGCCGGCAGATCGGTGGTCTCGAGGCCGACCCCGTTGATCGCGCAGATCTCGAGCTTCGGCAGGGCGTCGATCAGACCCTTGGGCAGGCCGGTCATGCCACCGGAAAGGAGACCGCGGATCTCGCCTGCGTAGGGCGCCAGATCGCGCGCCCAGTCCTGCCAGCTCCGGCCCTGGGACACTTTGTGGACGACGAAGCCCCGCCGCTCCAGTTCCTCGAACACGAAGGGCTGCTGGTTGCTGATCGCCCCCAGATGGATCGCCACGGCACCTCCCCGATTGCGGCCGAGACCCTACCCGCTGGCCGAGCCTTAGACCATGCTCGCGCGGATCGCCACGCGCCGGAAGCGCGGGCGGTTCTGCTCGGATGACGGGACAGGGCGGAGGCGCGCGGCGATGTGGGACGAGGTTCTGCTGCGAGCGCGGATCACGGCCGCACCCGCCGCATCGGGCTATCTCCTCGTGCTGCCTTGCCCGCTCGGCCCCGTCGCTGGCCACGCCGATCAGCTCGCCGAAGCGGGCGTAGCGATCCTTCTCTCGCTGGTACCGAACGAAGAGGCGGCCAGTGTCGGGCTCGACCTCGCGGCGCTCGGGCGGGCTTGCGCGGCCCGTGGCGTCGGGTGGGATCAGGCGCCCATCCTCGACTTCGCCGTACCGGACGCGGCTTTCGAGCGGCGCTGGCATACTCTGGGCCCGGCTTTGCGGGACGAGCTCGCGAAAGGCCGCGGCGTCGCCCTGCACTGCCGCGGCGGGCTCGGCCGCAGCGGGACGATCGCGGCCCGGCTCTTGATCGAGCTCGGTCTGGACCCCGCCGAGGCCATCGCGCGGGTCCGCAACAGCCGACCGGGCGCGATCGAGACCAGGGCGCAGGAGGCATATCTCCGTAAGCTCGCTCGCCGCTCGCGCGAGCGGGTGGAGTCCCTCCCGGCGACGCCGGAGCCGAGCGGCAGCGCGGCGCAGGCCGGCAGCGGCGAGCCCGAGCAACCAGGATATAGCGAGGCGAAGGCGCACGAGCGAACGGCTCCGCGACGGTGACCGGCGCGCAAGTCCTAGCGCGAGATCCTGAACGAAAGGTTTACCTGTGCGCGCTCAGTCTGTCGCGAACGGGTTCTTGCGCGCGGGTGGCGTCGCGAACGGCCGGCTGCGGTGAGCCGCAGCGGCCTGCTCGCCGAATGCGGCCGCCAGATAGTCGAGGAACATCTCCCGATACTCGCCCTCGAGCGGCGGCATGCCGTGCCGCTCGCTCATCCAGGTGAGGGCCGAGTCCCAACGCTCGCGGCTCATCGCCTGGTTGGCGACGATCTTCCCGGAATGGCAGGCGCTGCAGAAATGGGCGACGAGCTCGCGGTTGGGGCCCTCCGGGAAATGCTCGAGCGGGTCGCCCGCCTCGCCGGCCGCGGCCACCGGGCCGGCGAGAGCGAGCAGCCCGAAGACGAGCGCGAGCGTCCGCATCAGGCCGCCGCGACCAGGAGTGCGACGCGATGATAGGCGTTGCCGCCGTAGCCTTGAGGGTTCCAGTTGCCGGCCATGAAGGGCTGGCTCGTGCCGTTGGCGTCCACCGCCCGCACCCACAGCTCGTAATAGCCGTGGGTCGGCAGCTTCACTGTCTGCCGCCAGTTCTGCCAGGCGTGGCGATTGACCGGCCGGTCGAGCTCGGCCTGCTGCCAAGTCGCGCCGAAGTCGATCGAGGTCCAGACCTCCTTGACCTCGAGGTCGCCCGCCCAGGCATGGCCGCGGGCGGCGATCTCGCGCGTGCCGGCGGGCAGCCGCGTGCCGTCGGCCGGGCTCGTCACGATCGAGCGCACCGGCATCGATTCGAGCACCCGGAAGCCTTCGCCCTTGCTGTCGCTGCCCGGCACGATCGGCGCGGTCGGCACGCGGTAGGAGGTGCCGGTCATGCCCGGTCCGTCGTGCTCCTTGTCGCGGATCCAGATGCGAGTCAGCCATTTGTGGCTGGCCGACGCGGCCCAGCCCGGGAACACGAGCCGCACGGGTCCGCCGTGGACCAGCGGCAGCGGCTCCCCGTTCATCTCGTAGGCGAGGATGCTGTTCTCGTCCATCGCCTTGGCGAGACGGACGCCGCGCGAGAGCGTCACCTTGGTCGGATCGCCCGAGAGGTGCGGGTCGGCCCCGTAATGCGCGGTGTAGACCGCGCTGCTCTTGAGGCCGGCCGCTTGCAGCACGTCCTTGAGCCGCACGCCGGCCCAGCGCGGGCAGCCGGCGCCACCCGTCGTCCAGGGATTGCCGCGGGCCTGCGGGACGAACTGCGAGCGGCCGTTGCCGCCGCATTCGAGCATGAAGACGCCTTCGACCCGGGGGAAACGGCTCTTGAGCTCGCCGAGCGTGAGCTCGAGCGGGTTGTTCACCTCGCCGTCGATCTTGATCTTCCAGCCGTTGGGATCGGCCGGCATCTCCGGGACGCCGCCGTTGTTGCGGATGAACAGGCGGTCGGTCGGCGTCACCGGGTCGTCCAGCAGATGTGCCGGCGTCTCGGCGACGAGCGGCTTGTCGCTCAAGAGGACCAGGCCCGGATGCTTGCCGGGAAACTCGAACTTGCCTTCGGCCGCGAGCGCCACCGGCAGATAGCCCTCCGGCATGAAGCGGGCGAAGGGGATGGCCAACCCACCCAGGGCCGCCCTCACCGCCGCGAGGCTCGCTCCTTTGAGCACGCCGCGCCGACCGAACACGAGCGCGTCGGCCCGTTCGGGATCCTTGCGGTAGAGCTCGTTGAGACCACGCTCGATCTTCATCGCCAGCCCCTCCTGTTCGCGTCGGCATCGGATGCCGCGCTTTCGCTCGTTCTCATCAAGTTGCTCCTGATGTATCGGGGGCCACGCCACGGGCAAGCGTCGATGCGCATGGTCCGGGCAGGGCGGAGCGCCTATGCTCGCGCCGGCTCGAACCGGGGGGCGAAATGGTCGACTCGGCGTTCCATGGCATCTACCCGATCCTTTACGCCTTCTTCCGCGAGGACGGCCGCCTCGACCGCGAGGCGATGCGCCGTCAGGTCGAGGCCTGCGTGCGCGGCGGGGCGCACGGTATCGCTGCCCTCGGGCTCGCGACCGAAGTACAGAAGCTCGCACCCGAAGAGCGCCACGAGGTGATGGAATGGTGCCTCGCGGACGTCGCCGGACGGGTGCCGGTCGCGATCACCGTGTTCGGCGAGACACCGGCGATCCAGATCGACTTCGTGAAGGCGGCAGCGGATCTCGGCGCCGCTTGGGTCGTTCTCCAACCGCCGCCGCAGCGGCCGATCGGCGAGGACGAGCTCGTCCGCTTCTTCGGCGCCGTGGCCGACGCCTCGCCGATCCCGGTCGCGATCCAGAACGCGCCGCAGTTCATCGGCGCGGGCCTTTCCGACGACGGGCTCCTGCGCCTGTGCCGCGCGCATCCGAACGTGCGGCTCCTCAAAGGCGAATCCTCCGCGCTCGAGATCGCGCGCACGCACGAGCTCCTGGGCCCCGAGGTCGCGATCTTCAACGGCCGGGCGGGCCTCGAGCTCACCGACGTGCTCCGTGCGGGCTGCGTCGGAATGATCCCGGCACCGGAGTGCTTCGACGTCCAGGTTCGCGTCTTCGAAGCCTTCCGGTCGGGCCGGGAGGCGGAAGCCGACCGGCTCTACGCCTCGATCCTGCCCTTGATCGTGTTCCTGATGCAGTCGGTGCCGCGCTTCATCTGCTACGGCAAGCGGATCACGGCGCGTCGGCTGGGGCTCGGCCCGGTGGTCGACCGTGAGCCCTGCGAGCGGCCCACGGCCTTGGGTCTCGCCTGCATGGAGCGTTGGAGCCGCGAGCTCCCGCCTTTCGCCCTCTGAAACCGAGGCGAACCCGAGAAGCGGCGTCGGCAGCCGGAACGCTCAGGCCGGGGCGGCGCGCAACCGGGCGACCGGCTGTTCGACGATCGGCAGATGCAGAAGGCCGGCCACGATCCCCATGAGGATCATCGTCGCCCAGACCGCGTCGTAGGAGCCGGTCCTGTCGAACCAGAAGCCGCCGAGCCACACGCCCAGGAGCGCGCCGAGCTGGTGGCTCAAGAAGACGATGCCGAAGAGCGTGCCCATCCAGCGCGGGCCGAACATCAAGGCGACGAGCCCCGAGGTCGGCGGCACGGTCGACAGCCACAAAAGGCCCATCGCCGCAGCGAAGAGGAGCGTGCTGGTCGCGGTCGGGGGCAGGACCACGTAGGCCAGAATGACCGCCGAGCGCGCGAAATAGATCGCGGCCAACAGGAGCTTCTTGCTTCGCCGACCGGCCATCACGCCGGCCGCGTAGGAGCCGATCATGTTGAAGAGCCCGACGAGCGCGATCGCCGCGGCCGCGACCCAGGGGGCGAGCCCGGCATCGGCGATGTAGGGCGGCAGATGCGTCTGGATGAAGGCCACGTGATAGCCGCAGGTGAAGAAGCCGGCGACCAGGAGGAGGTAACTGCGATGCGCCACGGCCTCGCGCAGCGCGGCAGCGAGCGTGAGATGGGCGGAGCCCGCGATCGTGCCGGTCTCGCCGCGAAACGCGAGCGCGAGCGGCAGCACCGCGAGCAGGATCGCACCCAGAATCGCGAGCGCCGCCTGCCAGCCGAAGGCCGTGATCAGGGCGTGGTTCAAAAAGGCGTAGAGGAACTGGCCGAGCGAGCTCGAGGCGGTCACGAGCCCCATGGCCCAGGAGCGCCGGTCGGCCGGCACGAGCCGGCTCGTGGCCGCCATGACGATGCCGAAGGAGGCACCCGAGCCGCCGATCCCGACCAGCACCCCGGCCGAAAGGTGCAGGGCCATAGGCGTGGCGGCCAGGGCCGTCGCGACCATGCCGAGCGCGTAGACGAGCGCCCCGCCGACCAGCACCCGGGTCGTCCCGAAACGATCGGCGAGTGCTCCGGCGATCGGCTGACCGATGCCCCAGACGATGTTCTGGATGCCGATCGCGAGCGCGAAGACCTCGCGGCCGAAGCCGCGGCTGCTCGTGATCGGCTCGAGATAGAGCCCGAAGCCGGCGCGCGAGCCGAAGGTGATCACCGCCACGAGGCAGCTCGCGACGACGATCGCCAGCAAGCTGTTCGACATCGGGCGCTCGGCCAAAGCCGGTCTCCTCGCGCAGGGCGGGCGCAGCATGCGCGGCGGGGGTACGGCCCGGAAGGGCCGTCGCCGCGGGGCTGCCGCGCAACGCGTCGCAGGGCGCCGGCGCCCGGCCTCTGTCACGCAGGCTTGACGCTGTGCGCAGCGCCGCGGCAACCTTCGCTACGGCGGCGGTTCCCCGCGAGGGGAGGTGAGAGGGAACACGGTGGGGCCTTCGGGCCGAGGCCGTGGCTGCCCCCGCAACTGTAAGCGCCGAGCCGCGGCCCGATCACGCCACTGGGCGACCGGGAAGGCAGGGCCGAGGGCGCCGACGCGCGAGCCAGGAGACCTGCCGTCGCCTTCGTCACCCTGCTCGCGATCGGGGTGTGTCGCGGGCGCGGAACTCCGCTGCGGTGACGGCTCGTTGCGGCCCTTGCTGTGGGCGGAGGCGCCTCGGGGGTGTGTGCGTAGAACCCTTGCCGTCGGCGGGCCCGGTTGCCCGCACCCGAAAGCTTTCCGTCCCCGGCCGGGGCAGAGCCCGCGCGCGAGCGCGCGCGGATTTGATGACCGTGTGCCAAGGGGGACATCGTCGATGAGGGGGAACGTCGTCGAGGAGCATCCTCGGATGCTCGGCCTCGGTGCTGCCGCGCTCGCGGCGCTGGCCGCGGCCGGCCCGGCTGCCGGCCAGGAAGCAGCGAGCAGACTGCCCGAGCTCGTCGTGACCGCGACCCGCTATCCGGTCGCGGCGGAGACCGTGGGCAGCGCCTTGACCGTCATCACGGCCGAGGAGCTCGCCACCCGACAGAGCGCGTTCGTGCTCGACGTCCTGCGCGAGGTGCCGGGGCTCCACGTGAGCGCGCCCGGCCCGCGCGGCTCGCTCGCGGCAGTGCGGATCCGAGGGGCGGAGGCCAACCACACGCTCGTCGTGATCGACGGGGTCAAGATGAACGACCCGGCCTCGACCGGCGTCTTCCGCTTCGAGGATCTGCGCGCCGCCGACATCGAGCGCATCGAGATCCTGCGAGGCCCGCAAGCCACCCTCTACGGCTCGAACACGATCGGTGGGGTCGTCAACATCACCACGCGGCGCGGCAAGGGCAAGCCCGAGCTGCGCGTCGCAGCGGCCGGCGGCTCCTTCGGCACGGGCGAAGGTGCCGTCTCGATCGGCGGCGGCGACGAGCGCTGGGACGCCTATCTGGGCCTGAGCGGGGTGCGCAGCGACGGCACCAACCTCGCCCCGCGCGGCGGCGAGGACGACGGCTACCGCCAGGGGCTGCTCAACGCCAATGTCGGCCTGCGGCCGTTCGAGAACCTCGAGATCCGCGGGTTCTTGCGCTATCTGCGCGCCGAGAACCAATACGACGATTTCGGACCGGACACGCGCGGCGGCTTCCTGATCCCGACCGACGCGGACCTTTCCGAGGACCGTTCCTCCTTCTCGGGCCGTCTGCAGGGCAAGCTCGCTTTGTTCGAAGGCCAGTGGGAGCACGTTCTCGGGGTATCGGCGCTGTCGACCAAAAGCGATCAGCTCGATGGTGGTGACAGGACGTTCTTCTTCGACGCGACGCGCACGATCGTCGATTACCAGACGAACCTCTTCTTCGATACGGCTGCTCTGTTGAATGCCGAGCACGGTCTGACCTTCCTTGCGGAATGGCAGCGCGACGACGGCGAAAGCTCGTTCGCCCGGTTCGATGCCACCGACAATCTCGGCTTCGTTGGCGATTATCGGGTGACGCTGTTCGATCGCCTGACGCTTTCAGCCGGGCTTCGCTACGACCACAACGAGGAGTTCGAGGATTTCGTCTCGCCCCGGCTCACCGCGGCCTTCGCGATCCCCGAGGCCGGGACCAAGCTCCGGGCCTCCTGGGGTCGCGGCATCCAGAACCCGACGCTGACCGAGCTCTACGGCTTCTTCGCCAATTTCCGCGGCAATCCCGATCTCGAGCCCGAGCAGTCGACGGGCTGGGACGTCGGCATCGAGCAGACGCTCTGGGGCGGCCGCGTCGCCCTCTCGCTCGGCTATTTCCGCAACGAGATCGACGAGTTCATCGGCTCCGAGTTCGATCCGGGCACCGGCACCTTCCGGCCCGTCAACCTGCCGGGCGGGGTCGACACCCAGGGAATCGAAACCGCGCTCGCCGCCCGGATCCTCGACGATCTCGAGCTGCGCGCCGCCTACACTTACCTCGACACCGACGGGGTCGACGGGCGCCAGCTCGTCCGCCGCTCTCCGCACGTGGCGAGCCTCGGCCTCACCTGGCGGTTCGCCGCCGCTGCCGACGGCGAGCGGCGCGGCTCCGTCGACCTCGCGGCCCGCTACAACGGCAGCCAGAAGGACGACGTCTTCACCCCGCTCTTCGCCCGGGCGCGACGCACGCTCGACGATTTCTGGCTCCTCCAGGCGAGCGCCTCCTACGAGGTGCTGCCGGGCGTCAGTCTGTTCGGTCGGGTCGAGAACCTGCTCGACGAGACCTACGAGGAGGCCTTCGGCTATCGCGGGTCCGGGCTCGGCGTCTTCCTCGGCCTCAAGAGCCGCTTCGGGCTCTGAGACGGCAGGGATGCGGCGGGTCCGCGACGCGCCATTCGCAGCCGGCCCGCGCCTCGGCCCCGCCGCCGCGGCGCTGCTCGTCTCGCTGTCGGTACACGGTGCCGCGCTCGCGTTCTTGTTCGTCGCCCGAGACGAGCCCCCCGAACCGGGGCCGGTGGCGCTGGTCGAGCTCGT
>JANWZN010000039.1 GCA_025054575.1 Geminicoccaceae bacterium | reverse complement strand
CGCCGGCACGGCTCTGGTCGGGGCGACGTTGGGCACGATCCTCGCCCGCTGGATCGATCGACGCCACGCCGAATGGTTGCAGGAGCAGCTCGATCGCGGCGGGATTCTCCTCTGGGTGCGCACGCCCGACGAAGCGGCCGAGCGCAAGGCGATCGAGATCTTGACCCAGCACGCCGCCCACGACGTGCACATCCACGAAATCCCCGCCCCCGCCTGAGCGCCGCTCGGGGCACGACGTCCCGGTACCCTCCTCCTTCGGGCGAGGGACGCGATCCCGGCGCGCGCCCGATTTGTCACCGGAAGACGAGATCCGAGCGCAGGCCGGGCGCCGCGTGCGCGCCGCCTCGACCGCGACCTCGTCGAGGCAGGCGGTGGCCGTGCAAGAACGCGGTGGCCCTGGCCGAGCCGGGCCCGGCTGTGCGCACCCGTGGTGTTCGCCCGCGACCCTCGGGCGCTCCGTTCGCGACGGCCGCAGCGGACCCGTGCCGCCGACCGGGCGCTCGCCCGCCGACGGGCGGGGTGGCGGCCCGCCCCGAGCTGCCCGCGCCGTCTCGGGTCGATCCGTCCTCCCGCCTCGCCGGGGTCCGCCGGCAACGGCGGCTCACGGCTCGCCACGCGCGTCGCTCGGGTGCTCCCCGCGCGGTGGCGCCGGACTTCCAGGAGGCCGCTCGCCGCCGGGCAGGACGGGCAAAGGGAAGCACGCCGGGCTCGGGGCCGCGACCGCGGCGGTGCCCGGCTCGGCGCCGGACGCCGGCAGCCGACCGCTCGCTCGGCCCCGGCGCAGCCATCGCCCGCGCGCTTTTCTCGCTCGGTCCGATTTCTCTCGGGCGCGATCGCCCCGCACGCCCCCTCGGCCGCGGGCGGAGCGAGCGCGCGCCGTCGAACGCCCGCCATGCCGCCGCGCACGGGGCCGGGACCGCGCCTGTGGCCGGGCCGAGCCGGCGGGGACGCGGTCGGGCAGGCGGCGTCCCGTCGCGCGAACCCGGGGCTCGGATCGGCGCTCGTTCCGGTCTCGGGTCGCGATCTCGGGACGAGGCGGGGATACGCCGGGCTCGGATTGCCCGCCGCCTCCTCGCCGGGGCCGCCGCCTCCGCGCCTGGATCCCGCTCGCCGCTCGGTGGTCCGCGTCGGACGCCGCCCCCTCTCCCCGCCTCGGAAGTTCGACGCGTCGTGGCGAGAGGCGCGAATGGCCTCGCCCACCCGTTGCCCGAAAGGGGCATCGCTCGAGCGGGTCCGCACTGGGACGGGCCCCCTCCCGTCGGGCTCGGCACCGGGGAGCCGGGGGCGCGAGGCGAGCCGTCGAGCAGCGAAGTCCCGGCTCGATGCCGCCCCGGCCAGGATCGAGGCGCCGGGAGCTCGGTCCCGCTTCGCGCGACGCGGTCGGGCAAAGGAAGCCGCGATCCGGCCGGCGAGGTCCGCGCCGACCGCTCGCCGCCTCGCTCCGCACTCGCCTCGGCTGGATCGGCGGCCGCCTCGGACGGCTGGCGATCGACGGGTGGGCCGCGCGCCGACCCGGAGCGCAGCCGCGGCCGGGTGTTCGCACCGGCGGCGGGCCCCGTTCCGGGAGCGCTCCCGTCTAGGCGCGCCGGACCGGTCTCTACGGCGATAAGGTACCGCCCCGGGCGCGGCGATCGGATCGATCGACCACGCCGTTCGGTGGTCGCTCGCTCCGATCCGCCTCGCGAGCGAGGCCGTCCGGCTAGGCCTTGATCCTCTCTCCGTGCGTCCGGATCTCGCGTCGACACACGCCCGCAGGGTCGGTCGTCCCCGAGCGTCCCGCGCCGAGCGACGCGCCGGGGCTGCTCGGCCGCGAACGAGGGAGGCGGGGGCGGCTCGCCTCGGCGAGAGCGAGCGCCGGGACGATCGCGGCGAAAACGGTCCGTTCGACCCGGCCGCGCCAGCCCGGTCGTTCGAGCGGCCGGCAACACCCGCGTTCGGCGAGCCCCTCGCTCTGGGCAAGGTGTCGAAGAGATTCGGAGCGCGCGGTCATGGGCGGGTGGCAGCGCGCGCTCTGTCGTTCGACGCGCTCGCGGGGACCGGGCGGACCGTCGCCTAACGGTTACATCGCCCTCGCCCGCTCCGCCCGCCCGCGCCGGCCCGGTCGTTCGAGCGGCCGGCAACACCCGCGTTCGGCGAGCCGCCCGATCTTCCGGCGACGGTCACGGAAACGCGAAGCTCGCTACCACGGGCGCATGGTAGCTCTCGGTCGCCCGTTCGACCCGCTCGGAAGGGGCGAGCTCGTCGTCGAGCGTCTCGTTGTGCACCTCGAGGCCGCGGAAGAAGGCCAGGAGCGGGCGCGAGAGCAGGATGTGATCGAGGGTCAGCCGGCGGCCGTGATGGATCGCGGTGAAGCGACGCTCCTCGGGCAAGGACCGACAGGTGGGCACGAGCGAGCGCGGGGCGAGCTCGCCATTGCCGGTATCGGCGGTCTCCGCACAGAGCAGGCGCAAAGGCGTCTCCCGGTCCTCGGCGTTGAGATCGCCCGCCACCGCGACGTGCGCCTCGGGCTCGGCGTCGAACAAGGCGTCGAGTGCCAAGCGGACCTCGAGCGCCTGCGCCGCGCGCTGGGTCGCGGCGAGGAAATAGCCCTCGGCCCAGCCGGCCACGCTCGCCCAGGCGAAGGGGCCGAGCTTCTGCCCCGGCACGAAGGACGCCAGGGGTGCCTTGAGGTGCAGGTTCACCAGATGCAGCGGGCGGCCACCCGGTAGCTCCACCTCGAGGAGGAGTGCCGGCCGCTCGAAGCGGGCGAGGACCTCGACGGGCTCGGGCCGTGCGGTCGAGAGCCGGAAGGGCAAGGGCGGGACCCGCTCGTGGCGCAGCTCGCGGACCGACCGGACGGGAAAGCGCGAGAGCACGACCAGGTTGTGGATGTCGGCGACCCAGCCCTCGCTGCCGTGCTCGCCGGGCGAGCGCGTGCTCGCGCGCTCGAAGCGGGCATAGGGCGTGCCGTCGAGGAGCGCCTCGAGGGCCAAGAGGCGGCGCGGGCCGCCGCCCGCCGGGCGGGCGCCGTGGATCTCTTGCAAACAGAGGATGTCGGCATCGAGCCGCAAGAGCTGCGGCCGCAGGACCGCGATCCGCTCGGCGAGGCCCGCCTCGCCTTCGCGGCCGCCGAGATTCTCGAGGTTGAAGGTCGCGAGCCGCAGCCGCACGACGGCCTAACCGGGCGGGTGCGAGAGGTCTTGCGCGTGCGTGCCGCGCCGAGCGGGGATCCGAGCCGCGCGGCCGTCGGGATCGCCGGTCGGGACCGCCCGACCCGCCTCGCCTCGGCGGCCGCCCGGGTTCTCGAGGTCCAAGGTCGCAAGCCGCAGGCACAGGACGGCCGAGCCTCGCCGCATCGAGCGGAGCCGCTCGGACGCCGTCGGCCGAGCGGCGGTGCGGACAGGGCGCCGGTCGGGATCGATCGCCGAGACGGCAGGCCCGATCCCGCCCTCGCGGCGGCGCGGGTTCTCGAGGTCGAAGGTCGCAAGCCGCAGCCGCACCGCGAAGCCTAATCGCGCGGGGTCGAGCGGACGCGGTCGAGCGCGGCCCGCCAGGCGGCGATGCGGGCGGCGCGACGGGCCGGGTCGAGGGCGGGGGCGAAGCGGCGCTCGACCTTCCAGGCGGCCGCGATCGCCTCCAGCGAGGGATAGAGCCCGACCGCGAGGCCGGCGAGGCAGGCGGCGCCGAGTGCCGTGGTCTCGATCACCGCCGGGCGATCGACCGGGCGGTCGAGGATGTCGGCCAGGTCCTGGCAGAGCCAGGAATTGGCGACCATGCCGCCGTCGACGCGCAGCCGGCCGCGGGCCGGCGGCAGCCCCGCCGCCTCGAGGTCGCGATCCATCGCCTCCAAGAGATCGAAGGTCTGCAGCGAGGTGCTCTCGAGCGCAGCACGGACGATATGCGCGAGCGTGGTGTCGCGGCCGAGCCCGAGGATGGCGCCGCGTGCGTCCGGGTCCCACCAGGGGGCGCCGAGCCCGGTGAAGGCCGGGACGAGATGCACCCCGCCGGAATCGGGCAGGCTCGCCGCCACGGCCTCGGACTCGGCGGCCGAGCCGATCGCCCGCAGCCCGTCGCGCACCCACTGGATCGTGGCACCGGCCGAGAAGATCGAGCCCTCGAGGGCGTAGGTCGTGCGCCCGCCGACCCGCCAGGCGATCGTCGTCAACAGCCGATGGCGCGAGGGCACGGCGCGCTCGCCCGTGACCAGGAGCGCGAAGCAGCCGGTGCCGTAGGTGCTCTTCATGGCACCCGGCTCGAAGCAGGCCTGGCCGAAGGTGGCGGCCTGCTGGTCGCCGGCCATGCCCGCGATCGGCACCGGTGCCCCGAACAGGCTCGAAGGTGTCGCGCCGAGCTCGCCCGAGCAGTCGACGACCGCGGGCAATACGGCGGGCGGGATCCGCAGCCGCTCGAGCAGCTCCTCGTCCCAGCGCTGGTGGTGGATGTCGAAGAGCATGGTGCGCGCGGCGTTGCTCGCATCCGTGGCGTGGACGCGGCCGCCCGTGAGCCGCCAGAGGAGGAAGCAATCGACCGTGCCGAAGGCGAGCTCGCCGCGCTCGGCCGCGGCCCGCGCCCCGGGCACGTGGTCCAACAGCCAGGCGAGCTTGGTCGCCGAGAAATAGGGGTCGACCACGAGCCCGGTGCGCTCGCGGATCGGAAGATCGAGCCCCTCGGCCTCGAGCTCCCGGCACAAGGGTGCGGTCCGCCGGTCCTGCCAGACGATCGCGTTGTGGACCGGCCGGCCGGTCCGGCGTTCCCAGAGGATGGTCGTCTCGCGCTGGTTGGTGAGGCCGATCGCGGCCAGCTCGCGCGGGCCGATCCCGGCAGTCTCCATCGCTTCGCGGCAGACCGCGAGGGTGTCGGCCCAGATGTGTTCGGGGTCGTGCTCGACCTGGCCGTCGGCCGGGAAGATCTGCTGGAGCGGGCGCTGGGCGGAGGCGAGCGGGCGCAGCGTCGCGTCGAACAGGATGGCACGGCTGCTCGTGGTGCCCTGATCGATCGCGAGGACGTAGCGTCGCTTGGACATCGCTCGCAGCCCCTTTCGGCCGGTGCGGCGAGGCTAGCTTCTCGAGGCCGCAGCGCAAGGCGGGGCGGTGGCGTTCTCGCTTCCGGCGCGAGCCTCCTCGGTGCTATCGTTTTTCTATCACATTGTGATCGAGGCATCGGCGGCGGGCACGCGATCGACGAGCCGAAGACGACAGCGGACAAGGTCGCGGCCCTGTTGCGGGAGGCGCCCGGCCGCCGGTTCACGGCGCGCGAGATCGCCGAGGTCTTGATTCGACGCTATCCGGAATGGGCGGAGAAAAAGCGGCACGCCTCCAAGGATATATTCACCGAGAACGATCTCGTAGCGTATCTACGAGGCGAGATAAACTCGGGCAGAAATCTGCTCGTCAAAAAGTATCCATCGGTGCATACGATCAAGGACCGCCCGCGGCAATACTATTGGAGTGAGCCACCGACCAGCGTTTCTCCGCTAACGCCTTCGGGCAGAGAAAAGAAAGCTGAAGGCGCGCGGAGCCTGCGCGAAGCGGATCTTTACCCCCTGCTCGGGCGTTACCTGCACCGCGAGCTGGAGCTCTGGCCGAAATGAATCGACGAGAAGGCCACGTCCAAGAAGGTATCCGGCTTCAACCGGTGGCTCTTTCCCGATCTGGTCGCGATGGAACTGACGATCGGAGCCAATTGGCCGGCCGCCGTGATCGCCTGCGCGCACGAGATGCAGGCGAGCCGGGCCCGGATGTGGTCGTTCGAGGTCAAGCTCGACCGCTCCAACGCCCGCGAAGCCTTCTTCCAAGCCGTCTCCAACTCTTCCTGGGCCAATTTCGGCTACTTGGTCACAGCCCGTATCCAGGGGGACGGCACGCTCGACGAGCTGCGTGTGCTCGGTGCCTTGCATGGCATCGGGCTAATCCGCTTGGATACCAAAAATCCGAGCGAGAGCGAGATCCTGGTGCCGGCGCGCGAGCGACCAGAGGTCGACTGGGCGAGCCTAGCCCGGCTCGCCGAGGCGAGCACCGACGTCTGGAAATTCGTTCAAGCGGTCATCACGAGCGTAAGCGCCAAGAAACCGATAAAAGAGGATTTCGATTACCGCGGAGATTGAGCTCCCGCCCCTCATTCCTGTTGGTCGGCGGGCGTGGCCTCCTCGGCGGCGAGGGTCGCCGGAAAGAGATCGGAAAGGCGCTCGGCCACGCAGCGATAGGACTCGTCGGTCATGTGCAGGCCGTCGGGGCCGATCAGCGCCTCGGGCGGCAGGGCGCCGGTCTCGACCCAGGCCTCCATGAGCTCGTGGCGGGGGAAGATCGCCACCCCCTCCTCGACCGCGACCCCGGCCAGGACGGCACTCATCCGCTCGACCCGCTCGTCGCGGCCCGGATCGGGCAGCCATTGCGAATCCATGAGGATCACCTCGATGCCGAGGGCCCGCAGCCGGCGGATGCCTTCGCGCACCCGGGCCGCGACGAGCTCGGGCTCGAGGCCCTGCAGCGCGTCGTTGGTGCCGACCTGCCAGATCACGAGATCGGGGGCGAGGCGAATGACGTCGGCCTCGAGCCGGGCCAGGTTCTGCGCCGCGGTCTCGCCGCCTTTGCCGCGGTTGACGACCTCGACCTCGTCCTTCGGGAAGCGGGCGTCGAGGATCGCCTCGAGCCGGGCGGGCCAGGCGTGCTCGGGCCGGCTCGCCCCGGTGCCTTCGGTGCTGGAGGAGCCGAGGGCCACGATCCGCAGTCGGTTCGCTTCCCGCAGCGCGCGGACGATGGCCGCGGCCAGAGGCGGGGGATCGAGCAGCGCGGGCGGCTTCGGGCAGGGGGGCTCGGCCCGGCCGGGGCCGGAGGCCAGGAGCAGCAGGGCCACGAGCACGAGGCGCATGCACAGGGACGAGGGCAAGGCTGTGCCCCTCCTTCCACGCAGGTCCGACATGACGAAAAGGTGAGGCGCTGGTCGTGGATCGGCAAGTCGTCCGTTCCAGATCACGTTCGGCGGCCAGTGGAGGAGCGGAGGCATGTCGCATCGGGTCGTGGTGCTCGACGGCCTGCGTGGCTTTCTGGTCGTCTTCATGGCCTGGAACCATCTCTGGTTCCAGCAAGGGTTCGCGCTGGGCTGGTTGCATTTCGGCGAGCTCGGCTTCGTCACCTCCGCACAGGGCTTCATCTTCATGGCGGGGCTGATGGTCGGCCTCGTCTACGGCCGCCAGCATCGCCGCGACGGATTCGGGACCGTCCGCGCCCGCCTCGTCCGCCGCGCGGGCGTGGTCTACGCCTGGCATCTGGCGCTGCTGGTGGCCGTCGTGCTCGCGATCCGCTGGCTCGCCGACACGCAGCCGGCCTGGGGGGCGATGCTCGGCGCCTTCTACGACGACGGCCTCGCCTATGCCGTGGCGGGAGCCCTCCTCCTCTACCAGCCGACCTATTTCGACATCCTGCCGCAATACGTGCTCTATCTCTTGGCCGCCCCCTTCCTCGTGCACCTCGTGCTGACCGGCCGGTTGTGGCTCGTCACAGGCGCGAGCCTCGTGCTCTGGCTGTCGGTGCAGATGGGGGCGCATCTGCCGCTTCTGGCCGCGATCGAGCCGCGCCTGTGGCTCGGCGAGACCGATCTCGTCTTGCGCGCGCACTTCAACCCGGCCGGCTGGCAGCTCCTGTTCGTGGCCGGGTGCGCGCTCGGTGCCCTCGCCGCCGCGGGCCGCCTCGATCCGGCGCGGCTGTTCCGGCCGGAGCGGACCGAGCTCCTCAAGCTCGCGCTCCTGGTCCTGGCCGCGCTCGCCCTCTGGCGGCTCGCGATCACGGCCGGCCTGCCGAATGCGGAGGTGTTCGCCCGCATCCAGGCCTTCGAGCGGCGCGGCGAGCTCGGGCCCCTCTTCCCGATCGCCTTTGCCGCCACGGCCTATGCCGTGGGCTGGCTCCTGGTCGCGGGGCCGCGGGCGGCGCACCCGCTCGCCCGGCACGCAGCCGAGCTCCTGCATGGGCTGTGGAGCCATCCCTGGCTCGTGCGGATCGGCCGCCACGCGCTGCTCGTCTTCGTCTGGCACGTGGTGCTGGTCTACGCCCAGATCCTGGCCGATCACTGGTGGGGACCGTTCGCCGATCCCTGGAGCTCGCTCTTGGCGCTGCTCGTGATCGCGCTCTTGCCTTTGCCGGCTTGGCTCGCGGAGGCGCGCCGGAGCCTGCTCGCGGCTCGCCTCGCTCCTCGACCGGCTGGGGAATAGCGGCAGGCCGGGGAATAGGGTCGCGAACGCCGCCGTTCTCGCGCCGACCGCCGCGCCGACGCGCGGCCAGCGCGCGGCGAGCGGCTTTACGCGTCCCGCGCCCGTCAGCCGACCTCGTCGAACCGCCGGCTTTCCTCGCCCCAGGGCCCGAACCAGGCGACGTCGAGTGCCGTGGCGAGCGCTGTCATCGATTCGAGCGTCACCTGGTCGTGGCCGGCGACGCTGCCGCCTCCCGCGAGCGCCGCGCGGATCGCCCTTTCCACGGTCGCCTCGTCGATACCGGCGAGGCCGAGGGCGGCGAGGTCCGCGGCGAAGGCTCCCGCTTCCGGCGCGAAGTAGCGGTTGGAAGGCGTCGCGGCGGCGGGAACGCGGACGAGGACGATGCGCGTCGCCGACGGCAGCGGCTCCGGCCCGACGGCCGTCGCCCCCGAGAGGATTCCGCAGAGCACGCTGCCGGGTGGCCCCGGCGTGAGGACGCTCAGGAACAGGGGCGAGACGCCGGCGGGGCCCTGCAGCAAGGCGTGCAGAGTCCGCCCCGCCTGCTGCGCCGGGCCGGTGAACAGGACGTCCCGGCCCAGGAGCCGCTCCGTGTAGCAGGCGTCCCGATCCCCGCGGCGGCCGGCCGTGATCGCGAGAGAGCCGCGGATCACCTGGCCGCGATAGTGCGGCGACCAGGCGTGCGAATAGCAGGCATAGTGGCCGGCGAGGTCGAATTCGCCGTCGCCGATCCGGGCCGATCCTCGGCCCGTGCCGAAGGCTCGCCTCGCGGCACCGATCTCGGCGGCGAGCGCGGCGACGCCTGACCCGAACAACGCGCGGAGCTCTTCCTCGAACGCCTCGAGCGGGCAGTCGGCGAGCCACCGGCCGGGCCGCGTCGAGCCCAGCACGCGCGCCCAGTCCGAATACACCTCGTCGCTGCGCGGCACGGCACGGCCCTGCATCCACGTGTGCGCGCGCTCGAGGTCGAACCGGGTCGTCGGATTGACGGCGCGCAAGCGCGCACACAGGGCCTTTCGGCCCGCGCAACCGAGAACGAGGGCCGTCAATCGGAGCTCGAGTGGGAAATCCTCAGCCATCCGGTTGTGCCCCGGAGCGCGCGTCCTCGGTAACCGCTCGGCGATCGCCCGGCGCGAGCGGAAATCCCAGCCTTTTCCATGGATTCCACGCCCGCCGCTCCGTGTGTCGGAACGACGCTTCCCTCGCCTCGGATCCGCGGCGATCCCGAGCGATCAGCTAGAAAAGGGAGGTCCCGATGCCGGATCCGGTGCGCAGCATCACCTTCGTCGTTCCGGGTGCTTCCGGTTCGCCGGGCGTCCAGGTGCGCGTCGAGGAGGTGGCAGGCAGGCTCGCCTTCTCGCTCGATCTGCTCCAGACGAGCACCAGCACCGCCGATCTGCGCGGCCTCTTCTTCCGTGTCGCGGATGCGACGAAGCTCGTCGGGCTCACCGTGGCGACGAGCGACGGGACGGTCACCGAACTCCAGGCGCTCGACAATCGCGTGATCGATCTCGGCAACGGCGCCAACATGAACGGCGTGGTGAGCAAGACCGACGCCTTCGATGTCGGCGTCGACTTCGGCAGCGCCGGGATCGGTCGCGGCGACGACATCAAGTCGGCGCGCTTCACGCCGAGCAACACCGCCGGCAACCTCACGCTCGACGACGATGCCGGGTTCGACATCGCCGTCACGGCGGCCGCCGAGGAGACCTCGAACGGCGACGAGGAGCAGGCGACGGTCACCGTGCCCGTCGTCTACGACTACGGGTTCAACGACCTCGGCACGACCTTCACGGCGGTCAACCAGAGCATGTGGGGCTCCGGCGAGGCGTTCACCTTCGTCGACGACCGCTTCCTCGGAATCGACGAGAGCTGGAACGAGGGGACCTCGGCGTGGCCACGCTGGTCGACACCACCCTCGGCCCGATCGACGAGACCATCGACATCCTCTCGCTCGACAGCGAACATCTCGGCTTCACGCTCCCGCTGCCGGCGGGCTGTTCGATCGACTTCGCCTGGCCCGACCTCGATACGACGAGCGACGACACCAACCCCTACGCGGCGAGCGGGGCGAGCAACGACTTTCTCGCGCTCAACCTCGACATCGACAGCTTCCTCACGGCTGTGCTCGGCCTGCCGGTCAATCCGGTGGCGCCGGGCTTCGATGTCGACCTCGGCTTCGCGGCCGCATCCCTGCTCGTCGAGCTGCTCGACCTCGACGTCGGCATCGGTCTCGACTTCCTGCAGCAGTTCGACATGGCGATCAGCAGCCTGCAGGGAACGATCACCTACGAGAACGGCGAAAGCGACCCGTTCTCTTTCGGTACCGACATCGTGCTCACGAACGCGTCCGCTTACGATATCGACGACGATCAGGTCGTCGAGTTCACACTCACCCTCGATCCGCAGGCGACGTTCAGCAACGACACCGAGCTCGGCTTCGACTTCCTGTGGAACTTCGATCTGTTGAAGGCCTCGGGCAGCTTCGAGATCTTCGACATCGAGGTGGGCTCGTTCAGCGTCGGTCCGGCGCTCGATCTCGGCGGCACCGTGCCGATCGCCTCGGTCGACGTCTACAACAACAGCTTCGCCTTGGACTTCGGCTCCCAGAATCTCACCTTCGCCGCTTGAGGCGCGGCCGCGGCAGGTTCGGGTTCGGCTGGCCGAGGGCGGCCGGCCGGCGCCGGAGGCGGCGGCATCCGAGCCTCAGGAGCGGCAACCGACCGCTTGCACCAGTCCGTAGCCGAACACCGGGTCGCGGCCCGGGGAGCCGAGGTCGCGGGCCTTGCCGACGAGCAGCACGAGCGCGGCGCGCGGGTCGCGCCCGCCGGCCGCCGCAGCGAGGGTCGCGGTCACGAAGGGGGCGGCGAAGTAGGTGCCGCTCGCCGGCCGCAAGCCGCCGCCCGGAACCGCCACCGGCACGTCGACCCCGGGTGCGGCGAAGGCGATGTAGGCCCCGCGATTGGCCTTGCGCCAGGGCTCGAGCCGCTGGTCGTCGGCGGTCACGGCGACCACGCCCTCGAACGCCGCCGGGTAGGCCGGCGGTGCCGCGGGACCGCCGTTGCCGGCCGCTGCGACCAGGACCGCACCGCGCCGCTGGACGAAATAGACCGCGAGCTCGACCGACCGGTTGGCCGGCCCGGCCAAGGACGCGTTGACGATCCGCGCGCCGCTCTGCGACAGCCAGTCGAGCCCCGAGGCGAGCGCCAGCGAGTCGGCCTCCGCCCCGGCCGAGCCCCGCCCCAGCACCTCGGCCACCAAGAGCTCGGCCTCGGGCACGAGCCCCATCGGGCTGCCGACCAGCAGCGAGGCCACGGCCGTGCCGTGCTCGGGTGCGGAGGCCGCGATCCCGGGTGCCACGAAGCTGCGCGAGCGGATCCGCTTGCGGGCGAGCGCCGGATGGCCCGTGTCGACTGCGCCGTCCAACAGCCCGATCCGCTGGCGCGTGCCGCAGCGCGGCGCTTCGAACCGCAGGGCCGCGCCCGCGGTCGCCCAGCAGCCCTCGCAGAGGAGGCCGCGATAGAGGTGGTTGAGGTCGAACACCGTGGCGGGATCGCTCGCGCGGGCGAGCGCCAGCGCCTCGAGCAGCGGCCGGTCGGAGGGCGGGGCGAGCCGTGTGACGGTGATGCCGAGCGTGGCGAGCCGCCGTTGGTCGAGGACCTCGAAGCCCTGCCGGACGAGCCGGCGGCGGCCCTCGGCGGAGAGATCGACGGCCAGGATCTCGCCCGGCCGGAAGCGGTCCTCGCGGTCGGCCGACGGGTCGGTGCGGCCGAACAAGAGGTCGCGCAGCCGGGCGAGGCCCGAGTGGCCGTCCTCCTCGCGGCCGGAGCGGCCGCTGCGCTCGCTGCGATCCTCGTCGCGATCCTCGCCGCGTCCGCCCCGATCCTCGTCGCCATCCTCGCCATCGTCGTCGCCGTCGTCGGGGGTGCCACCGCCGCCCTTCGAGCCGCCACCGGTCGAGCCACCGCCGGTCGAGCCGCCGCCGGTCGAGCCGCCGCCCGTGGAGCCGCCACCGCTGGAGCCGCCGCCCGAAGGCCCGTCGTCGTCATCGTCGTCGTCGTCGGCGAGGGCGACTGGCACCGGGCCGAGCGGACCCGGCACGGACGGGCCGAAGACGAGGCCCGCGGCCACGAGGGCGGCCAGCAGGCAGCGGACGATCGGGGTCGTTTCCATGACGGGCGGCCTCGCTTCGGTTCGACCTCTCCCGACAATACACGCGGCCCCTCCCTATTCGAGCACGACCTCGACCCTGCGGTTCTTCTGCCGTCCCTCCGGATCGTCGCGGCCGTCGGGGCGGGCATTCGGTGCTAAGGGCCGACTTTCGCCGAAGCTCTCGACGGTGAACAGGCCGGGCTCCAGCCCGTGGCGGCGGACGAGATGGTCGCGCACCGCCTCTGCCCGCCGGCGACCGAGCTCGAGATTGTAGGCCTCGCTCCCCATCGAATCCGTATGCCCTTCGATCCGCACCCGCTTCGGCCGCTCGGCGCGGAGGAGGGCTCCGAGCTCGCTCAGCACGGGCAGAGCGGAGGCGCGCAGCTCGGCTCGGTCGAAGTCGAACAGAATGTCGCCCGGGAGTGCCAAGGCGAGGCCGCGCTCGGTCCGGCTGAGTGCGATGCCGGCGACGGCACTGCGCGAGACCGGGATCGTCGACCCCACGAGCGTGCTGCGCGGGACCGGCAGACCCACCCCGCTCGAGGCTCGAACCGCGGCCTGCTCGAAGCGGCTCTTCAGTTTTTTTTTGACTCGCCCGTGTAGGCGGCGGCTGCCAGCGGGATCGGGATCACGAGCTTGGGCAGATTAGCGAACTCCTCGGTCGAGCCGAAATCCTCGTTGATCACGAGCGTAACTTTGTCCACCTCGGGCAGGCGCCCCAGGAAGACTAGCTCGCCCTCGAGCTTGGTCCGCCCCTCGATCTCGAGCCGGTCGTTGTTCTCGGGCGGGCTCAACGCGTAGCGCTGGCCGTCCGGTGTCTGGAGGAAGGTCGAGCGCGGCGTGTGGGCGAGCGCGATCTTCTTGCGGTTGCCGTTGACGAGCTGGGCCGTGATCACCGTCTCCGAAAGCCCGGCCTGGATGCCCGAGAGCTGGACGATGAGCCCGTTGGCGTGCTTGGCCTGGATCTGCAGCGCCATGGGCTTGCCGTCGTTGACGAGTGCTTGCGCGAAGGCCGCCGGGGCGAGCAACCCGAAGGCGACCACGAGCCCGGCTACGCGCATCTGCTCGTGCCTCCTCCGCATCGCGATCGAAGCGACCGCGAAGCCTAGAGGGTCGAAGCGACGATCGCGTGACGAGCCGGGCGCGGCCTTCCTTGCGGCCGCGGGAACGAGCCGCCGCTGGAACGGCGCTCGCCGGAACGCGCGGTCGCCGGAATAAGACGCCCGCGCGCACGTTGTCGGCGCGTCGGGGGAGGAGCGAGCGGAGGGTTGCTTGGGTCCGACCTTCACGGACGAGCTCGTGGCGATGCTGCCGCGGTTGCGGCGCTTCGCCCGTGCGCTGACCCGCTCGGTCGAGGAGGCCGACGACCTCGTCCAGGACGCCTGCGAGCGGGCGCTCGCCAACGCTTCGAGCTTCACGCCCGGAACCCGGCTCGACAGCTGGCTCTACCGGATCCTGCAGAACCGATGGCTCGATCGCTGCCGGGCCGCGCAGGGCCGCCGCGAGGGGGTGCCGGTGGAGGAGGCCTTCGAGCTCGCCGGCAGCGACGGTCGGGCGGAGAACGAGGCGCGCATCCTCCTGCAGCGGGTCGGCGCCGCGCTCGACACCCTGCCACCCGACCAACGGCTCGTGCTGGTCGCGGTCTGTGTCGAGGGCATGGCCTAAAAGGATGCGGCCGAGCTGTTGCAGATCCCGGTCGGCACCGTGATGAGCCGGCTCGCCCGCGCCCGCGCCAAGCTGCACGAGCTCGTGCTCGGCGGAGAAGAAGAGGAGCGCCCCGTCGGTGTCGCGCGACGCTGAGACCCCACCCCTTCCCCCGCTGGGCACGGAGCCCGAGGATGCCATGCTGATGGCCTTCGCCGACGACGCCCTGCCGCCCGAGACGGCGGCCGTGCTCGCGTCGCGGATCGCCGCCGACCCGCGTCTTGCCGCCAAGGTGGCGCGCTTCAAGGCCGATCGGGCGCTGCTGCGCGCCGCCTTCGATCCCGTCCTCGAGGAGCCGGTGCCGGAGCGGCTCGTGGCGGCGATTCGCGCCCGCGCCACGGCCGGCGAGCCCGGGCCGGCATCGCACGCGGAGCGAGCGCGGCTGCGGGCGATCGCGGGCGGTGCCGGCGATCGTCCGGCAGCACCGGCACCGTTTCTGCAAAGCGCGCGACGGGCCTTGCGCCGCGCGCTGCCGGCCGCGCTCGCCGCCTCGCTGGCGCTCGTCCTGGGCTTCACCCTCGGGCGTCTCGCGCCGGGCAGCGGGGGCGAGGCGCCGGCAGGCGCGAGCACGCTCGCGGCCCTGCTCGAGAGCGAGCCCGTGCGCACGCTCGTCGAGCGCGGCGCGAGCGGGGAAAGCGCGGCGCTCGCGGGCGGCGCCACGGCCGTCCTTCTGGGCACGCTCGAGCTGGGTCCGGGCCGCTACTGCCGCGAGCTCGAGCTGGTGGGCGGGCCGCAGCCGGGCCTCGCGATCGTCTGCCGCAGCGGGGCGGGGACCTGGCCGGTGGCCGCCCTGGTGGCGCTCGCACCCGCCGAGGCGCCGAGCGGCTTCGCCCCGGCCGGCGCCGAGCCGGTGCACGACCCGGCCCTGGCGCTGCGCGAGGCTTTGGGGACGGTCCGGCTGCTGGAGCCTGCAGCAGAGGCCGCCCTCCGCGCTCGCGGCTGGCGCTGAGCCGCAGCGAGCCGCCTGCACATCCGGCCTGCCGCCGGGACGGCTTGCCGGCGCGCGCCCCGGCCCCTAAGCCTCTCCGCGATGACGACGTTTTCGGGGAGGCGCGGATGAAGAAGGTCTGGGCGGCGGCGGTGCTCGCGGGGGCGCTGGCCGTGGCTGGGGCGGCGCAGGCGGCGTGGCCCGAGCGCGCGGTGACGATCGTCGTGCCGGCCGGGGCCGGCGGCGGCACGGACGCGACCGCGCGGATGCTCGCCAAGCAGCTGCAGGACATCTTCGGCAAGCCGTTCAACGTCGTGAACAACGGCGAGGGCGGTGGCGTGGTCGGCCACACCATGATCATGACCGCGCGCCCCGACGGCTACACGATCGGCACGATCTTCCCCTTCGCCCAGATGAAGCTCATGGGCCAGGGCGACATCTCGGCCGACAAGTTCACCCCGATCGCGCAGTACAATTTCGACCCCGCCGGCTTCCACACCCGCGCCGATTCGCCCTACCAGACGCTCGAGGAGGCGCTCGCCGCGATCAAGGCCGATCCGGCGCGCTTCAAGATGTCGTGCGGCGGCGGCTGTGCCGGCTCCTGGGACATCCCGGTCACCGGCATGATGCTGGAAGCCGGCATCGACGCCCAGAAGCTCGTGCGCATCCCCTCGCGCGGCGCCGCTGCGGGCCTGCAGGAGCTGGTGGCGGGCGGCGTCGACTTCATCGCCTGCTCGCTGCCCGAGGCCGGGCCGCTCGTCGAGGCCGGCAAGGTCCGCCCGCTCGTGGTCCTCTCCGAAGCGCGGATCGGCGCGTTCCCGAACGTGCCCACGGTCAAGGAGAAGATGGGCAAGACCTTCGAGGGTGGCGCCTTCCGCGGCATCGCCGGGCCCGCGGGCCTGCCCGAGGAGGTCGTGAGCAAGCTCGAGACGGCCTTGAAGCAGATCGTCGAGAGCGAGGAGTTCCGCGCGCAGATGAACGCCCGTGGCTTCGGCATCCGCTGGCGCGACCGGGCCGAGTTCGCCGCCTTCCTGCGCCAGCACGAGGCCGATACCAAGCGGATCATGACCGCCCTCGGCATGATCAAGGGCTGACGCGCGGGCGAGGCTCGGGGGTCGACCGGAGGCGGCGAGGAGGCGGTGCGGCTCGGCGACCTCCCGCTCGGGCTCCTCGTCCTCGCCCTCGGCGTCGCCGTGTGGCTCGGAGCCCAGCAATTCCCGACCATGGCCTATTTCCGCTACGGGCCCGGCTTCTTCCCGGGCCTGATCGGGATCCTGTTGGCGGCTTGTGGGCTCGTGCTCGTCCTCCAGGGGCTCGTGGCCGGCGGCCGCGCGCGCTGGTTCGAGGCCGCCCCTTGGACCCGCACCCCGCGCCATCTGGTCGATCTCGCCCTCGTCGCGGGTGCCGTCGTCGCCTATGCGCTGCTGGCCGACCGGCTGGGCTTTTTGCCGACCGCTTTCCTCCTCCTCTGGATCCTGATCGGTCGGCTCTGGGGACGACCCTGGGCGGCAGCGCCGATCGCCGCGCTCGCCACCCTCCTCGTGCACCAGGCCTTCGCCGAGCTCTTGCTCGTCCCCCTGCCCTGGGGCCTGCTCGAGCCCGTCTCGGGCAGCCTCTCCTGGCGGTGAGCGGAGCCAGCCGGTTGCAGAGCCTCTGCGCGCGGGAGCCGCGGCGATGAGCGAGGTGATCGCGGGTGCGCTCGCCATCCTCGTCGCGCCCCAGACCCTTGCGGCCGTGCTCGCCTCGGGCCTGTTCGGCCTGTTCGTAGGCGCGGTGCCGGGTCTGACCGCGACCATGGCGACCGCGCTTTTAGTGCCCTTGACCTTCTACATGGAGCCCGTGCCGGCGATCGCGGCCATGATCACCGCCTCGGCCATGGCGATCTTCGCAGGCGACATCCCCTCCGCCCTGTTGCGCATGCCGGGGACACCCGCTTCCGCGGCCTATACGGATGCGCTCCATCGGCTCACCCGCGCCGGTCGGGTCGAGCTCGGGCTCGGCATCTGTCTTTTCGCCTCGGCCGTGGGCGGGCTCTTCGGGGCGCTCGTCCTCACCCTGGCCGCCCCGGCGCTCGCCGAATTCGCCCTCGGCTTTTCGACCTTCGAATATTTCTGGCTCGCCTGCCTCGGCCTCTCTTGCGCCGCCTTCGTGGCCGGCCCGCGGCCGCTCAAGGGTGCGATCGCGCTTCTTCTGGGGCTCCTCTTCTCGACCGTCGGGCTCGATCCGGTCACCGGTGTCACCCGCTTCACCTTCGGCCATGTCGATCTGGTGGGCGGGCTCGGGCTCGTGCCGGTCCTCATCGGCATGTTCGCGCTGGCCGAGATCCTCCGCTTCGCCGCCACGGCCGAGCGGCTGCGGCTCGAAGGCCGCGGGCCGATCGGCAACGTCTTCGCGGGCGTGCTCCCGCTGCTCTGGCGCCAGCGCCTGGCCGTGGCGCGCGGCAACCTCTTGGGTGTGGGGATCGGCGCGCTGCCCGGCGCGGGGGCCGATATCGCGGCCTGGATCTCCTTCGCGCTGGCCCGCCGGCGGGCGGCGCGACGGCCCGATGCGGACGGGGAGGCCGGGGCGATCGCCGGCGGCTCGGCCGCCAACAATGCGAGCCTCGCCGCGGCCTACGTGCCGGCCACCGTGTTCGGCATCCCGGGCGATTCGATCACCGCGATCGTCATCGGCGTGCTCTTCATGAAAGGGCTCACCCCCGGGCCGGCCGTCTTCCTCCATCAACCCGAGCTCGTCTACGCCGTGTTCTTCTCGTTCTTTCTCGCCAACCTCCTGTTGATCCCGTTGGGACTCTTGGCGATCCGGCTCGCGCGCCGGCTGCTCGCGCTGCCGCGCGAGGTCTTGATGCCGATCATCCTCTTGTTCTGCATCGTGGGCGCCTTCGCCATGACCAACACCATGTTCTCGGTCTGGGTCATGCTGGTCATGGGCGTGCTCGGCTGGCTCATGGAAGAGAACGGCATTCCCGTAGCCCCGCTCGTCCTCGGCCTCGTGCTCGGCCCCATGGTGCAGGAGAACTTTTTGACTTCGATGATGAAGTCGGACGGCTCGTTTCTGGCCTTCTTCGAGCGCCCGCTCGCCGGTGCGTTGGGCGTGCTCACGATCGCGGTCTGGCTCGCGCCCCTCGGGATCGCGCTTGCGCGCCGGCTGCGGCGGCCGAAGCCGGCGCTCGAGGCGTGAGACGGAGGGCGGCAGCCGCTGCGGCCCTGGCCGCGCTCCTGCTCGCCGCCTGCACGCTGCGCTCGGTTGCGCCCCCGCCGCTCGAGCCCGAGACCCTTTCCCCGGCGCGGCTCGGGGCGATCGAGGATCGCGCCCGCTTCCGCGCGATCCTCTGCGCGATCGCCACGGCCCGCCCCGAGCTGCCGGACGCGCGGCCCTGCGAGGCGATCCTCCACGCCCTTCCCGACGAGCCGCCTTTCGACCCGCAGCCGGTCCCGCTCGGCCCGCCGCGTCTGCCCTTGCGGGTGGTGGGCCTGCCCGGGCTCGCCGCCGACTGCATGGCCTGGTTCGCGACGAGCTTCGCCGACGCCTTCGCCCATCTCGAGGCCCTGGGCTGGAAGACCGCGATCCTGCCGACCGGCAGCCTCGCGAGCGTGGCCTGGAACGCTCAGAAGATCCGCGCCGAGCTTTCGGCGATGGCGCTCGCGCCGGGCGAGCGGCTCCTCCTCCTCGCGCACTCCAAGGCGGCGGCCGATGTCCTCGAAGCCCTCGCCCTCGATCCGGCGCTCCCCGAGCGGGTCGCCGCGGTCGTGACGGTGGCGGGTGCCGTCATGGGCTCGCCCCTGGCCGAGGAGGCGCCCGGCTCCTGGGCGCCCGTGCTGGCGCTCCTGCCGGGGGCGCGCTGCGCGGTGGGCGACGGTCAGGGCGTCAACGATCTCGTGCCGCGGGTCCGGCGCGCGTGGCTCGCAACGCGGCCGCCGCCACCGGTCCCGGTCCTGGCGCTCGGCGCCTTCGCTGAGGAGGACGAGATCTCGACGCTGTTGCGGCCGTTCTGGCGCCGGCTCGCCGAGCTCGGCCACACGAGCGACGGTCAGGTGCCGGCGAGCTTCCAGATCCCGCCCGGTGCCCGGCTCCTGGGCTGGCTGCGGGCCGATCATTTGGCGGTGGCCGTCCCCTTCGCCCGACGCCATCCTTGGCTCGCGCACGACCGGCTCGACCGCAACGCCTTCCCGCGCGAGATCCTGTTCGAGGCGGTCGTCCGCCGGGTCGAGGAGCTCGTGCTCGAAGGCCGGCCTCTGGCCTCGCCCGCCCGCCCTGGTTAGAAGCCCGCGGCTGCGCTCGAGCGGGCGGGAGGGACGCCATGGCCAACGTCGCGGTGGTGGGCGCCCAGTGGGGCGACGAGGGCAAGGGCAAGATCGTCGACTGGCTCTCCGAGCGGGCCGACGTCGTGGTCCGCTTCCAGGGCGGCCACAATGCGGGCCACACCCTCGTGGTCGACGGGGTGACCTACAAGCTCTCGCTCCTGCCTTCGGGTGTGGTCCGCGGCAAGCTCTCCTTGATCGGCAACGGGGTCGTGGTCGACCCCTGGGCGCTCTTGGCCGAGATCGAGCAGGTGCGCGGCCTGGGCGTGCCGGTCTCGGCCGAGAGCTTGCGTGTTTCCGAGAGCTGCGCCCTCATCCTGCCCTTGCACGGCGAGCTCGACCGGGCGCGCGAGGCGGCGCGCGAGAAGAGCAGCGAGGGCACGGGCAAGATCGGCACCACCGGCCGCGGCATCGGCCCGGCTTACGAGGACAAGGTCGCGCGCCGGGCGATCCGGGTCTGCGATCTGGCCGATGGTGCCACCCTCGAGGCCAAGGTCCACGAGCTCCTCCTCCACCACAACGCGCTGCGCCGCGGCTTCGGCATCGAAGAGGTCGACGGCGGCAAGCTCCTGGCCGAGCTGCGCGCGCTCGCGCCGCGGCTCCTCCCGTTCGCCGAGCCGGTCTGGCTCAGGCTCGCCGAGCTCAAGCGGGCCGGCCGGCGGATCCTGTTCGAGGGCGCGCAAGGGGCGATGCTCGATGTCGACCACGGCACCTACCCGTTCGTGACGAGCTCGAACACGCTCGCGGCGCAAGCGGCGTTGGGTTCGGGCGTGGGGCCGGATGCCGTGGGCTACGTGCTCGGTATCTGCAAGGCCTACACCACGCGCGTCGGCGCCGGGCCCTTCCCGACCGAGCTCGCCGACGAGACCGGCCGGCTCATCGGCGAGCGCGGCCGAGAGTTCGGCACGGTGACGGGCCGGCCGCGGCGCTGCGGCTGGTTCGATGCCGTGCTCGTGCGCCAGGCGGTCAAGCTCTCGGGCATCAAGGGCCTGGCCTTGACCAAGCTCGACGTGCTCGACGGCCTACCGTCCTTGAAGGTCTGCACCGCTTACGCGCTGCAGGGGCAGCTGCTGCACCATCTGCCCGCGGGCATGGGGGCGCAGGCGGCAGCCAAGCCCGTCTACGAGGAGCTCGAGGGCTGGCCCGAGAGCACGCGCGGGGCCCGCAGCTTCGCCGAACTCCCGGCGGCCGCGGTGAAATACGTCAAGCGGCTGGAAGAGCTCGTCGAGTGCCCGGTGGCGCTGCTCTCGACGAGCCCCGCGCGCGAGGACACCATCCTCTTGCGCGACCCGTTCGCGGATTGAGCGGGCGCGGTCGAGGGTTGCGCGGTGGCGCGAGCAGGAGCGGCGCGTCCCTGCCCGAACGGCACGTCAGCGAGCGCGAGCAAGGCGAGAAGCCGCGCGTCCTGGATGGCATCGACGAGCGGATCTGGAAGGGAATTCGCGACCTGATCGAAAGTCGTATCCGCGATGGATCATTAGCAAAACGCTTTCCTCAAATGTGTGAAGACAGTCCTGTCATACGCGGAACCGATGCCGCCGCTTTCCGTAGCGCGCTCGGCGCGCGCTTCCCCGAATTCGAGCTCGAATCGGACCAGCCGTGTCCAGCGAGCAGCTAGATCTTCGACGTCGTGGAATTTTGCCACCAGCACGTCGCGGCACCGCAGATTTTGGGGTATCACGAGTTTTTCAAGCATCATCACTACAAGTTCGACGATGCGAGTATCGCCGAGGGTAGAGCGAGCTTTCGTAAGGAGATCAACGATATTTTCCGCCTCAATGGCTTGGCCTACGAGCTCGAAGAAGACGGTGCCATTCGCCGGCTGAGCCCGCCCGTTCTCGGCGAGCCGCTCGAACGAGCCCTGTTCGCAACGGGCGATGCCGAGCTCGATCGGCTGCTGGAGACCGCTCGAAAGAAGTCCGCGGATCCCCGGATCGAGGTGCGGCGCGAGGCGCTCGAAAAGCTCTGGGACGCGTGGGAGCGCTCGAAGACCCTCGGCCGACCGGACGACAAGAAGCACGGCGTTACGCTTTTGCTCGATCGAGGCGCCGGCACCAAAGCGCCGTGTTTGCGAAGCTTCCTGGAGAAGGATGCGCGAGACCTGACCGATATCGGGAACCGGTTGACGATCCGGCACACCGAAACGGACACGGAGCCGATCGAGCGCGCGGAGCACGTCGATTATCTGTTCATGCGCCTGTTCAACATGATCTGGTTGCTGTTGGGAAGGCGTTAGCGGGACGCGATCGCAGCCTCTGGGCCAGCTGCGTTCCCAGATTGGCTCCCGCCCTAGCCGCCGTTCGAGCTCTGGGCACCCGCCCGCTCGCTCGCATCCAGCGCGAAACGGGCGTCGCGGCGGCGGGCGACGAGCCGGCGCACGACCGGCCCGCCCTTGCGGTCGAAGGCCGCCACCTCGCGCTCGACCGCCCGGTCGGCCTCGGTGGTCCGCCGGGCGAGCCGCAGATGCTCGACCCAGTCGGCCACGACATAGGTCTCGACCCAGTGCTCGGGATCGTCGGTGTCCTGGAACAGCCGCCAGCGCAACGCGCCGTTGCGCTTGCGGATGTGGCCGAGCTCGTCCATCGCGGCCGCGAAGGCGGCGGCGCGGGCCGGGTCGACCCGGTACTCGACCTGGACCAGGACCGGCCCCTCCTCGGGATCGAAGGCCAAGGCCGGCGACGGCTCGGGCGCGCGCCGGGCCGGCCCGAGATCGCGCCCGCTCGCGGCCGGCAGGGGCCAGATCCGCCCGGCCAGGGGCTGCAGGGCCAGGAGGAGGGCGGCGGTCGCGAGCGCCACCGGCACGCTCGCCCGTGCCGCCAACAGCCCCCAGACCCAGGAGCCCGCGGCCATCGCGCCGAACATCACGGTCTGGTAGAGGGCGAAGGTACGGGACTGGACCCAGAAGGCCGAGCTCGTCTGCACCGCGATGTTGAAGGCGGCGAAGGAGCCGATCCAGGCGGCACCGCAGGCCAGCAGGCCGAGCGCGATCGGCGGCCAGCCGGGGCCGAAGGCGAGCAGCCCGAGGCCGCCCGCGAAGAGCAGCGCCAGCGCCCGGCTCACCGGCTCCGCCCCGTGCCGCTCGCGCAAGCCGTGGACGAAAAAGGCGCTCGCCATGGCACCGAGGCCGAACAGGCCCAAGAGGATGCCGTAGCTCGCGGCCCCGCCCGCGAGCCGATCGCGCGCCAGGAGGGGCAGGAGCGGCAGGGCGGCCGCGGCGGCGAAGGCGAACAGGGCGGAGCGGACCAGGACGGCGCGGATCCCGGGCGTCTCCGCGGCGTAGCGGAACCCGCCCAGGACGGCACCCGCCACCCGCTCGCGCGGCAGATCGTCCTCGGCCGCGGGCCGCTTCCAGAGGAGGAGGGCCAGGACGAGCGGCAGATAGGAGACGGCGTTCAAGAGAAAGGCCGCCTGCGCCCCGGCCCAGGCGACCACCGCCCCGCCCAGGGCCGGACCGACGGCACGGGCGGCGTTGAACGAGACGCCGTTGAGCGTGACCGCGGCACCGAGCGCACCGATCGGCACGACCTCGCGCACCACGCTCTGGAAGGCCGGGCCCTGCAGCGCCGCACCCGAGCCCAAGAGAAAGGTGAGCGCCAGGAGCGACCAGGGGCCGATCGTCCCGGTCGCCGCGAGCAGGGCCAGCAGGAGCGAGACCGCGAGCATCACGAGCTGGGCCGCGAGCAGCACGCGCCGGCGGTCGACGAGATCGGCCGCTACGCCGGCCAGGATCGAAAAGCACAAGATGGGTGCTTGGACCGCGGCCTGGACGAGCGCCACCATGTCGGCCGTGCCGACGAGCGCGGTCATGAGCCAAGCGGCCCCCACGGTCTGAATCAGCCAGCCGAGGTTGGAGACCAGCGTCGCGAGCCAAAGGGCGCGAAAGCGCGGCAGCCGCAGGGGCTCGAGGATGCTCGCCCGCTCGCCTTCGCCGCCCGCGATCCCGATCGCCATGCCCCGGGCCTACGCCCCGGGCCGGTCGCCGACAAGCACCGCGGCGCTGCGCGGCGGCCCGAGCGATCAGGCCGCCACGCGGCCGAGCTCGAGCTCGGGCAGGCGGTCGGCCGGCCCGAGGGCCACGAGCGTCGTCGCCCGGCCGGCTGCGAACAGGCGTTCGCCGACGCGGCGGACGGCGTCGCGGTCGACCGCCTCGATCCGTGCCAGCATCTCCTCCACCGGGATCCGCCGACCGAAGATGGCGAGCTGGCGGGCGATCGATTCGGCGACCCCGGCGCAGCTCTCTTGCGACATCAACAGGCTCGCGCGCAGCTGGGCCTTGGCCCGCTCGATCTCGGCCGCCTCCGGCTCGCGCACGAGCGCACGGGTCTCGCGGGCTGCGACCTCGAGCAG
>JANWZN010000399.1 GCA_025054575.1 Geminicoccaceae bacterium | reverse complement strand
GATCCCCATTTTAGCACTCGCCGGCCTAGAGTGCTAAACGCGGCGAAAGTTCCCTCAATCTTGGGCCGCCACCGGAGGATTTCTAGAATGCCCGGATGGATCCGTCCTGGCTTGCCGAGCTCAACGAGGCCCAGCGCGCGGCGGTGACCGCCCCCCCGGGGCATACGCTGGTGCTCGCCGGCGCCGGCTCCGGCAAGACCCGCGTGCTCACCCGCCGCATCGCCTTCCTGCTCGCCGAGCGCGGGGTCTCGCCGTGGTCGCTGCTCGCCGTCACCTTCACCAACAAGGCGGCCGGGGAGATGCGGGGGCGGGTCGCCGCCCTGCTCGGGGCACGCGCGGAGCGGCTCGCCGTGGGCACCTTCCACGGCATCGCCCACCGTTTCCTGCGCCAGCACGCCAAGGAGGCGGGCCTCCCGCCGACCTTCCAGATCCTCGATGCCGAGGACCAGCTGCGGCTGGTCAAGCGCGTCACCCTCGAGCGTCGGCTCGATCCCGACCGCTTCCCTCCGCGCCAGACCGCGGGCTTCATCAACGCCCACAAGGACGAGGGACTGCGGCCGGAACGGGTGGAGACGGCGGGCCA
>JANWZN010000398.1 GCA_025054575.1 Geminicoccaceae bacterium | reverse complement strand
CCAGGCCCCCGCCACCCTCGCCGGAGAGCTCCGCACCGTGACCATCACCGCCATCCACCCGAACTCCCTGGCCGGCCGGCTCGCCGAACCGGCGCTGGATGCCGCATGAACCACGTCCTGCCGGGCACCGCCTCGCCCGCGCCTTCGGTGACCCTGCACGTCACCTTCCCCGACCACGCCCTTCTTCCCCTCCTGTTCGGCGCGCACGACGCCCACCTCGCCCGCATCGAGCACAGGCTCGGCGTGCGGCTCGCCTCGCGCGGCACCCGTGTGGCCGTGACGGGCCCCGCCGAGGAGGCCGAGTGCGCGCGCGACGCCCTCCTCGGGCTCTACGCCGCGCTCGGGCGTGGGGAACGGATCGGCGGTGCCGAGGTCGACGCCGCCCTGCGCATGGCCCGCGCCGCCCGCCAGACGGCGGAGCCGGCCGAGGAGCCGCGGCTTCCGCTGTCCGACATCCCCTCCATCCGCACCCGGAAATCGACCATCGCCGCGCGCTCGCCGGCGCAGGCGCGCTACATGGAGGCGCTCGCCTCGCACGAGCTCGTCTTCGCCCTCGGCCCCGCCGGCACCGGCAAGACCTACATCGC
>JANWZN010000397.1 GCA_025054575.1 Geminicoccaceae bacterium | reverse complement strand
CGAAGCTGGGCCTCGTCGCAATGCTCGCTGACGACGGGCGCTACGATCCGGAGACGATGGCCACCGCGATCCGCAATCTGCCGCGCCAGAAGCGGCCCTCGGAAGTCGTCGTGCCGGGGCTGCTCGAGGGGCTGGAAAACGTCGCGCGGCTGGTCGCGCCCTGGATCGAGGCGCGCTCGGCGGCCGCCGAAGCCGGGGTGCGGGCGATCGCGCGGCCGCGCTGAGGCGAACGCGGCGGGTCTTGCGATGCAGCGCGCAGCCGGCGGCCGCGTCGCGTTCGTGCTGAAGGGCTGGCCGCGGCTGTCCGAGACCTTCATCGCGCAGGAGATCGCGGCGCTCGAGCGCCGGGGACTCGCGATCCTCGTCTTCGCGCTGCGCCGGCCGACCGATGCGCGGCGGCACCCGGTGCACGACGAGGTGCGCGCCGAGGTGCGCTACCTTCCGGAGTACCTGTCGCGCGAGCCGTTGCGCGTCCTTCGCGCCTGGCGCGCGGTGCGCCGCTGGCCGACGTACCCGGCGGCGCGCGCGCGCTGGCTCGCCGACCTCGCGCGCGATCCGACGCCGAACCGGGTGCGCCGGTTCGGGCAGGCGCTCGTG
>JANWZN010000396.1:262-602 GCA_025054575.1 Geminicoccaceae bacterium | reverse complement strand
CGCCGCTCGGCGAGAACCGCGAGCCCGCGCTGTACCGCCGCGCGCGCAAGGAGCCGCTCGCGCCAGCGCTTGACGCTCGGATACTCGTCGATGTTCACGCCCTGGCGCTCGGGCGTGCGCAGCCAGGGCAGGATCGCCATATCGGCGATCGTGTACTCGTCGCAGGCGACGTATTCGGATTCGGAAAGCCGCCGCTCGAGCACGCCGTAGAGGCGCTGCGCCTCGTTGGTGTAGCGCTCGATCGCATAGGGGATCTTCTGCGGCGCGTAGTCGCGAAAGTGATGCGCCTGCCCGAGCATCGGGCCGATGTGGCCCATCTGGAACATCACCCACTGCATCA
>JANWZN010000396.1:0-252 GCA_025054575.1 Geminicoccaceae bacterium | reverse complement strand
CCTGCCAGCGTTTCTCGATGTCCCGGGGCAAGAAGCGGCCGGTCTTCGAGGCGAGGTAGAAAAGGATCGCCCCGGATTCGGCGAGCGCGAGCGGCTTTCCCTTCGGCCCCTCGGGGTCGACGATCGCCGGGATCTTGTTGTTCGGGGAAATCTTCAGGAACTCGGGGCGGAACTGCTCGCCTGCGCCGATGTCGACCGGAATCGTCCGGTAGGCGAGCCCCGTCTCCTCCAGCATGATGTGGACCTTGTGGC
>JANWZN010000395.1 GCA_025054575.1 Geminicoccaceae bacterium | reverse complement strand
CGGGCGAATGATGGGGAGGCCGAGCCAGTCAGCCTGAAGCTGGCAGGCAGTGTCGTCCGCCGAGAGGCCGCCGCCGACCTTCAACTGCGTGACGCGCACGCCGGCCTTGGCCTCCATCTCTTCGAGGATGGCGCGCAGCTGGAAGCCGATGCTATTCAGGAAGGCGCGGGCGATGTGCGCGCGCGTGTGGCCGAGCGTCAAGCCGAGCAGTGTGCCGCGCGCGTCGCGGAAGTTGTACGGCACGTTCAGCCCGGTGAAGGCCGGGACGAAGACCACGCCGCCCGCATCCGGCACGGAGGCCGCCAGCGCGCCCAGCTCGTCGTCGCGGTCAATCAGCCGCGCGCTCTCGCGCAGCCAGCGCACCGCCGCGCCGGTCACGGTGGTATCCGCTTCCAGGCAGTGCGTCGGCCGGCCATCGAGCAGCCAGGCGAGATAGACCTTGATGGAGTCGAGCGCGGGCGCGGCCTCGCCCAGGTTGACGTTGACGTAGCTGGCCGTGCCGTGAGTGCACTCGGCCTCGCCGGGCTTGCGGCAGTCGTAGCCGAAGAGCGCGCCCTGCTGGTCGCCGATGAGGGCGCGCACGGGGATGTCGTGCAGCAGGC
>JANWZN010000394.1 GCA_025054575.1 Geminicoccaceae bacterium | reverse complement strand
ACATTCTCGAACCGACGACGTACGCAGGGCCCTTTGCGAGATAAGGAGCGGAACCGCGATGACGACGACGATGCGTTTTCGTGAAGCGATTCGAGCGGCGATGTCCGAAGAGATGCGCCGCGACCCGAACGTGTTTTTGCTCGGTGAGGAGGTCGGCCATTACCAAGGCGCGTACAAAGTCACCGAAGGCATGCTCGCTGAGTTTGGCCCCAAGCGCGTCATCGATACGCCGATTTGTGAGTCCGGGTTCGCGGGGCTCGCGATTGGGGCCGCGATGGTTGGGCTGCGGCCGATCGTCGAGTTCATGACCTGGAATTTTTCGGCCGTCGCTTTCGACCAGATTCTGAACAACGCGGCAAAGCTGCGGCAGATGTCCGGCGGGCAGCTCAAGGTGCCGATTGTGTTTCGGGCTCCAAATGGTTCCGCTCGCCAAGTGGCGTCGCAGCATTCGCATGCGATGGAGCATTTTTACGCGCATGTTCCTGGCCTCAAGTGCGTGGCTCCAGCCACACCTGCAGATGCCTACGGCATGATGAAGACCGCAATTCGTGACGATGACCCTGTTTTGTTCTTCGAAAGCGAAACGTTGTACTCGTTTGCTGGG
>JANWZN010000393.1 GCA_025054575.1 Geminicoccaceae bacterium | reverse complement strand
GATGGAACGCGCAGCGCGCAAGTGCCGCAGGCGTCTCGCAGGTGACGTGAAGGAGCCGCTCCGGCGCGGCGATCACCTCGATCACCCGGCCGTCGGAGGCAGCGAGCAGGTCGCCGCCGCGCAGCACCTCCCCGCGCGGAAGCACGAGCGCGACCTCCTCGCCGGAGGCGAGCCGCGCCCTCTGGCGGCTTTTCTGCCTCAGCTCGAACGGCAGCCGCAGCGCGCCGTGCACCGCGATGCGGTAGGCGCCGCGCGGCGCCCTGATTTTCGCGCGGATCTCGAGCATCAGAACAGGAAATAGCGCTGCGCGAGCGGCAGCACCCGCGCCGGTTCGCAGACGAGCAGCTCGCCGTCGGCGCGCACCTCGTAGGTCTCGGGGTCCACCCGGATCTCGGGCAGCGCGTCGTTGTGCACCATGTGCTTCTTGCCGATGCGGCGCGTGTTCCTCACCGCCTCGAGCGGCTTGACGAGCCCGAGCTTCGCCACCGCCGGGTTCGCGAGCGCCGCCTGCGACACGAACGTCACCGACGTGCGGCGCGCGCGGCCGAAGGCGGCGAACATCGGCCGGTAGTGCACCGGTTGCGGCGTCGGGATCGAGGCGTTCGG
>JANWZN010000392.1 GCA_025054575.1 Geminicoccaceae bacterium | reverse complement strand
TCGCCGCGGCCGCGGCGCAGCGCGCCGTGGACCTCGCCGCCGCCGGCTGCGAGGGGCCGCGCGAGGCGTTAGGGGGCACCTTCGGCTACTTCGCACTCTACGAGCCTGAGGCCGATCTCGGGCCGCTCGCCGCGCTCGAGCCCGGGCGCGCGCTGCTCGAGCTCGCGCTCAAGCCCTGGCCCACCGGTCGCGCCGCCCACGGCGCGCTCACCGCCCTCGAGGACTTCCTCGCCGAGGGCGGACGAGCCGAGACGCTCGCGGTCCTGGCCGCGGCCGAAGGCGACCCCAACGCGCTCGGCCCCCAGCGCCTAGTGCTCGGCTTCCGCGACGGGCACCGCCGCGAGATCGCGATCGAGGCCGCGCTCGGCAGCCCCTCCCGCCCCCTCGACGGCCGCCGCCGGGCGGCGAAGATCCGCCACTGCCTGGCCCATGCCGGCCGCGGCGCCGCGGCCGAGATCGGTCTCGACCGGGCGGCCGCGGTGCTGATCGAGGGCCAGGACGCCCGCGCCGCCCTCGAGCTTCTTCCCTGGCCCGAGCCACTGCCATGAGCGCCCCGACCTGGTACGAGACCTTCGAGCCCCGCGCCCTCCTCGCGGAGTATCCGATCGG
>JANWZN010000391.1 GCA_025054575.1 Geminicoccaceae bacterium | reverse complement strand
GCTGGTCTGCGAAGTGCAACAGCATTTGGGGGGTGGTGCCGTGCGAGCAGTGGCGCTCGGCTCCACCGACGGTGTGGCGCGCGGACAGGACATCATCGACACCGGTGCCCCCATATCTGTGCCGGTCGGCCTGAATTCACTCGGCCGGATCTTTAACGTGCTCGGTGAACCGGTCGATGAAGCAGGTCCAGTCAAGGTCGAGGAGCGTCGACCGATCCACCGCCCGGCTCCTGGTTTCCAGGATATTGAGCCTAAAACACAGATCTTTGAGACAGGGATCAAGGTCATCGATTTACTTGAACCCTATATCCGTGGTGGCAAGACAGGGCTTTTTGGTGGTGCCGGTGTTGGCAAAACTGTGATCATCATGGAGCTGATCAACAATATTGCCAAGCAACACGGTGGCTATTCCGTGTTCGCCGGTGTGGGCGAACGTACCCGGGAGGGCACCGACCTCTATCTGGAAATGAAAGAGTCTGGAGTCATCGACAAGGCATGTTTAGTCTATGGGCAAATGAACGAGCCTCCTGGTGCACGCTTGCGTGTGGCACTTACGGCGTTGACCCAGGCCGAATGGCTGCGCGACTATGCGGGCACCGACGTGCTGCTA
>JANWZN010000390.1 GCA_025054575.1 Geminicoccaceae bacterium | reverse complement strand
ACGGCGCGGCGCATTGGCTCAGGGTGCGGGCGAACGGGCTCCTGCTCGCCGCCCGCACGCCGGGGGCGGATGCCGTGGTGGTCGAGCTGTTCGCGCTGTTCCACGACAGCGAACGCCGGGACGAAGGGCGCGACCCGGGCCATGGCGAGCGCGCCGCGGCCCTGGTGCGGCGGCTTGCGGCAGAGGGCGGGCTCGCGCTGTCGGCCGAGCGGCTCGACCTGCTCGCCGCCGCCTGCGCCGGGCACGAGCATCCGCAGGTGAGCGCGGACCCGACCATCGGCTGCTGCTGGGACGCCGACAGGCTCGATCTCGCCCGGCTCGGCCGGCGGCCGATCGCCCGGCTGCTGTCCACCGCGGCGGCGCTGGAGGCGGAGGTGCAGGCGGCCGCGTGGGAGCGGGGGAGCGGCTTGGTGTTCGACGCGGAGGGGGCGCGGGCCTGGGGCGTGCGGCTGCGGCGCGGATGAGACGAGCTGTGCTTGCCGCCGCAAGCGCGAGGGCTTCCCGATCCGGACAGGAAGCTGCCGGCTGAGGGCATCACTCGGCTGGCCCCTGGGCGAGCGGACCGCGCGCCGGCTTGCCTGCCGAACCGCGGGCGGGGAGCGGCGCGGAGAGCC
>JANWZN010000038.1 GCA_025054575.1 Geminicoccaceae bacterium | reverse complement strand
ACGGCAAAGGTGCGCGTCGCGGCCGCTTTCTCGGCCCTGCGGACGGCCGCCGGGTCGCGGCCCGCGGCGAGCTGCGAACCGAGTTAGAGCGCGCGCCGACGCGCCTCGGCGAGGCCGACCTCCGGATAGCGCCCGAGGCTCAAGAGCCGCTGCTTGCCGTGCCAGCGATAGGCGAGCCGCCACAATCGAGCGCCGTGCGGCTCGACCAACAGAAACAACCCGAGGCCGTCGCTGACCTTGTAGGGTCGCTCGCGCGGTGCGAGCGCGCGCAACTTCGCGTCCGTGAGCTTCCCCGGGAACCTCATCCGACGAGCCTCTACCAACAGCCGACCGCGCTACCGTCGATGGTACCAACGCAGCGGGCGGATGCACAGGGTCGCATGCGGACCGATCCGGACGCTGTGAGCTTGCCGGATCAGGGACTTGGCGGGCTCGGCGGACGCTTGCGGACGCTTCGGGACGCTCTTGTGGTGCCGCAGGAGGGACTCGAACCCCCGACCCGCGCATTACGAATGCGCTGCTCTACCAGCTGAGCTACTGCGGCGACCGGCGCGGACTATAGCGGGGGGTGGCGGGGGCGCAAGGCTGGGCCTGCCGGGCGGCGCGGGCGTTCACGCTTTTTCAACCATCGGCGGCGATGTTGGGGGCCGGGCGGCGGGCGGTGGCGGGCCGTGGCCGGGGGCGGGATGGCCCGTCTGCGTCGCCGCCGCTGGCCGAGCCCCGGCCCGGCGGGCTATGTCCGCGGGGTTCGGCCGCCCGGGCGGGTCCGGGCGAAGGAGGTCGCCATGCTCGAAAGCCGCGCCAACTGGACGCTCGAGGAGATGGACAAGGCGAGCCTGTTCCATCCCAACACCTCGATCGCCCAGCACCTCGCCAAGGGCCCGATGATCGTCGGGCAGGGCTCGGGGGTGCGGATCCGCGACCGCGCCGGCAACGAGTACATCGACTGCGGCGCCGGGCTCTGGTGCGTCAACATCGGCTACGGCCGGCCCGAGATCGCCGAGGCCGCGCGGCAGGCGATCCTCGACCTCTCTTACTATCACCTCTTCGGCTCGGCCTCGAACGAGCCCATGATCCGGCTCGCCGACCGGGTCTTGACGCTGTTTCGCGAGAAGGCCGGGGTGCGCGGCCTCTCCAAGGTCTTCTTCGGGACCTCGGGCTCGGACGCCAACGACACCAACGTCAAGCTCGTGCGCTATTTCAACAATCTGCGCGGCAAGCCCGAGAAGAAGAAGATCATCGCCCGCAAGGGCGGCTATCACGGGCTCACCATGGCCTCGGGCAGTCTCACCGGCATTCCCGTCTATCACAAGGCGTTCGATCTGCCGCTGCCGGGCGTGATCCATCTCTCCTGCCCGCACCACTTCCGCTTCGCCCTGCCGGGCGAGAGCGAGCAGGCCTTCTGCGACCGGCTCGTGGCCGAGCTCGAGGCGGTGATCGAGCAGGAGGGGCCGGAGACCATCGCCGCCTTCATCGGCGAGCCGATCATGGGCACGGGTGGGGTGCTGATGCCGCCGGCCGATTACTGGCCCAGGGTGCAGGAGATCTGCCGAAGGAACGACATTCTCTTGATCGTCGACGAGGTGATCACGGGCTTCGGCCGTACCGGGCAATGGTTCGCCTGCGGCCTCTACGGCCTCGAGCCCGACATCGTCACACTCGCCAAGGGCATCACCTCGGCCTATTTCCCGGTTTCGGCCTCGGTGGTGGGCGCGCGGATATGGGAGGTCCTCGAGAAGGCCTCGCCCGAGTGGGGCCCGGTGATGCACGGCTTCACCTATTCCGGCCATCCCGTGGGCGGGGCGATCGGCCTCGTCAATCTCGACATCATGGAGGGCGAGGGCATGGTCGAGAACGGGGCGCGGGTCGGGCCGTACTTGAAGCGCCGCCTCGAGGAACGGATCGGCGAGCATCCCTTCGTGGGCGAGATCCGCGGGGTGGGGATGCTGAACGCGGTCGAGTTCGTGGCCGACAAGGCGAGCCGGCGGCCGTTCCGGCCGGAGCAGGGCGCGCATCGCGTGGTCGCGGCCGAGCTCGCGAAACAGGGTGTGATGGCTCGGCCGCTGCCGTTCATCGAGGTGATCCCGCTCTCTCCGCCGCTGTGCATGAGCGCGGCCGAAGCCGACGAGGCGGTCGACCGCTTCGCCCGCGCGCTCGAGGCCGCGACCGACGAGCTCGCACGGCTCGCGCGGGCCTGAGGCGGGCGGGCCGAGCGGCTCGGTGACGGGGCTGCCGGCGCGCGAGGCGGCACCTCGACCCCTCCGCTCCGAGGCCGGCGGCCGCGGGGCGGGGGGAACCGGGCCCTCGAGGTCGTTCTCCTCGACGCTCCGGCGTGCCGCGAGGGCGGCGGCGCGCCCGTGGCGCCGACGCCGGATGGCGACGGGGAGGGTTGGCGGACGAGGCCTGCGCGGGCGGCGAGCGAACCGCCTACGCGTTGCGCAGCCGCTACGCAGCGGCTGGGGGACGAAGAAGCTCTGGGGCCGTCCGGCCGGAGCGCCGGGCGGGGCCGAAGAGAGGGCTCGTTCCTCGCGCAGCCGTCATGTGGCGGCGGCGATGGCGAAGGAACGGGGGTGCCCCGGTCGAGTCCGGGATCGAGGCGGTCGGCCCGTGGCGGGAACGGGGGCGGCGACGAGCGCGGGGCGCCCCGGCCCCGGACGCGGCGAGCCGTGCCGAGTAGGCCGGCGATCGCGGCGCTTGGCGGTGCCGGCGGAGGAGGTCGGCGGGACTGCCCTGGCCGGTCGGTGGGGTGCGGACCCGCTCCGCGCGCCGGCATTTGGGCGGACCACAGAAGCGCCGAAGCCATGCTCGCTCCGCGCGTCGGAGGGACGAGGATGCTGCCGCCGGAGCCCCGGCGCGGAAGCGAGGCGAGCGGTCGATTGGGCTCGCTCCTCGTGCACCGGCGATACGACGGCCGAGAAGCTCGGCGAGATTACGGGCGTAACGGCAGCTCGCGCTTCGCGCAGCCGCGATGCGGCGGCGGAAGCAGCGGAGGAGCGGCGGGGTGCCCCGGTCGGATGCGGGATCGAGGCGGTCGATCCCGACCCGTTCGGCCCGCGGCGGGGACGGGGCGCTCGCGGTGCCGTCGCGTCAGGCGGCGGCGTGGCCCGCACGACGCGAGCCGGAGCGGGCGGGCCGGCAAGTGCAGGCGCGGAGGTGGCGCCGGCGGAAGGCCTCGGCGCGAGACAGCCGGGCGCTGCGGCCGGAGCCCGGGGCGAATCGAGACCGAGGCGCGCAGCTCGCTCGGAACTGCGTGGGACGGGGCGGGGCGCCTAGAGCGGGTGGTCGCTGGTTGCGCAGCCGCGATCCGGCGGCGAGCGCGGCGATCGAGGCCACGGGCATGTCGGCGGCGGGGGACCGTCCCGGACGGTCGGTCGGGCGCCCGCTCCGCGCGACGGGCGCGGGGCAGGAGCTGTGGGGTCGTGCAGCAGGAGCCCCGGAGCGGGCGGCCGCGAGCCGGAGCGGGCGGGCCGGCAAGCGCGGCGAAGGTGCAGCGCACCTTCTCTCGCTGGAGCTTGTGGTCGACGACGTGGATTCGGACCCGATTGTTTCGCGGTGACGCCGGGGGCGAGCCGGGCGGCTCGACACGAAACCGGTCGGGGTATGTCGGGCGGAGTCGACCGCGGGACCGGGAGCGACGGGGCCGACGCGGGCGAGCCTAACCGAGCGGGCGGGGTCCGCGCGTACGGAGGGCGAACGCCCTACTCGTTGCGCAGCCGCCATTTGGCGGCGAGCTCGTCGAAGAAGCCGCGCGCCTTCTCGAGCCGGATCCAGTGGTTGACGAAGTTGATCCAGACCTGGTCGTCCTGCGGCAACAGCATGGCGATCGGGGTGCGGGCGCGCGGGGCGGACACCGGCACGATCATCAGGTCCGGATAACGTTCGACGAGTGTCGCCGCCTCGACATTGGAGGTGATGTGGGCATCCGCCCGGCCAGCCAGAACCTCCTGAAAGTCACGTGCCGGCGCTTCGACGATCTTGTGCTTGGCATTGGGGAAGAACTGCTTGACCATCTGCTCCTGGACGGTGCCGAGCGTGGCAGCGACCGTCACATCGGGCTTGTCGAGATCGGGCCAGTCCTTGAAGCGCTGGGCGTTCTTCTTGAGCGTCAAGGGTACGGTCGCGAGCTCGAAATAGGGGTCGGAGAAGCCCGCCACCTTGGCGCGCGCGACGCTCACCGAGGCGGAACCCGTGATGTCGTACTTGTCGGCGAGGATGCCCTGGACGAGCGTCTTCCAGTCGGCGGCCACGAACTCGACCTTGACCCCGAGGTCGGCCGCCATCTTCGACAACATGTCGATGTCGTAGCCCTTGTAGCTGTTGGTCGCGGGGTCGCGGATCGTCATCGGGTTCCAGTCGCCGGTCGTGCCGACCCGCAGCACGCCCGAATCGAGCACGCGCTCGAGGCGCGACTCGGCCGCATCCACGACCCCGGCCCACAGGGCCACGAGGGCACCGGCCAACGCCAGGATCGAAGTCCTGCGCCGCATGGTTCCTCCACCGTGCGAGACGGGCCCGATCGGGCCCGGGCTTCCCCCGTCGACCCCGACCATGGCATGCGGCCGGCGCGGCTGGCAAGCCGGCCGCCCGAACGCCGGAGCCCAGCGCGTGGCTGCATCTCGCCAAGTCTCGTCGGCCCCCCGCGGCACGCACGACAGCCGGCGCCGCCAACCTTCGGCCACGCTGCTCGCCCTGCTGCTCTGCCTGGCGCTCGGCGGCTGCGGCGGTGCCTGGGGCTGGTACGTGGTGGCGCCGACAACCGCGCAAGGACGCGCCAATCTCCTCTTCCTGCTCGAGGGCATGCGGTGGACGATCGCGCTGTCGGTGAGCGCGATCCTGCTCGCGGTGACCCTCGGGCTCGTCGTCGCGATGTTGGCGCTGTCGGGACGGCCCTGGCTCGTCCGCGTGGCCCGGATCTATGTCGAGGGCGTCCGCGCCATCCCGCTTCTGGTGCTGATCTTGTGGGTCTATTACGGCCTACCGGTGGTGGCCGGCCTCTCGCTCGGACCGTTCGCGGCCGGCGTGATCGCGCTCGCCCTTTCGGACTCGGCGTTCGAGGCCGAGATCTTCCGTGCCGGCATCCAGTCGATCGAGCGCGGCCAGCACGAGGCGGCAGACGCGCTCGGGCTCTCCTTCTGGCAGAAGTTCCGGCTCGTGGTCCTGCCGCAAGCGCTGCGCCGGATCCTGCCCGCGCTCGGTAACCAGTTCGTCTACATGATCAAGATGAGCGCCCTCGTCTCGGTGATCGGGATGCAGGAGCTCACCCGGCGGGCCAACGAACTCGTCGTCGTCGAATATCGACCGCTCGAGATCTACACCATCCTGGTGCTCGAATATCTTTTGCTCGTGCTCGTGGTTTCGGCGCTGGTGCGCCGGCTCGAGCGGCGGCTGGCCCTGCCGGGCGAGGGGCGCCGCTGAGCGGGTCCGCCGCCGCGCTCAGCGATTGCCCCGCCGGCGCGGCATCTCCTCGGGCGTGATCTTGCCGTCCTTGTTGCGATCGAGCCGCTCGAAGGCCGGCGCGTCGACCGCCATGAATTCCTCGCGGGTGACGACGCCGTCCTTGTTCGCGTCGAGCCGGTCGAAGCGACGGGTCCGAACCTGATCGAACTCCTCGCGCGTGATCGTGCCGTCGCGGTCGAGATCGGCCCAGCCGAGAGGACCGCGGCGCTGCGCTCGGGCCGGGGTCGTCGCGAGGGTGCAGGCCACGCTGCCGGCGAAGACCAGCACGAACCGACGGCGGAGACAGGAGGACATCGCTTCACGCTCCTTGCACCGTTGCGAGCAAAAGGCGCGCCCGGGCGGCACGGTCCGGGGCCTCTCGATGGGGCCGTCAGCCGCCACGGCCGGCGGAGGACAGGCCACGCGCCGCGGCGGCGAGGCCGGGCCACAGGCGCGGCAGGATCAGGGCCGCGACCAAGACGAGGCCGGGGATCGCCAGGAGGTTCATGGTCTGCCAGCCCAGCGCACTCTGCACGAAGCCCGCGAGCGAGGCCGAGGCCGCGACGCTCGTGAACACCAAGAGATCGTTGAGCCCCTGTACCTTGGCCTTCTCGGCCGGCGTGTGACAGGTGGTGAGCAGCGTCGTGCCGCCCACGAACATGAAGTTCCAGCCGACACCCAGAAGAAAGAGGGCGGCCATGAAGTTCTCGACCTCGAGACCGGCCACGGCGATGGCGACGCAGACGAGGTTGAGCACGACGCCGGCCAGGATCACTTTGTCGACCCCGAAGCGCGTGATGAGGCGGCCGGTCACGAAGCTCGGCAGGAACATGCCGAGGACGTGCCATTGGATGACGTGCTTGGTGTCGGTGAACCCGTGGCCGCAAGCGAGCATCGCCAAGGGTGTGGCGGTCATGAGGAGGTTCATCGTGACGTAGCCGACGAGGGCGGCGAGGAAGGCGGTGATCGCCACCGGCTGGCGGGCGATCTCCCCGAGCGGCCGAACCTCGCTGCCCGCGGCCGAGGCGGAGGCGACGAGGTGGGGCAGGTCGAGCAGCGAGATGGCGAGCAGGCCGAGGAAGGCGAGGCCGGCGATCGCCAGATAGCTGCCGGCGAACAGGACGGGTGCCGTGAGCTCGCGCGTGAGCGCGGCGAGCTCGGGGCCGAGCACGGCTGCCACGACCCCGCCGCCCATCACCCAGGCGATCGCCCGGCCGCGGGCCGCGGTCCGATCGGCGAAGCCGGCGGCGTCGGCCGCATCGGCGGCGGTGAAGCGCAAGTATTGGGCGAAGGCCGAGAAGGCGCCATAGAGCACACCTGCGAGACAGAAGAGAAGAAAGCTCGCCTGCAGGATCGCGAACGCGCCCAAAAGCCCGGCCATCACGCCGAGCACCATGCCGAGTGCGAGCCCCGGCCGTCGGCCGACCCGCTGCATGAGGAGCGAGGCCGGCATGGTGGCGCTCATCGTGCCCAAGAACTGGATCCCGAGCGGGACCGTCGCGAGCCAGGGCGAGGGCGCGTATTGCAGGCCGACGAACGGGGCCGTGCTGATGACGATCGTGTTCGCCATGAAGAAGAGCGCCTGGGCGAAGGCCAGGACGCCCACGTTCTTGACGAAGGCGGCGTTCGGCATAGCTGGCTCGTAGTGCAGCCTCGGTCGGGAGGGAAGGGATGGGCCACGGGCGGCTCGTCGCATGCGCGCGGCCCCTGGTGCTGGTCGGTGTGCTTCTGCTGGGCGCCCTGCCCGCGCACGCCATCCTCGAGGAGGACCGCTTGGCCCGCGCCCGAAACGAGCGGCTGGCCGAGGGCCAGAAGCTGGCCGAAGCCGGGCGGTACGGCGAGGCCGAGGCGATCGGTCGCGAGGTCCTGGCGGCCGACCCGGATCTCGCCTCGGCCTGGAGCCTCTTGGGCTTCGCGCTGCGCAAGCAGGGCCGCCTCGGCGAGGCGCGCGAGGCCTACGAGCGGGCGCTGGCGCTCGACCCCGTCCACCGCGGCGCCAACGAATACATGGGCGAGCTCTGGCTGCAGCTGGGCGATCTCGGCCGCGCCCTGGAACGGCTCGCCGTGCTCGAGGCCACCTGTCCCGAGCCGTGCGCGGAACGCCGCGAGCTCGAGCAGGCGATCGCCGCGCATCGGGCGACGGCTCGCTGAGGAGGGAGGAACGCGAGGATGCGCTGGCTCCTGGGGCTCGCCTCGTTGATCGCCGGGATCGGGACGGCGCTGGTCGGGTTGCCGGCCGCACCCGCCATGGCCGGCGGTTGTTTCCCGGTCGCGCAGGCGCCGGCGCGCCTGCTCCCGGTGGCGTTCCGTGCCGCCGAGCTGCCCGCGCAGGTCGCGGTCCGCCTCACCTTCCTCGGTCACGCGAGTTTTCTCATCGAGACGGCGGGCGGGGCGAGTGCCGTCACGGACTACAACGCCTATGTGACGCCGCCCTATCCGCCGCGCGTGGCGACCATGAACAACGCCCACGACACCCACTACACCGACCGGCCCGATCCGCGGATCGAGCATGTGCTGCGAGGCTGGAATTCGGCAGGTGGTTGGGCCGAACACGATCTCGTGGTCGAGGATCTGCGGGTGCGCAACGTGCCGACCGCGGTGCACGGCCGGTTCGGCGGCCAGGCGCTGTCGAATTCGATCTTCGTCTTCGAGGTCGCCGATCTCTGCCTCGCCCATCTCGGCCACCTCCATCACCGCTTGACCGAGGAGCAGCTCGCCGAACTCGGCCAGATCGACCTGCTCATGGTGCCGATCGACGGCACCTACACGATGAGTCAGGAAGAGATGCTCGAGGTGGTCGAGCAGATACGCCCCGCGACCGTGGTACCGATGCACTATTTCGGGCCGACCGTGCTCGGCCGCTTCCTGACGCTCGCCGAGGCGCGGGGCTGGCGGATCGAGCACCGAGCGGAACCCGTGCTCGATCTTTCCCGCGATCGGCTGCCGCACCAGACGGTCGTGGTCCTGCCCGGTCGCTGAGCCGCGGGTCCTATCCGGCCCGGCGCGGCGCCGCTCGGACCACGCGCGAGCGGCACGACAGGATTTCGTTAACCTCGGCCGGCTAGGCTGCGGGCTCGTGAACCGTCCGGAGGTTCGCTTGCTCGCGCTCGCACCCGCCGCGTTCTCGCCTTCGCCGCACGCTCGTCTCGTCCCGCTGCGGCTGCTCGTGGCCATGATCGGGCTCCTCGCCGGGGTTTTGCTTCGCGCATGGCCGCTTCGGATCCCCGCGCTTGTCGGGTGCTGGTCTCGCCGGCATGGTCCGCGAGCCGCCCGCGAGGGGGCGGACACGGCAGGGGAGGCCGATGGCCGAGGACGAACGGTTCGATTTCGTGGTGGTGGGGGCCGGCTCCGCGGGGTGCCCGGTCGCGGCCCGCCTCTCGGAAGATCCCGCCACCCGCGTGTTGTTGCTCGAAGCCGGTCCGGAGGATCGCAACCCCTGGATCCATCTGCCGATCGGCTACGGCAGGACGATGTTCCATCCTGTCTACAACTGGCGTTTCTATACCGAGCCCGAGCCCGGAATGAACGGCAGACGCATCTACTGGCCGCGCGGCCGGGGGCTCGGTGGCTCGTCCTCGATCAACGGGCTCGCCTGGGTCCGCGGCCAGGCCGAGGACTACGACCATTGGCGGCAGCGGGGCTGTACCGGGTGGTCGTTCGCGGACGTGCTGCCGGTCTTCAAGCGGCTCGAGGCTTATGCGGACGGCGACCCGGAATGGCGTGGCCGCCACGGCCCGATGGCGGTCTCGGGCCCGCGCCATCGGATGGAGCTTCTGGAGGCGTTCATCCACGCCGCCAACCAGGCCGGCATCCCGACCAACCCCGATTACAACGGAGCGCGCCAAGACGGTGTGGGCTGGTTCCAGCTCTCGATCCGCAACGGCTTTCGCTGCAGCGCCGCCGTCGCCTATCTGCGGCCGGCGCGCCGGCGGGCCAACCTCGCGATCCGGACCGAGGCGCTCGCCTGTCGCCTCCTCCTCGAGGGGCGCAGGGTAGTGGGCCTCGTCTACCGCCAGGAAGGGGTCGAGCGGACGGTGCGGGTCGCTCGTGCGGTGATCCTGTCCGCCGGCGCCATCGCCTCGCCGCAGCTCCTGATGCTCTCGGGCATCGGCCCGGCCGAGCATCTGCGGGCTCTCGGCATCCCGGTCGTGCACCATCTGCCGGGGGTCGGCCAGAACCTCCAGGACCATTACCAGGCCCGGATCGTCTATCGCTGCTCCCGGCCGATCACCTTGAACGAAGTGAGCCGGTCGGCATGGCGGAAAGCGGCCGCGGGCCTCGAGTGGGCGCTGTTCCGCACGGGACCGTTGACAGTGGGCGCCGGTGTGGTGGCGCTGTTCTGGCGGACCCGCCCCGAACTCGCGACCCCGGACATCCAGTTCCACGTGATCCCCTTCAGTGCCGACCGGCCGGGCCAGCCGCTGCATCCTTTTCCGGGCTTCACGATCTCGGTCTGCCAACTGCGGCCCGAGAGTCGCGGCCGTCTCGAGCTGCGCTCGAGCGATCCGGCCGACGCGCCCCGGATCCTCGCCAACTATCTCGCGACCGAGACCGATCGGCGGACCATGGTCGACGGTCTCGAACTGATCCGGACAGTGATGGCCCAGCCGGCGATTCGGCCCTTGGTCGCGGGCGAGCATCTGCCGGGACCCGATTGTCGCACTCGCGAGGATCTGCTCGCTTATGTGCGGACCTACGGCACGACGATCTTTCACCCCGCCGGCACCTGCGCGATGGGCCCGCCCGACGATCCCTTGGCGGTGGTCGACCCCGAACTCCGGGTCCACGGTCTCGAGGGCCTCAGGGTCGCGGATGCCTCGATCATGCCGACCGTCGTCTCGGGCAACACCAACGCCGCCTGCATCATGATCGGCGAGCGCTGTGCCGATTTCCTGCGCGCCGAGGGCGGGCGCCGCAGCTCGGCCTGAGCGGGATCCAGCGTTTCGGAACGCCACGAAAAGGCCGCTGCCATGCCGAGCGCGGGCTTCCCGGCTCGGCGCGAGCGGGGCCCGGCCGCGAACCGCGACGACGGTGAAGCATCAGGCGGCACTCCATGAAATTTGGAATTGAACATCCGAAAAGTCTCTATAAACGTTAGTTGTGGCGGCGACCAAACTCTGCCGATTTCGGACACAGAGCAAATAAATCGCTGTACAATAATGTCGAAGGCGAGCGGGCGACGAGGTTGACACGCTATGAACCATGGCCGAGCCCGCTTTCGGAGACTCGGCTGTGGCGGACCGACCGCTTCGCCTCGCGACACACCTACTGGGCCTGCTCGCGCTGACCGTCGTCTGCGCCGCGCACGAGGCGCGCGCGTGGCTGCCGGATTCGACGCTCTGGGGAGCCTGGCAAGCGGGGAGCGGCTGGCTCGGCCACGACACCTCGGCCATCCCCACGGCTACCGGGTGGATCGTCTATTCCAACGTCGTGGCACCACCGGATGTCGCCCCGTGCCCGGGCAAGGGCTGCCCGGGACTCGTGCGCTTCGAAGGCCCGAGCCTCGTCGATCCGCGGCTTCCGATGCGGAGCCGCGTCGTGTTCCGCAACAAGGCGATCGACGATCTCGTCGATGCGCGCGGCCGGCGGCTTCCGGCCCGGATGCTGACCCGTGCCGTGGTCCGGCTCGATCCGGGGGACGGCAGCTGGCACGCCGTCGTGCATGTGAGCGACGGATACGCTCGCGGCCGCGGGCCGGCCGATGGCCGGGTCGAGCCCGCCTATCTCTCGAGCCGCGACGGCCTACGCTGGCGCTACCACGGACGGCTCGGCGGCGAGGACGGCGCGCTCCTGGCGAGCCGGGCCTATCGGGGGATCTCGCTCGCCCTGGTCGGTCGACCCGACGCACGGGACGGGGGTCGACAGCAAGCTCGTGCTGGCGATGGACGGGGTCCTGCCGGGCGGCGGCCTCGCCCTCGCCGTGAGCGGCGACGGGCGCTCCCGGAGCTTCCTGCGCGACGAGGCCGGGCGCATTCGCAACATCGCCCCGCCCGAGGTCGCCCGAGAACCGCTCCTCTTCGCGAGCATGATCCGCGTCGGTCGGGCTTAGCGGATGGTCGCGGTCGACGCCTGGCCACCCGCCCGCCATCGGCACATGATCTCGTGCGACGGGCCGAACTCGACCCTGCTCGGCGATCCGGCGAGCCCCTCGCCGACCTTCGATGGACCCTTGGCCGAGAACGTCACCCTCGCCACGGACGGGCTCGTGCTCTACGCTCTCGACAATGGGCGGCTGCGCGCCGCGCCGTGGCGGGCGCCCTGCTGAGGAGCGAGCTCAGCCCTCGGCCGGGGTGACCGCGAGCAAGAGCGTACGCAGCCGTGGGTAGATTTCGGGATTGCCGGCCACGAGCGTCCCGGGTGCCATGAGGTCCTCGTCACCCTCGAGCCGGCCCACACGCCCGCCCGCCTCGCGGATCAGCAAGATGCCGGCGGCGATGTCCCAGGGCTTGACGCCGTATTCCCAGAAGCCGTCCTGGCGGCCGGCTGCGACATAGGCGAGGTCGAGCGAGCAGGTCCCGAGCCGCCGCAGACCCGCGACGCGATCGGCCACGGCGTCGAGCTGCTTGGCGAAGCCTTTGGCGCGACCGGGCCAGTCCTGGACCGGGATGCCGCAACCAATGAGGGCTTCCTCGAGCCGCCAGCGCCGCGAGACGCGCAGCCGGCGGTCGTTGAGATAGGCCCCGGCCCCCCGCTCGGCCACGAACAATTCCTCCTTGACCGGGTCGTAGACGAGCCCGGCCGTGATCTCGCCTTGTTGCTCGAGCGCGATCGAGATCGACCAGTGCGGCAGCCCGTGCAGGAAATTGGTGGTGCCGTCTAGCGGATCGACGATCCACCGGTTGAGCTTCGAGCGGCCCTCGATGGCACCGGTCTCCTCGAGCAGGAAGCCCCAGTCCGGCCGTGCCCGTTGCAGGGTCTCGCGGATCACCTGCTCGGCGCGGCGATCGGCGGCCGAAACGAAGTCGCCCGGTCCCTTGATCGAGACCTGGAGCTGCTCGACCTCGCCGAAGTCGCGCACGAGGTGGCGGGCCGCGGCGCGGGCGGCGCGGACCATGATCTCGACGTTGGCGGACCAGCGGGCCACCGGGCAGGTGCTCCGAGGTGAGAGGGATGCACGCGAGCCTCGAAGATAGCCTGCCGAGTGCGTTTCGGCCAGGGCCGCGCACGGGACGGCTCGCCGCGGCTCAGCCGGAACCCTTTGCGTGGTGCGCGGCGAGCACCTCGCGAAACGCCGCCAGTCGGGCCGAGGGGGCGGCCCAGATCGTGGCCGGCGGAACGAGGAAATCGGCGCCGGCGGCCAACAATGCGCTCGCTTCTTGGACAGTGTCGGCGGGGGCGGCACAGGGCAGGACGAACAGCTCGCTCCACCACCGCACGAGCTCGACCCGGCGCGCCAACGGCTCGCCCTCGCCCAGCAGAAGCCAATCGGCGCCCGCTTCGCCCGCCTCCATGGCGGCGTGGCGCGAGCCGCCGGTCGCCACCCCGATCGGCCGTTCGAGGCCCAACAGCCGGCGGGCCGGCTCGATCCGCTCGATCGCGCGCAGCAACAGCCCGTCGGCGCCGGCTTCGATCACCGAGGCGGCATCCTCGAGCAGGAACAGCGCGGTCGCGTGCGCTCGTGTCGCGGCGAGGACCGCGCCGAGGCGTTCGGCCGGGATCGTCCGCGGATCGAGGACGACCGCCGCGATCCTGCCGCCGGCCAAGGCCTCGGCGAGCCGCTCGGCGAGCTCCGGCCCGGCCGCCTCCGGGCCCAGGAGGATCAGCGACGGCTCGACCTTTTCCGCCTCGGGCGCATCGGCGGTTTTGGTCGCGGCGGGGCTCACGCCTCGCCCTGATAGATGCGAACCACGGCGTCCAAGAGCGCGAGTGCGTCCTCCTTCTTCCGCTGGAAGCTGTTGCGGCCGATGATCGAGCCGTGGCCGCCACCGTCGCGGATCTGGCGGATCTCGGCGAGCACGCCCTCGGTATCCTTGGCCTCGCCGCCCGAGAAGACGACGAGCCGGCGCCCGGCGAAGGCCGCCTGCACGACGTGGGCGACCCGCTCGGCGAGCGTGCCGGCGGGCACCTTGGCCTTCTCGTAGGCGGGCTTGGCGGCCTCTAGATCGATCCGCGCCGTGGGCGGCTTCACCTTGATCACGTGCGCGCCCATGAGTGCGGCCATGTGCGCGGCATAGGCCACGATGTCGAGCGCGGTCTCGCCCTCTTTCGAGACCTTGCCGCCGCGCGGGTAGGACCAGACGACCACCAACAGGCCCTTGGCCTTGGCCTCGCGGGTGATCTCGCGCAGCTCCTCCTGCTGCGCGTAGCAGGCCTCGGAGCCGGGATAGATCGTGAAGCCCACGCCGATGCACCCCAGCCGCAACGCGTCGTCGACCGTGGCGGTCACGGCCTGGTCGGGGATGCCCGTGGCGAGGCTGTTGGCGCTGTTGAGCTTCAAGATCAGCGGCACTTGGCCGGCATAGCGCGCGGCACCGGCCTCGAGCGGGCCCAACGGTGCGGCGTAGGCCGAGAGCCCGGCATCGATCGCGAGCTCGAAGAGATAGCGCGGATCGTAGGCTGCGGGGTTGGGCGCGAAGCTCCGCGCCGGCCCGTGCTCGAAGCCCTGGTCGACGGGGAGGATGACGAGCTTGCCGGTGCCGCCCAGCCGCCCGTGCATCAACAGCCGCACCAAGTTGGTCTTCACGCCCGGGTTCTCGGACTCGTACCAGGACAGGATCTCTTCGACCTTCGGGCTCACGCGCATCGATGGCTCTCCCCGTTCACGGTTCGGCGGCCTACCGTCCGCCGGGCTCATACAAGGCGCGGCCGGGGCGATGAAGGGCCGGCGCCGCCATCGAGACGGGCGCGAAGCACAGCCGCGGCGTCCTCGCCCGGGGCGAGGGCGAGCACCGGGGCCGGCAGGCTCGGCCGCAGCTCGGCACCGAGGCGACGAGCGATCTGCTCGACCGCGTCCCGCCGTGGCGCGGCGGGGTGCAACACGAGGACGCGCGCGCCCGCGCGCAGTGCCGCGAGTGCCGTGCCGGGCTCGGCGCCGCAGTCGAGCGCGATCGGCCGCCCGACGAGCCGGCCCAGGGCCACGAGATAGCCGGGCCCGACGAAGCGGACGAGCTCCGCGCTCGCCGCCAACAGGATCGAAAGGCCGAGCTCGGCCTCGACGGCGAGCGCGGCTTCGGCCTGGAGGCGATCGTGAACGAGGAGGGTCAGCCCGGGCGCGGCTTCAGCGCCGTGATGCCCGGCAGCTCCTTGCCCTCGAGCCATTCGAGGAAGGCTCCGCCGGCGGTCGAGACGTAGGTGAAGCTGTCGAGCACGCCGGCATGGGCCAGCGCCGCCACCGTGTCGCCGCCGCCCGCGACGGTGACGAGCCTGCCGGCCTTGGTGAGCTCGGCCGCGGCGCGTGCCACCGCGACCGTGGCGGCGTCGAACGGCGGCACCTCGAACGCCCCCAAGGGGCCGTTCCACAGGAGCGTCTTGCAGCTCGCGAGCTTCTCCTTGATGTCCTGGACGGTCTTCGGGCCGACGTCGAGGATCATCTCCTCGGGTCCGACCTCTTCGACCCCGACCGTCCGCGACGGCGCGTGCGGCTTGAACTCGCGCGCGACCACGGCGTCGATCGGCAACAGGATCTCCACACCGCGGGCCGCCGCGCGCTCGACGATGGCCTTGGCCTCGCCGGCGAGATTGGGCTCGCACAAGGATTTGCCCACCGCGAGCCCTTCGGCGGCGAGGAAGGTGTTGGCCATGCCGCCGCCGATGACGAGCGCATCGACCCGGTCGAGCAGGTTGCCGAGCACGGCGAGCTTGGTCGAGACCTTGGCCCCGCCGACGAGCGCCGCGGCCGGCCGTGCGGCACCGCCGAGCGCCTTCTCGAGCGCCTCGAGCTCGGCCTGCAGAAGCCGCCCGGCATGAGCCGGCAGCCGTTCGGCCAGGGCCACGACCGAGGCGTGCGCGCGGTGCGAGCAGGAAAAGGCGTCGTTGACGTAGAGATCGCCCAGCCGGGCGAGCGCGTCGGCGAAGGCCGGGTCGTTCTTCTCCTCTTCGGCGTGGAAGCGCAGATTTTCGAGCAGCGCCACCCCGCCCTCGCTCAGCGCCGCCACGACCTTCTCGGCTTCCGGGCCGATGCAATCGGGGGCGAAGGCGACCTCGCGGCCGAGCACCTTGGCGAGCGCATCGGCGATCGGGCGCAGGCTCAGACCCGGCTCGGGCTTGCCCTTGGGTCGGCCGAAATGGGAGAGCAGAACGACCTTGGCCCCCTTGCCCGACAGCTCGCGGATCGTCGCCGCACCGCGCTCGATGCGGGTGGCGTCGGTCACCGCCCCGTCCTGCATGGGGACGTTGAAGTCGACGCGGACCAACACCCGCCGACCTTTGACCTCGACACCGTCGAGCGTACGGAAGGAAGCCATCGCGTTCAGCCTCGTTCGATCGCGCCTGCCGGGCGACGTCGCCGTCCCGAGCCCGGTTGTGGAGCTAGCACGGCGAGCCGCGCGGCGTCCACGCGACCGGGTGTGTCACGCCCCCGCACAAAGGTTCCGCGAAAAGCGCAGGATCTCGGCGTAAGCACGGGCGATCTCGGCCTCCTCGAGGCGACCCTCGCCCGCACCGGCGCGTCGGCGCAGCGCCTCGCGCACCTCGGGCCGGTGGCGGACGCCGAAGCGCGCGAGCCAGGCGCGCATGGCGGCAGCCGCCCGACCCGGTAGCCGCTCCATCGAGCCGAAATCGACCACGTAGAGCGTGCCGCCCGGCACGAGCGCGGCCAACGCCCGCTCGAGCGCCGGCAAGGGATCGTCGATGATCGAGAGGCAATAGCTCGCGAGCACGTGGTCGAACCCGTCGACGCCGAAATCGCGCATGGGCTCGATGGTCTCGGCGGTGCCGTAGACCAGCCTCGCGCGTTGGGTGAGCCCCGCGCCCGCGAGCTGGCGTTCGGCGCGTTCCAGCATCGAGCGAGCCGGCTCGACCCCGCAGAGCAGAACACCCGGACAGCGCCGACCGAGGCGGACGAGATTGCGGCCGGTACCGCAGCCGATCTCGAGCACCCGCTCGCCCGGCCGGGCCGCGATCGAATCGACCAGGCGATCGCGGCCCAAGAGGTACCATTTGCGGGTGAGGTCGTAGATCAGCCGCTGCGGGCGATACATGCGCTCCATACGGGCGTGGACGAGGTTCGGATCGAGGCTGCGGCTGGCCATGGCGGTCAAGCCTGTCGGCGGTAGAGGTGAAAGCCACCGTAGATCGCCGAGCGGTCGCGTGCGAACAGCGCCGCCGAGCGTTCGCGCTCGTAGACCCAGCCGTCGAGCAGGGCGGGGGGCAAATCGCGCTCGAGCGGCGATCGGGCCGCTGCGGTGCGGAAGATCACCCGCGCGCCCGGGGCCGCGGTGCGTCCGATCTGGATCCACAAGGCGGCGAGCTGGGCGGGTGTCATCCAGTCCTGGGCGTCGAGCAGGACGAACGCGTCGAGGCTCGCCGCGTCCTCGCGCGCGAGCGCCTCGGTGAGCATCGCCCGGCGCACTTCGACGCGCGTGGCACCTTCCCGCACCGCCGCGAACCGCTCGGGCTCGAGATAGGGCGGCAGGGCGCGCTGCGCCGGGTCGTAGCGGCGGGCGAAGGCCTGCCAGGCGAAATAGTTCTCGGCGATCGGGAAGCCGCAGGCCAGCCGCTCGAGCCGCTCGCGCAGGACCGCGACGATGCCGCCGGGAAGGGCGGTGCGCAGCGCGTCGAGCTGGGCGGGCGGGATGCCGAGGCCGAACCAGGTGACCGGCAAGGCGGCGGCGAGCCGGACGAGCGGGCTGTCGAGCACGGGCGCGATCTCGCGCGCGAAGATCGCGCGCTGCTCGTCGAGGTCGCGAGCAGCGAGGATGCGGCCGGGATCGCGACCGTGCAGCCGCAGCAGGAGGTGGCCCGCGCCGATGCAGCGGCCGAGCACGCCCGTGCGATAGAAGCCGCGGGCGAAGGCGGCGATCCGCGGCCGGCCGGACAGCCCGCGGCTCTCCCAATAGGCGCGAGCCTCGCTGGGCAGATGCGGGCGGAGCTTCTCCCAGAGCGCCAGGTTGGCGCTCGTGTCGGCGGCTGCGAAGAAGCGCAGGAAGTCGGGCTGCTCGAGCCGGCGGGCGGCGGCGAGCTTGAGCTCGAGCAATGCTTTGTGCGCGGGCGAGAGGTCGACCGCGAGGATCCGCGCGGGCCGGGCCGCGAGGTAGCTCATCACGTTGCAGCCGCCCGAGGCGATCGCGACGATGCGCGCACCCTCGAGCGGGGCGAGCGCCTCCATGTCGACGACCGGATCTTCCCAGATCTGCGGATAGACGAGGCCGTCGAAGGCCTTGGCGAACAGCCGCTCGAGCAGGCCGCGAGGGCTCCAGGCGGCAGCGGTCTGGGCCGCGGTGCGGGCGAGCGTGCGGGCCATCGAGGCCTCCCGGTCGGGGCCGCGGGCGCGGCCGGTTCGTTCAGTGCGCGTGGATCAGCCGGATCCCGTCGGGATCGACCGCGAGAAAGCTCGGACGTCGCTCGACCCAGGAGCCGGCATTGACGTAGGTCACCGGGGCCCGATCCGGGCGGACGTTCTCGAACCGGCGGGCGAGCGGTGCGTGGGTGTGGCCGCAGAGCACGAGATCGGCATCGTGCCTTCCCGCCCAGGCGGCCGCGCCGGCGGCGACGAAGGCGTGCAGCCCGCAGCGCTTCGACCACCAGCGGTCGAGCCGGCGCGGCCAGTCGCCGTCGCGCGACAGCCGGCGCATGGCCCAGCCGTAGCCGAGGCCGATCAGCCGAGCGACCGACGGCCGCCGCGGCAGGGTCGGGTCGAAATCGTCGCCGTGCACGGCCACGAGCCGGCGGCCGCCACTGCGCCAGGCGTAGCTCTCGCCGACCTCGACGCCTACCAGGTCGCGGATGGCCGGTGCGAGGTGACGATCGTGGTTGCCGGCGAGCCAGACGAGCTCGGCGTCGCCGTCGCGGGCGATCGCGCGCAGCCGGCGCAACAGCCGCCAGGCCTCGTTGCAGAGGTTCTCGAAGCCGCCGTCGTGCAGGATGTCGCCCAGGAGCACGAGGCGAGCGAAGCGCCAGCGCTCTAGGGTCTCGAGGACGGCCCGCGGGCGTGCCGTCTTGAGCCCGAGATGGAGATCGGAGACGACCAGCGTCTCGGTGAAGGGCTCGGTCGAAAGCCCGACCCGACTGACCTCCCGGGCCGGGCGACCGACGCGTCGCGGCATGGCCTGTTCCGTGCGCGGACGGGGTCGGATCCCTCCGATCCGACCGACCGACGCTCGCGCGCGGCTCTAAGAGAGCTCGATGACGGGCCGGCACCAATCGCGTGACGGTTTCGTGCGCATGGCCGGCCCGCCCGGCCGCGACTTCGAGCGCGTCAGAGGCGGCCCATCGCCGCGGCGACGTCGACCATGCGGTTGGAGAAGCCCCACTCGTTGTCGTACCAGGACGCCACCCGGACCAGGCGGCCCTCGATCACTTTGGTCGCGTTGAGATCGACCGTCGAGCTCGCGGGGCAGTGGTTGAGGTCGATCGAGACCAAGGGCTCGCGGGTGACGTCGAGGATGCCCTGGAGCGGCCCGGCCGCGGCCTTCTCGAGGAGCTCGTTGACCTCCTGGGCGCTGGTCTCGCGCGCGGGCACGAAGGTGAGGTCGACGAGGCTCACGTTCTGGGTCGGCACCCGGATCGCCACACCGTCGAGCTTGCCCTTGAGCTCGGGCAGCACGAGGCCCACGGCCTTGGCCGCACCGGTCGAGGTCGGGATCATCGAGCAGGTGGCCGCGCGCGCCCGATAGAGATCCTTGTGGAACACGTCCAACAGGTTCTGATCGTTGGTGAACGCGTGGATCGTGGTCATGTGGCCGCGCACGATGCCGATCCCCTCGTGCAGGACCTTGGCGAGCGGGGCCAAGCAGTTGGTGGTGCAGGACGCGTTGCTCACGACCTTGTGCTCGGGCCGGAGCATGGTCTGGTTGACGCCCCAGACGACGGTGAGGTCGGCCCCGTCGGCCGGCGCGGAGACGAGCACTTTCTTGGCACCCGCCGCGAGATGGCCCGAAGCCTTCTCTTTGCTCGTGAAGACGCCGGTGCATTCCATCACGAGATCGACCCCGAGCGTGCCCCAGGGCAGCTTGGAGAGATCGCGCTCGGCCAGCACCTTGATCGGGCCGAGTCCGACGTCCATCACGTCGCCCTCGAGGGTGACCTTGCCCGGGAAGCGGCCGTGCACGCTGTCGTAGCGGAACAGATGCGCGTTCGTGGCGGGCGGCGCCAAGTCGTTGATCGCGACGACCGTGACGTCGCGACGGCCGGTCTCGGCGATCGCGCGCAGGACGTTGCGGCCGATGCGGCCGAATCCGTTGATGGCGACTCTCACGGTCATCGTGCTGCTTCTCCCCTGATCGCTCGTTCGACAGACGGGTACGGCCGGCGCCGGCCACGAGGGGCGCGTCTCGGCGCCGTCAACGTGGCCGCGACGGCGCAAATTGCAATCGGGTAATTGCCGCACCCCTCGAGTTCGGTTGACGGGATCGCGACCGCCGTGCGAGACTTTTTGATATTCAACGAGCTAGGGGTGGTAGCGGCGACGCGATGTCAGCATTGGAAGCAGCCGAGCGGCGGCTGGTGGACGCCCTCGCACGGCTCGAGGCGGCGCTCGTCTTGCGGCCGACGCCGGAACGGCTCGAGGCCGAGCGCACCCGCCTCCAGACCCAGCTCGCCACCCTCGATCACGACTGCGAGCTGTTGCGGGCGGAGTGCGATCGGCTGCGCCGCGAGCTCGAGGAGGTCCAGGCGCGCTGCCGGCGGCTCGAAGAGGCGGCGGCGGAGATCGACCGGCGGCTCGGCCCGTTGGTCGAAGAGCTCGACGAGCTGATCCGCAGCTGAGGCGGGGTTCGTATCGCGCGCGAGGGACCGGGGAGGGCGAACGGTGCCGATGGTCGAAATCACGGTCGCCAAGCGGCGCTACCAGGTACAGTGCGACGAGGGGCAGGAGGGCCGGCTGAAGCGGCTCGCCGCCTATCTCGACGGCAAGGCGAGCGAGCTCGCGCGCCAGAGCCCGCAGCTGGGCGAGGCGCGGCTGCTCCTGTTGGCCGCACTGCTCGTGGCCGACGAGCTGTTCGATGCCTACGACGAGATTCAACAACTGCGCGGCCGGCTCGGTCAGGAAGCGCGCCAGGGCGAGGCGGACGCGGCCAAGGCGCTCGAGCGGGTGGCCGAACGTCTCGACGAGCTTGCCCGCTCGGTGGCGAGCTCCTAGGTATGGAGCGGCGGTTGCTGCCCGGTTCGAGGAGCGCTCGCTTCATCGCCCGGGCCTAGTTCGTTCCCAAGGGAGCTGTCCCTGTCGTGGTCGTGGCCACGGCACATGGCGCCCACCTGCGTAGCAGGACTCGGGACGACTGGAGCGCGAGACGGCCATGGTGGCGCCGCCTTCCACCCCTGCCCCCACGACCAGTTCGGGAACGTTGCGCTGACCGCGATGCTGCGCGAGATGCCCCTACGCGAGGCCAAGGCGGCGTTGCGGGCCGAAATGCGCGCCGTGCGCAAGGCACGCGGACCGCTCGAACGCGCGGCCGCCGGCGAGGCGGCCGCCGCACGGCTCGCGGCCTTGCTCGACCAGCTGCCGGCGGGGCCGGTCGCACTCTTTCACGCCCTGCCCGAGGAGATCGACACGGCGCCGGCGTTCCGGGTCGTGGCGGCGCGCGGCCGCAGCGTGCTGCTACCGCGCCAAGCCGGCAAGAACCGCGCGCTCGAGTTCCACGCCTTCCGTCCGGGCGACCCGCTCCTGCCGGGCCCTTACGGCGTGCTGGAGCCGATCGCCGCAGCACCCAGGCTCGAGCCCGCGGTCCTGGTCCTCCCGCTCCTGGCGTTCGACCGCGCGGGCGGCCGGCTCGGTTACGGCGCCGGCTTCTACGATCGGACGATCCGCGAGCTGCACGCCCGCGGTCGGCGGCCACCCGTGATCGGGTTCGCGTTCTCGTTCCAGGAGGTGGCACGCGTGCCGACCGGCCCTTGCGACGCGCGGCTCGAGTGCGTCGTCACCGAGCGCGAGGTGATCCGCTGTGCCGCGGCCGCGGTCGAGGCGGCCGATCCGGCATCGGAACGCTGAGCGTGCGCATTCTCTATGTCGGCGACGTCGTCGGCCGCGCCGGACGGAGCGCGGTGCTCGCGCACGCCGCGCAACTGCGGGCGCGCTTGCGGCTCGATGCCCTCGTGGTCAACGGCGAGAACGCGGCCGGGGGCTACGGCCTCACCCCGGCGATCCTGACCGAGCTGTTCGCCGCGGGCGTCGATCTCGTCACCACCGGCAATCACGTCTTCGACCAGAAGGAGCTCGTCGGCACGATCGGCGGCGAGCCGCGCCTCTTGCGACCGCTCAACATGGCCCCCGGCACACCGGGCCGCGGCGCGGGCGAAGTGCGCACGGCGCGCGGCCGCCGGCTGCTCGTCCTCCAGGTCATGGGCCGACTGTTCATGGGCTTGTGGGACGATCCGTTCCGCGCGCTCGAGGCCGAGCTCGGCCGCCAGCGGCTCGCCGGCACGGCCGACGCCATCCTGGTCGACGTCCACGCCGAGGCCACGAGCGAGAAGATGGCGCTCGCCCATTTCCTCGACGGCCGGGTCTCGCTCGTGGCCGGAACCCACACCCACGTGCCGACCGCCGATGCCCAGATCCTGCCCGGCGGGACCGCCTACATCACCGATGTCGGCATGACCGGCGATTACGACAGCGTCATCGGCATGGACAAAGAAGGCTCGATCCGCCGTTGGCGCAGCGATCTGCCGGCCAAGCGGCTCGAGCCCGCGGGCGGCGAGGCGACCCTTTGCGCGGTCTTCGTCGAGACCGACGAGGCCACGGGGCTCGCCCGGCGGGTGGCCCCGGTTCGCTTGGGCGGCCGGCTCGCACCGGCCTGGCCCGAAGGGCTCGATTGAGCGCGCAAAAGCGCCCTCCGCGCGACCTCAGCTGCCGGCGAGCTCGTCGAGCAAGGCCTCGAGGGTGCGGGCGAGCCGCGCCTGCTCGGCCAGAAGCGCCTCCAAAAGCGCCTCGCGCTCGGCCGGAAGGAGATCCGCCCCGTCTTTCAAGATCTCGGCGATCGCTCGGATCGCCGCCAACGGTGTCCGCAGCTCGTGCTCGAGCCGGAGCAAGCCCTCTGGCGGCAAGCCGAGCGTCGGGGCGGGCAAAGCCCCAGCGCGCACGCTCATCATCCTCTCCACCACGCAGGTCCCGCGTCGAAGGCAGCAAGATAGCGGCCATCGACGAAAAAAAGATTGCGACAGGGGCGCATGCGGCGGTGCGACGCGTAGCACCGGCGCCGAGGAAGGCCACGAACCTCGAGCGCGCCGTTGCGCAGCGGCGGTCGGCGGGTGCATGAAGGGCGGCCGCGGCGCCCTGCGACCGGCCGCGCATCCCGCCACCCGGCCGAGCGCCCGCGCCCGGCCCCGAGATTTCGAGCCCGACGATGAGCTATCCCGTGATTCGAATCCTGCCCGGCCACGACCGGCGCCTGCGGGGCGGCGGCCCCTGGCTCTTCGCGAACGAGGTGCAGATGGACCGCGCCGCCAAGGCGATCCCGCCGGGCGGCATCGTGCGCCTCGCGAGCCACGACGGCAAGGCCATGGCGCTCGCCCAGTTCAACCCGCATTCGCTGATCTGCGCGCGGGTGCTCACGCGCAACACCGAGTCCGTGATCGATGGCCGGTTCTTCGCCCGCCGGCTGGAGCGCGCGCTGGCGTTGCGCACGCGCCTGTTCGACGCACCCTTCTATCGCCTGGTCCACGCCGAGGCCGACGGTCTTCCGGGGGTCATCGCAGATCGTTACGGCGATATCCTCGTCGTTCAGATCAACACGATCGGGATGCAGCAGCTGGAGGCGACGCTGCTCGAGGCGATCGACCGGGTCCTCGCCCCGAGGGCCGTGGTCCTCCGCAACGACAGCGCCATCCGCGCGCTCGAAGGGCTGCCCGAGGAAGTGCGGCTCGCCAAGGGGATCGTGCCGGCCAGGGTCGAGCTCGAGGAGAACGGCGTCGTCTTCCTGGCCGATCTCCTGCAGGGGCAGAAGACCGGTTGGTTCTACGACCAACGCCCGAACCGTGCCTTCGCCGCCCGGCTCGCCCGCGGCCAGCGGGTCCTCGATCTCTACTCCTATGGCGGCGGTTTCGGGCTCACCGCACTGGCCAACGGGGCGAGCGAAGCGGTGCTTATCGACCGCGCCGAGGGTGCTCTCGCCACGGCGCGGGCCTCGGCCGAACGCCAGGGCGTGGTCGAGCGCTGCAGCTTCCTCAAAAAAGAGGTGTTCGAGGCGTGCGAGGAGCTCGCCGCCGAGAAGGCCCGCTTCGGCCTCGTGGTCGCCGACCCGCCGGCCTTCGTGAAGAGCAAGAAGGACCTCGCGGTCGGTCTGCGGGGCTATCGCAAGCTCGCCCGCCAGGCCGCCACCCTCGTGGCCGAAGCCGGATTCCTGTGCATCGCCTCCTGCTCGCACCAGGTGAGCGAGGAGGATTTCGGCCGCGAGGTGTTCGCCGGCATCCGCGCCGCCGGCCGCGGCGCCCGGTTGCTCTATCGCGGCTTCGCCGGGCCCGACCACCCGGTCCACCCGGCCCTGCCGGAGAGCGCCTACCTCAAGTTCCACGCCTACGCGCTCGACTGATCCGACGCCTGCGCCCTCGACGGAGCCGTCGGTCGGCGCCGGTCGGTCCTCGCGTAGGGGTTGTTGAACTGGGGCCAGAAAAAAACTTATAAGAAAGCCGGGGACGGGATCGATCGGGGCGGACCCGGGAGGTCGGCATGGGGGCAGAGAAGGCCGAGGCGCGGGGCGAGCCGGCCGAGCCCGATGGCGGGCCGCCGCCGGCGGTCAAGGCGCTCGCCCGGCTGTTGGCGTCGCTCGACCGGCCGGTGGGCGA
>JANWZN010000389.1 GCA_025054575.1 Geminicoccaceae bacterium | reverse complement strand
CCAACGAGTGTGCCGGCACGTCCTTGGTCACCACGGCGCCGGCGCCGGTGCGTGCTCCTTCCCCAAGCGTCAGCGGCGCGACCAGCATGGTATCACTGCCGAGGAAGACGTTCTCGCCGATGACGGTGCGATGTTTGCGCATGCCGTCATAGTTGCAGGTGATGGTGCCGGCGCCGATGTTCGTCGCCGCGCCGATGACGGCGTCGCCGATGTAACTGAAGTGGCCCATCTTTACGCCCGGGCCGAGCGTGCTGTTCTTCACCTCGCCGAAGTTGCCTATGTGCACGCCGCGCTCCAGCCGTGCGCCCGGTCGCAGATGGGCAAACGGGCCGACTTCTACCTCTTCGGCCAGCCACGCGCCCTCCAGCACCGAATATTCAACCCGGCAGTCGTCGCCGATGCACGTGTCGCGCACGATAGTATTTGGGCCGAGGACGCAGTTCGCGCCGACGACCGTCTGCCCCTGCAGGTGCGTGTTCGGCCAGATGACGGTGTCGCGCCCGATGGCGACGCTCGGCTCGATGTAGGTCGTCGCCGGGTCAATCAGCGTGACGCCCTCGGCCATCCACTTCTCGTTGATGCGCCGGCGCAGGAGCGCTTCGGCCTGCGCCAGTTG
>JANWZN010000388.1 GCA_025054575.1 Geminicoccaceae bacterium | reverse complement strand
AGGGCTGGCCCGGCGCGTCGAGGGCGGAGACGCCTCCCTCGGGCAGGAAGAAGCGGACCGGGCCTTCCATCGCGTTGAGGCGCTCGCCGATCCAGCGCCCGATCCGGCTGTTTTCCTCGGCCGTCGTGCGCATCAGCGTCACCTGCGGGTTGTGCCGGTAGAACAGACGCCCGGCGTAGCGTTCCGGGATCGTCTCGGGCGGGCCGAAATTCACCATGTCGAGGGCGCCGACCGAACCGATATAGGGCATGCGGCGGCGGATGATCGCGCCGAAACGATCCTCGTGGGCCGGCAGGGTGCCGCCGCACAAAAGGTCGGCAACCTCCGTCGTCGTGATGTCGATCACCCCGTCGACCTTGCCCGAGTCGATCAGCGCCTCCATCGACTGGCCGCCGATCCCGGTGGCATGGAAGACGAGGCAATCGTACCCGTCCCCGAGCAGCGCGACCACCTGCCGCACGCAAGGCGTGGTGACGCCGAACATGGTGAGCGCCACCGTCCGTTTCGCGTCCGCGCGCGGCGGTGCGGCGAGGCGGCCCTTGACCATCCCCACCATCGCGTTGGCCGCATTGGTCAGCACCTCGCGGGTGATCGCGTTGAGCCCCTGCACGTCCGCCACC
>JANWZN010000387.1 GCA_025054575.1 Geminicoccaceae bacterium | reverse complement strand
GAAGAGCCGGCGCCCTTCGAAGGACGGAAGCTCGTGTCGCAACTCGACTCCGCCACCAACCGTGCGCTCGTGTGGTCCTACATCGCGCACGCGCCCTCGATGCCGGGCGGGGAGTGGCTCGGCGCCGCCACGTCGGTCGTCCGGCCCTGGCCGCACCAGATCCGCGCCTTTCGCCGGATGTGGGAGAGCTGGCCGCCGAGGCTCCTGATCGCCGACGAGGTGGGGCTCGGCAAAACCATCCAGGCGGGCATGATCCTCCGTCAGGCCTGGCTGTCGGGTCGGGCGAAGCGGATCTTGGTCATGGCGCCTTCGGCCGTGCTCCGTCAGTGGCAGGTGGAGCTGCGGGAGAAGTTCAACCTCGCCTGGCCGATGTACGACGGCGAGAAGCTCCGTTGGCCCGCGGCCCCCGGCATCGCCCTGCGCGAGCGGAAGGTGTCGCGGGAGGCGTGGCACCGGGAGCCGTGCCTCCTCGTCTCTTCGCACCTCGTGCGTCGGCGCGAGCGGGCGCGCGAGCTGCTTTCGGCCGAGCCCTTCGATCTGATCGTGGTCGACGAGGCGCACCACGCCCGCCGCAAGGGTGCGGGCGGGCCCATGGAGGAGGGACCGAACCGGCTCCTGGAGCTGTTGCGCG
>JANWZN010000386.1 GCA_025054575.1 Geminicoccaceae bacterium | reverse complement strand
CCAACGGTCGCGAGACCTACGGCGGCGGGCGCTTCCTCTACGCCGATCCCCCCGATGCCGAGGGCACGGTGCGGCTCGACTTCAACCGGGCCTTCAACCCGCCCTGTGCCTTCACCGCCTTCGCCACCTGTCCCCTGCCGCCGCCGGAGAATCGGCTCGACCTCGCGATCGAGGCCGGGGAGAAGCGCTACCGCCCAGGCGAGGAGGCCCTCAGCGGCCCGTGAAGACGGGCCTTCGCTTCTCGAGGAAGGCGCGGGTGCCCTCGCGCATGTCCTCGCTCGCGGCGACGGCGGCGAAGGCCTGGGCCTCCCAGTCGAGGCCGAGGTCGAGCGGGGCGTCGGCGGCCAGCGCCACCGCATCGAGGATCGCCGCCAGCGCCAGCGGGGCCGCCTCGGCGAGCCTCGCCGCCAGCGCCGCCACCTCCGCGTCGAGGCGCTCGTCCTCGACCACCCGATGCACGAGGCCGAGTGCCAGCGCCCGCTCGGCATCGATCGGCTCGCCGGTGAGCAGCAGCTCCAGCGCCGCGGCGCGGCCGACGAGCCGGGGCAGGCGCTGGGTGCCGCCGAAGCCCGGCAGCAGGCCGAGCTTGATCTCGGGCTGGCCCAGACGGGCGCGACGGCCGGCGACGCGCA
>JANWZN010000385.1 GCA_025054575.1 Geminicoccaceae bacterium | reverse complement strand
GATCTAGCGGCCGGCGCAGGGTCTCCATCGCCTCGAGCGATACGACGCCGAGTATGTGGTTCAGGAGGTGCCCGGTGACGTAGCCCGCGAGCACGAGCCCGCTCGCGAGCCGAAGACGCCGCTCGAACGTCGACATGCGCGCGAGCATGCCCGGTTTCCGCGCGCCGCGCCACACGCGCGCGGCGTGTTCAGCCGCGACCGATCGCCGCCCGCAGTTCCGCGAGTTCCGCCTCGCCGAGCGTTTCCTTTTCGAGCAGGAGCCTCGCGCCGCGCTCGAGCAGCTCGCGCTCGCGCTGCAGAATCGCGACCGCGCGGTCGAAGGCGCGCTGCACGATCTCGCGCACCGCGACGTCGATCTCGCGCGCGGTGTCCTCGCTGAACTCGCGCGGCGCGGCGCTCGGCACGCCGAGCAGGCTGGGACGCTCCTCGTCGTAGGCGACGTGGCCGAGCTTTTCGACCATGCCGTAGCGCAGCGCCATCGAGCGCGCGATGCCGGTGACCTTGGCGAGGTCGTCGGCCGCGCCGGTCGAAAGATGGCCGAACACGACGTGCTCGGCGGCTCGGCCGCCGAGGAGCACGGCCATCTTGTTCTCGAGCTCCTCGCGCGTCATCAGGAAGCGGTCTTCGGTCGGGCG
>JANWZN010000384.1 GCA_025054575.1 Geminicoccaceae bacterium | reverse complement strand
CCGCCCGCATCCGCCCCGAGTGGCTGGAGGAGCCCGGCCCGGGCCTCGTGCTGCTGCTCGGCGAGGACAGCCGGGTCGGGCAGCTCCTCGAGCGCGGGCGCGCCGCCGAGGCCGAGGCGGCCCTCGCCGCGCTCGCGCGCCGCTTCCCCGACCGGCTCTACCTCGCCATCGCCCGCACCGGCGACCGGCGCGCCGCCGCCTTCGAGCCCGTGGCGCTCGCCCTCTCCCGCCGGCTCGGACTGCCGGCGGTGGCCCACAACGAGGTGCGCTTCCTCGACCCCGGCGATCACGAGGCGCACGAGGTGCGGGTGGCGATCGCGCGCGGCGAGACCCTCGCCGAGCGGCGGCGCAGCCCGGCCGCGACCCCGGAGCAGTACCTCAAGGATGCGGCGGCGATGCGCGCGCTCTTCGCCGATCTGCCCGAGGTGCTCGACAACACCCTCGAGCTCGCGGTGCGCCTGAACCCGGAGCTGCGCTTCGGCGGGCAGGCGCTGCCCCGCTTCCCGGTCCCCGACGGCGAAAGCGAGGTCAGCGTGCTGCGGCGGCAGGCCGAGGCCGGGCTCGAGGCGCGCCTCGCCGTCGTCCCGCTCGCCGCTCCCCCGGAGCGCTACCGCGAGCGTCTGGGGGAGGAGCTGGCGGTGATC
>JANWZN010000383.1 GCA_025054575.1 Geminicoccaceae bacterium | reverse complement strand
GAAGCTCCTCGGCCGCCGCGCGGGTGGTGCTTGCGCGGCCCGGCCGCAGCAGACTGAACCGCCCGCGCGCGACCCCGCGCACCGCGAGAAACAGGTTGTCCCGCACCGTGAGGTTGCGGAACAGCAGCGACGACTGATAGGTGCGGCGCATGCCGGCGCGGATGCGCTCGTGCGGCGGGTGATCGGTCACGTCGTCGCCGAAAAACCGGATCCGGCCGCGGGTGACCGGAAAATCTCCGGTGATCAGGTTGAACAGCGTCGTCTTGCCGGCGCCGTTGGCGCCGATCACCGCCCGGCGCTCGCCGGCGGCGATCGCGAGCGAGACTTCGTCCACCGCGCGCAGAGCGCCGAAGTGGCGCGTGACGCCCTCGAGCCGAAGCGCGTCCGAGCCGGCGAGTGCGGCGGGCGGTGCGGCGATCGGCGCCACCGGCTTTCGCGCCTACGGGCAGCTCGGCTCGTCGCGGGTGCCGATCTTGAACTCTTCCCGCTTCATGCCGAGCAACTGGTTGACGTTGTCCACCTTGCGCAACACCCGGTTGAAGAGGTTGCCCTGCGCGTCCTTCACGACCTCGGTGATGAAGGTCGTGCCGATCGCCTGGCGGTTCTCGTCGAGCCGAACGTCCCCCACCGGCGTCTTGAGCACCAT
>JANWZN010000382.1 GCA_025054575.1 Geminicoccaceae bacterium | reverse complement strand
GCTCAGCCGCCGCCGAGCGCGCGGCGCGCGGCCGCCAGCGGCTCGCCGCGGGCCACCCAGTCGAGCAGGATCCGGATGTCCTGGTCGAGCGCCCGGTCACGCTCGAGGAAGGCGACGCCGGCGGCGCGCAGCGAGGCGAGCACCGCACGCGCCACCGGGCCGGGACCGATCGGCCGGCCACGCGCGAGCTCGGCCGCGAGCTCGGCGACCTCCCGCTCGAACTGCGGGCGCAGCGGGGTGCCCGGCTCGGGCCCGCCCTCGATCTTGAGGATCAGCCGCTCCGGCCCGGCGCGACCGGTCTCCCGCGCCGCGGCGATCATCTGGCTGCGCAACTCGAGGGCCTGGCAGGCCACCAGCAGCTCGAGCGCCAGCACCCGCTCCAGATCCGCCAGCATCGCCAGCGCCTGGCGCCCCTCGGTGGCGCCCATCGAGACGTGGTCCTCGGCGTTGGCGCTGGTCGGGACCGAGTAGACGCAGGCGGGATGGGCGAGGGTCGCGAGCTCGTTGACCAGCGCCGCCGCGGTGTACTGCACGATCATCATCCCGGAGTCGGTGGCGTCCTCGTTGCCGACCAGGAAGGGGGGCAGGCCGTCCGAGGTCGCGGGGTCCACCAGCTTGGCGATGCGCCGCTCCGCGATCGAGGCCAGCAC
>JANWZN010000381.1 GCA_025054575.1 Geminicoccaceae bacterium | reverse complement strand
GCTGAACCACAGGCCGTCGGGGCTGGAGAAATCGTTGTCGGCGGTCAGGCCCGAGAGATTGACATTGTTCGGGTCGGCGCCGGCGCGCGCGCCGAACAGGAAGATGTCCCAGCGGAAAGTAAGCGCCTCCGGCGAGGGCTCGATCCAGCGGATGATATGGCCGTTCGGATTGCCGCGCTGCGCGGTGCCGTTAGTGCGCGGATCGTTGTAATGGCGCGGGTTGGCGGCATCGGTGGCGTTGAGCGCGCGCATCGTGGCGTTGTTGTTGGTCAGCGTCATGTAGACGGCGCCGGTCACCGGATCGACCGCGCCCCACTCCGGGCGGTCCATCTTCGTGCCACCGGCGGCGTCTGCCGCCAGGCGCGTGTGGATCGCCACATCGGCGGCATCCGCGAACGGATAGGTGGGGTTGCTGCTCGTGATGTTGTTGACGCCGAGCGAAAGCTCCAGCCACTGGCCGGTGCCGTCCGCATTGAAGCGGGCCACGTAGAGTTTCCCGTTGTCCAGATACTTATCGCCGGCGGCCATGCCGCGGTTGGCGTCGGCCGGATCCCAGTTCGCGGCCGACACGTACTTGTAGATGTACTCGTTGCGCGAGTCGCAGCCCATGTAGACAACGATCGGCTTGCCGGGGACGGCCTTGGCGAACCA
>JANWZN010000380.1 GCA_025054575.1 Geminicoccaceae bacterium | reverse complement strand
TGTCACACAATCGGGAGGGGGTGGCGTGAACGTCGGGCGCGGTCCGAAGATTGGTTGAGTCAAGAGTCCCAACGATGGCGAAGTCGCGGGGCAGGTGGAAAGACCACCGGGACGACGAGGGAAAGCAAGCCTATGATATAATTTTCTTGGATTGGTCGAGGAGGACCGACTCGACGCGACCCGTCGGCTGAGGAGGATTTCGGCTCAGGGCGGAATTCCTCGCCAGCCGTGGACGCGGGTCACCATCGTCGATCAGGCGAGGCAGCATGGCCACCACCAAGCGCGACTATTACGAGGTGCTGGGCGTGCCGCGCGATGCCAGCACGGAAGAGATCGAGAAAGCGTTTCTGAAGCTGGCTCGGCAATATCACCCCGATCGGAACATCGGGAATCCCGAGGCGGCCGCTCGATTTCGGGAGATCAACGAAGCCCACGACGTGCTGAGCGATCAGGCCAAGCGGGAACGGTATGACCGTTATGGACATGCGGGCCTGGATCCAGCAGCGGAACCGACCTTCGCCAGTCCTGGAACGTTCGCCGACCTGGTCAACGACCTGTTCGACAGTTTCATGGGCGGCTCCGGGGGTCGTCGCGGCTATCGCAGTCCGCAGCCTGGAGCGGACTTGCGGACCGCTGTGGACATCACTTTGGC
>JANWZN010000037.1 GCA_025054575.1 Geminicoccaceae bacterium | reverse complement strand
GCTCGCCTTCGCGATCGCAACCGCCCGCTCCAAATGGCCGCGGGCGGCAGCCGCATCGCCGCGCTGCAGCTCGACCTGGGCGAGGTTGGCCAGCGCTCGGGCGGTGTCCGGATGATCGGGGCCGAGCGTACCCTCGAGCAGGCCCAGCGCGCGGCGGTGGAGTGCCGCCGCCTCCTCGAGTCGGCCCTGGGCGCGGTAGACGAGACCCAGATTGTTGAGGCTCGTCGCCAAGGCCGGGCTGCGCCCGCCCGCCGCCTCGTCGAGCCGGATCGCCCGCTGCAAGAGTGCTGCCGCCTCCGTATAGCGGCCGAGCCGGCGATAGACCTCGCCCAGATTGTTGAGATCGACCGCGAGGCGCGGATCGTTCGCCCCGAGCGCGCGTTCGGCGAGCTCGAGGACCCGCTCGAACTCCCGCGCCGCCTCCGCCGTCCGGCCCGCCTCGAGCAGCGCCTGGCCGCGCCGGTAGGCCTCGTCGGCGTCCTGGGCGCGAACCGAACCGCCCGCCAGGAGTGCGAGTGCGAGGATCGTCACGGCCAACAAGCTGCGCCTCATGGACCGCATCCCGGGCTCCACCGTCGGCCGTGGATCACGGCCGGTGCCCGGCTGTCCAGGCCCTTCTCCGCGCCGGGCGGCTCTGGCATAGCCCGTGGCGACCGTGCCACGTCGGCGGTCGCAGCCGGGTTCGCGCAGGAAGGAAGGCCCGGGTTCGCGCAGGGAGGAAGGAAGGTGGCGATCGCGACACCGCAAGGCTATCGGGCGCTCGGCGAGACCACGGTCGCCGCGTTCCTGGCCCGGCTACCCGAGATCCGCGACCGGCTCGGCGGCGAGCCCGCGGCCTGGCGGGTGCGCGAAGTGGGCGACGGCAACCTCAACCTCGTCTTCCTGGTCGAAGGGCCCGAGGGGTCGGTCTGCGTCAAGCAGGCCCTGCCCTATGTGCGCCTGGTGGGCGAGAGCTGGCCCTTGGGCCTGGAGCGGGCGCGCTTCGAGTGGGAAGCGCTCCTGGTCGAGCACAGGCTGGCACCGGGCCGGGTGCCCGAGCCCCTGCATTTCGACGAGACGCTCTACGCCATCGTGATGGAGCGGCTCGCCCCGCACATCATCATGCGCAAGGGCATGATCGCGGCCACCGTCTACCCGAACTTCGCCGAACAGATCGCCGAATTCATGGCGAACACGCTCTACTTCACGAGCGATCTCGGGATGCCGGCCGCGCAGAAGAAGAAGCTGCTCGAGCGCTTCGCGCCCAATGTCGAGCTCTGCAAGATCACCGAAGACCTGATCTTCACCGACCCCTACATGGAGCACGAGCGCAACCGCTGGACGAGCCCGCAGCTCGACGACGCCGCGCGCGCGATCCGCGAGGATCTGCCCTTGAAGCAGGCGGTGGCGCTTCTGAAGCTGAAGTTCCTCTGCGAGGCCCAGGCGCTCGTGCACGGCGATCTGCACACGGGCTCGATCATGGTGACCGCGACCGACACCCGCGTGATCGACCCCGAGTTCGCGTTCCTGGGGCCGATCGGCTTCGACGTCGGCAAGCTCATGGGCAACCTCTTGATGAGCTGCGCGAGCCAGCCCGGGCACGAGCGCCGGCCGGGCGAGCGGGCCGACTATCAGGCGTGGATCCTGCGCACGCTCCAAGAGCTCTGGAACGGCTTCGAACAGCGCTTCCTCGAGCTCTGGCGGAGGCACCCCGAGGGCGACGCCTTTCCGCGCGCGCATTTTCTCGGGCCCGAGGGCGAGCGGGCGCTCGAGGCCGCGCGTCGGCGCTACATGCGGCAACTCTTCGAAGACAGCCTCGGCTATGCCGGCACCTCGATGATCCGCCGCACGCTCGGCCTCGCCCACAACGCGGACATGGAGACGATCGCCGACCCCGATCGCCGCGCCGCTTGCGAGCGGCGGAACCTCGCGCTCGCCCGCGAGCTGATCGTCGAGGCCCGGCAGTTCGCCGACATCGCCGCCGTGGCCGATCGGGCGCGGATCGTGCTCGCCGGGTGAGCCGAACGGGGAGCGGCGCCGTATATGAACGAACCGTCACGACGTCAGCGGAGGAGCGCCTTGACCCCGTCCCCGATCTTCCTCGACCGCCTCGCCACGCGCCCGGGCGAGCGCGGCCAGCCGCGCCCGCGCCCCTCGCGCGAAGAGGCGGAGGCCGCGGTCCGCACGCTCCTGCGCTGGATCGGCGAGGACCCCGAGCGCGAGGGCCTGCAGGAGACCCCGCATCGCGTGGTCAAGGCCTTCCAGGAGCATTTCAAGGGCTATCTCGTCGACCCGGCCGACATCCTCCGCAAGACCTTCGAGGAGGTCGAGGGCTACGACGAGATGGTGGTCTTGAAGGACATCTCCTTCGAAAGCCACTGCGAGCACCACATGGCACCGATCATCGGCAAGGCGCATGTCGCGTACCTGCCGGTCCGCCGCGTGGTCGGCATCTCCAAGCTCGCCCGGCTGGTCGAGGCCTTCGCCAAGCGGCTGCAGATCCAGGAGCGGATGACCGCCCAAATCGCGGACGCGATCCAGGAGGTGCTGCAGCCGCGCGGGGTGGGGGTGGTGATCGAGGCCACGCACCACTGCATGACCACCCGCGGCATCCACAAGCCGGGCTCGCTCATGGTCACGAGCCGGCTCCTGGGCGAGTTCAAGAGCAACCCCGAGACCCGCCGCGAGTTCCTCGCGATCGTCGGCAAGAACGGCGGCGAGCTGCTGCGCTGAACCGGGGCCGGGGCGGGCGGCGCCCGCTCCGGCTCACACCTGCGCGCTCGCCTGTGGCCCCAGAAGACGCAGCCGGCTCGCGGCCAAGAAGGTCGCGAGCACGGAAGCCTGAGCATAGGCGCCGGCGGTCGCCACCGCGGCACCCACGAAGAGCGCCCCGGTCTCGGCGATCCAGCTGCCGATCTGCCCGGCGAGGAGACCCAAGGGCGCCGTGCACAGGATCGCGGCCAGCGCCGCTACCGGCCAGACCCCCGCGGTCGCCCGCCAGGAGCGATCGAAGCCGAGGCCGGCCTCGCCGAGCGCGGCGGCGACCAGCACCAGGTGCAGCCGGGCGAACAAGAAGAGGGCGGCGGCGATGCCCACGACGAGTGCCAGCGGCACCCCGCCGATCGGCGCCAAGAGCGCCAGCGCCATCAAGAAGGGCAGGGCCGCCAGCAGCCCCACGAGGATCTCGGCCAGGACATAGCGCACGACGTGCCGGTCGATCGGGGCCATCAGGACCGGCTGCGGCGCGCCCTGGAGCAACGAGCGGATCCGCCAGACCGTGACCGCGCTCAGGCCCAGCCAGCCCACGAGCAGCAGCGGCAGGCCCAACAGCCCGCGCACGGCCGAAGCGGGATCGACCGGCTCGCCGTGCTGACCGGGCGCGAGCGAGGCCGCGAGCACGTCGGCCACGAGGCTCGCCACCACCCACAAGCCCGCGGCGCGCGCGATCGCCGCCCGATCGGCGAAGCTCCGCAGCCACGCCTCGCGCACAAGCGCAGCCAGGGGGTAGGACGGTGCCGCGCCCCGCGCCATCGCGGCTCAGCCGGGCAGGGTCGCGCGCAAGGACGGCCGCTCCGCGATCTGTGCCTGCCAGGCCGCGAGCGCCGGCCGGCCGTCGCGCCAGCGATCGGCGGCGAAGCGGAAGTCGAGATAGCCCAGAGCCACGGCGATCGCGAGCGTGCCGATGTCGATGCGCTCGCCGAAGCCCGCGCATTCCCGCTCGAGCCGATCGAGAGCGCGCGCGATCTTCTGCTTCTGGGCCGCGATCCACTCGGGCCAGCGATAGGCCTCGGGCCGCAAGAAGGTCTCGTAGCGCAGCCCCACCGCGGTATCGAGGATGCCGTCGGCGAGTGCTTGCAGCCGCAGCGCCTCGAAGCGCGCCGGCCCCTTGTCGGGAAAGAGCCTCGCCCCCGCGTGCAGGCCGTCGAGATATTCGCAGATCACGCGGGAGTCGTAGAGAGCGGTGCCGTCGTCGAGCTCGAGGCAGGGGATCTTGCCGAGCGGATTGGCGGCACAGACCGCCTCGTCGGGCGCGAGCGGGGTCAAGCTCGCGTCGCGCCGCTCGACCTCGGCCACGAGGCCGGTTTCGTGCAGCACGACCATCACCTTCCGGCCGAAGGGCGAGGCCGGGCTCGTGTGCAGGCGCAAGGGGCGTCTCCTCGCTCGGTTCCGCCCTCGTCTTAGCAGGAGCGCGGACGACCCGACCAGGGCGGGCTCGGGCCGCTTGCGGGGCCGCGCGTCGCGTGCGAAGGGACCGCAGGGGGCGAGCGCGAGGAGGGCCGTGCCGAGCGAGGAGCAACGGCTCGTGGCCGAGACCGCCCGGGCGTTCGCCCGCGAGCGGCTGGCACCGCACGCCGCCGCCTTCGAGAAGGCCGGCTCGATCCCGCGCGAGGTGCTGGCCGAACTCGGCCGGCTCGGCTTTCTCGGCATGACCGTGCCGCCCGAATGGGGCGGGGCGGGGACCGACTATGTGAGCTACGCGCTCGCGCTCGAGGCGATCGCCTGGGGCGACGGGTCCGTCTCGACCGTGATGAGCGTGCAGAACGCGCCCGTGAACGCGCTTCTGCTGCGCTGGGGCAGCGAGGCGCAGAAGCGGCGCTGGCTCGTGCCGTTGGCCCGCGGCGAGATCATCGGCGCCTTCGCGCTCACCGAGCCCGAGGCCGGCTCCGATGCCGCCAATCTGCGCACCCGCGCCCGGCGCACGAGCCGAGGCTGGGTGCTCGACGGCCGCAAGCAGTTCATCACGAGCGGCAGCATCGCGCGTGTGTGCGTGGTCTTCGCCGCGACCGATCCGGCGGCCGGCAAGCGCGGCATTTCGGCCTTTCTCGTCCCGACCGATCGGCCGGGCTACAAGGTCCTCAAGGTCGAAGAGAAACTCGGTCAGAAGGCATCGGATACCTGCGCGCTCGCCTTCGAGAACCTCGAGCTCGAGGAGGACGCGCTCTTGGGGTCCGAAGGCCAGGGCTACCGGATCGCGCTCTCGGCCCTCGAAGCGGGGCGGATCGGCATCGCCGCCCAGAGCGTCGGCATGGCGCAAGCCGCCCTCGACCACGCGATCGCTTATGCGCGCGAGCGTCGGGCCTTCGGCAAGCCGATCCTCGACCACCAGGCCGTGGCCTTCCGATTGGCCGAGGCCAGGGCCCGGCTCGAGGCCGCCCGCCAACTCACGCTGCACGCCGCGCGCCTGCTGGATGCCGGCGAGCCGGCGCTGGAAGCCGCCTGCATGGCCAAGCTCGTGGCCTCGGAGACCGCCGAGGCGGTCTGCTCGGCCGCCATCCAGACGCTCGGCGGCTACGGCTATCTCGAGGACTTCCCGGTCGGCCGGATCTGGCGCGACGTGCGGGTCTGCCAGATCTACGAGGGCACCTCCGACATCCAGAAGCTGTTGATCGCACGCGGCTTGGGAGCGCGCCTGTGAGCCGCCCGCTCGATTCGCTGACGGTCCTCGACCTCTCGACGCTGCTGCCGGGACCGCTCGCGACCGCGATCCTGGCGGCGGCCGGGGCGCGGGTGATCAAGATCGAGCGGCCGGGCGGGGAGGACATGCGGCGGATGCCGCCCTTGGCCGACGGTCGCTCGGCGCTCTGGACGATGCTCAACCGCGGCAAAGAGATCCTCGAGCTCGACCTCAAGAACGGCGCCGACCGCGCCCGCTTCGAGGAGCTCCTGGCCGGTGCCGACGTCCTGGTCGAGCAGTTCCGCCCAGGCGTGATGGCCCGCCTCGGCCTCGACCCCGATCGCCTGCTCGAGCGCCATCCGGGGCTCGTCTTCTGCTCGATCACGGGCTTCGGCCAGGAGGGCCCGCTCGCCCAGCAGGCCGGCCACGATCTCGATTATCTGGCGGCGACCGGGCTCCTGGCCTTCGCCGAGCGCACCGCGGACGGCCTGCCGGCCTTGCCGCCCGTGCTCCTGGCCGACATCGCCGGTGGCGCCTATCCGGCCGTGATCGCGATCCTCTTGGCCCTCGCCGAGCGCAGCCGCACCGGCCGCGGCCGCCGGCTCGACATCGCCATGGCCGCGAACCTCTTCCCGTTGATGCTCTGGCCCTTGGCCGAGGGGCTCTGCGGCAAGGGCTGGCCCGGCGCCGGCACCGGCCTCACCACGGGCGGCTCGCCGCGCTACGCGCTCTACCGCACGGCCGACGAGCGGCTGTTGGCGGTGGCCGCCCTCGAAGAACGCTTCTGGCAGCAGTTCTGCGAGGCGATCGATCTGCCGCCCGTCCTGCGCGACGACCAGGCCGATCCCGAGGGCACGCGCCAGGCGGTCGCCGCCCGGATCGCCCGGCGGACCGCCGCGGCCTGGGAGCAGCAGCTGGCCGGGCTCGACGTGTGCTGCATGCTCGTGCGCACGCTCGAGGAAGCGCTCGCGCACCCGCAGTTCCGCGGTGTGGTCCGCCGCGGCCCGGACGGCGTGCCGATCCTGCCCTTGCCGCTGCCGCCCGGGCTCGCGGGCTAGGCCGCAGCCGCGACGGCCCGGTCCATGGACCCGCCGGGCGAGGCTGCCGTGGCCGGATCGCCGCGGCGGCCGCGACCTCGCGCCGAGGGCATCGCCTGGGCGGCACCGCAGCCCAGGACCGCCGCATAGGTGACGGCCACCGCCGGGATCTGCAGGCTGAAATCGACGAGCGCGTGCAGGCCCACGGTGACGCTCGCCGCCACCGCCACGAGCGGGAAGATCTGGTCGCGGCGGCGGCGGAACACCCCGCGCAGGCAGGCCGCGACGAGGACGAGCGGGCCGAGGTAGAGCAGGACGGCGGCCGGCAGGCCGAGCTCGACCGCGTGCTCGAGCCAGGTGTTGTGCAGCTTGTCGAAGAAGGTGTGGAAGCGCTCGTCGCGCCAGAGGTGGAAGGTCGCGGCGAAGCCGCCGAAGCCGTGGCCGATCCAGGGCCGCTCGGCGATCATCGCGAGCGCCCGCTCGTAGGCCGCGAACCGGGTGCCGGCCGCGAGGTTCGCATCGCCGCCGATCTCGGCCAGCCGGTCGAGCGTGCCGGCCCCGCTGTAGGCGACGAGGGCCGCCACGAGCCCGAGGGCCAGGACGAGACCGGCGAGACCGGCCCGCAAGGACGGCCGAGCGGCCACAAGGGCGAGCAGCAGCAGCACGAGGATGCCGGCGAGCCCGCTCAGCATCCCGCCCCGCGAATGGGTCAACAGCATCGCGGTCGCGAGCAGGAGCGTGGCCACGAGAAGAAGGGCCTTGCGCGTGGTCAAGGTCGTCAGCAGCTCGGCCGCCCGCCGGCGCAGATCGGTGCTACGGGCCGCGAGGAACGGCTCGACGAGCAGGCCGAGGGCGGCCAACAGGCCGAGATTGGCGTAAGTGGCGTAGTTGTTGCGGTTGACGAAGGTCGCGGTGACGTCGCCGCGGTACCAGCTCTTCTCCTCGGTCAAGACATATTCGATGCCGGCGAAATGCAGGCCGAGCCCGAGGGCGGCATAGACCGCACCGACCACGACCAGACTCGTCAGGAGCTGCCTCGCCCGACCGGCCTCTTGCGCGAGCGCGAAGGCGAGCCAGAACGCGGCCCACACCGTCAACAGCCGCATCACGGCCTCGCGCGCCCCCCAGGGATCGATCGCGATCGTGGGCTCGAGCTGGCCGCCGCGCCCCGCGACCGCCCGCCACACGGGGTGCGCCTCGAGCCCGGGCAGAAGGCCCACGACATCGGGCCGCACCTGGACCCAGATCCACAACAGGACGAGGAGGCTCGCGAGCATCGCGAACAGAACCGGCCGCGAGAGCCTGAGCCGTTCGGGCGTGAGGAGGGCGGCAGCGGCCCACAGCAGCACGAGCCCGCCCATCGCCACCGCGAGCCAGGCCGCGGCCAAGGGCGTGTTGCCGCCATAAGGCAGGGGTGCGAGTGCCAAGACGACGAGGAAGGCCGCGAAGATCGTGGTCTGCGGCCAGCGGGTCGGGAGCGGATCGGCCATGAGCCCCTGCCGGGTTGCCCGCGCTCTGCAACCCAGAGTAGTGGAAGGTCATGGCTCTGGCAATCTTGGAAGCGCGCCCGCGCGACCAGACGCCCCACTGGCCGGCGCCGCGCGCGCGGGTTAGGTTGCGCTCATGAACACCCTGATCGTCCTGCTCTTCGCGTTCATGGCCGCGACCGCGCTCGTGCTCCTGGTCGGCATCGGCGGGTTCGTAGCCGGCGGTCGCTTCAACGACCGCTTCGGCAACAAGCTCATGCAGGCGCGGGTCGGCCTGCAGCTCGTGGCGGTCGTGCTCTTGGGCCTCTTGCTCGCCGCGCACGGCTGAGCCGGCCCAGGCCTGCGGCTCGGAGCCCGCGATGGTCACGCTTTCGCGCATCTACACCCGCGGCGGCGACGAGGGCCGCACCTCGCTCGGCGACGGTGCTCGGGTCGCCAAGCACAGCCCGCGCGTGGAGGCCTACGGCACGGTCGACGAGGCCAACGCCACGCTCGGGCTCGCGCGGTTGCACACCACGGGCGAGGCCGATGCGATGCTCGCCCGCATCCAGAACGATCTGTTCGATCTGGGTGCCGATCTCTGCCGGCCGGGTGCCGATGTCGACGACGGCCGGCTGCGCGTGATCGACAGCCAGGTGGCACGGCTCGAGCGCGAGATCGACGCCATGAACGCCGAGCTCGCGCCCTTGCGCTCCTTCGTCCTGCCGGGCGGGACGCCGGCCTCGGCCTTCCTCCATCTGGCCCGCACCGTGGTCCGCCGGGCCGAGCGGCTGGTCGTGGCGCTCGCCGAGAACGAGGCCGTCAACCCGGCCGCGATCCGCTACCTCAACCGCCTCTCCGACCATCTCTTCGTCCTCGCCCGCCATCTCAACGACAAGGGCGCGCGCGACGTGCTCTGGGTGCCGGGTGCGCATCGCTGAGCCCGCGGCCGCCCGTCGCCCGCTCCACGGGAAGTGTTGGCGCGCGTTGACAAGCCCGAGACGGGCCCGTAAGCGTTTCTTGTGCGCTGCAATATAGAGCGGTGATCGGGCCCGCTCGCGCTGTCGTATCGGTGCGAGCGACGACGAGGAAGCGGCGATGCGGGTGCTCGTGCCCGTCAAGCGGGTGGTCGACTACAACGTCAAGATCCGGGTCAAGAGCGACGGCAGCGGAGTCGACATCGCTAATGTCAAGATGTCGATGAACCCCTTCGACGAGATCGCCACCGAAGAGGCGATCCGGCTCAAGGAGCGCGGGCTCGCGAGCGAGATCGTCGCGGTCTCGATGGGCGAGGCCAAGTGCCAGGAGACGCTGCGCACCGCCCTCGCGATGGGTGCCGATCGCGCGATCCTGGTCGAAACCGCGGTCGAGCTGCAGCCGCTGGCCGTGGCCAAGCTCTTGAAGGCCATCGTCGAGCGCGAACAGCCCGGGCTCGTGCTCATGGGCAAGCAGGCGATCGACGACGATTCCAACCAGACCGCCCAGATGCTGGCGGGCCTGCTCGGCTGGCCGCAGGCGACCTTCGCCTCCAAGATCGAGCTCGCGGACGGTTTCGCCACGGTCCAGCGCGAGATCGACGAGGGCCTCGAGACCGTCCGCGTCAAGCTCCCGGCCGTCGTGAGCGTCGATCTGCGGCTCAACGAGCCGCGCTACGCCTCCTTGCCCAACATCATGAAGGCCAAGAAGAAGCCGCTCGACGTCCTGACCCCCGAAGCCCTCGGCGTCGATCCCTCCCCGCGCCTGCGCTACATCCGGGTCGAGGAACCGCCCAAGCGCAAGGCCGGGGTCAAGCTCGGCTCGGTGCAAGAGCTCGTGGCCAGGCTCAAGAGCGAGGCGGGGGTGATCTGAGATGGCGACCCTCGTCCTCGCCCAGCACGACAACAAGTCCCTCGACAAGGCGACGCTGCACACCGTGGCGGCCGCGGCCCAGCTGCCGGGGCCGCTGCACGTGCTGGTCGCCGGCGCCGATTGCGCCGCTGCGGCCGAGGCCGCCGCCCGCCTGCAGGGCGTGGCGCGGGTACTGCGGGTCGAGCATCCGGCCTATGCCCATCCGCTGGCCGAAGACCTCGCGGCCCTCTTGGTCGCGGTCGCCAAGGATTACGATTATCTCGTGGGGCCGGCCACGACCTTCGGCAAGAACGTGATGCCGCGTGCCGCGGCCCTGCTCGACACCGCGCAAGTGAGCGACGTCGTGGCGATCCTCGGGCCCGCCACCTTCAAGCGCTACATCTATGCCGGCAACGCGCTCGCCACGGTCGAGAGCCTCGATGCGAAGCGGGTCTTGACGATCCGCACGACCGCCTTCCCGGCCGCTGTGGAGGGCGGGCGGGCCGAGATCGCGACGGTGGCCGCGGTCGAGCCCACGGGCCTTTCGACCTTCGTGGGTCGCGAGGTGGTCAAGCGCGCGCGGCCCGAGCTCACCAGTGCCCGGATCGTCGTCTCCGGCGGCCGCGGCCTGGGCTCCGGCGAGAACTTCAAGCTCCTGGACGAGCTCGCCGACGTTCTGGGGGCGGCGGTCGGCGCCTCGCGGGCGGCCGTGGACGCGGGCTTCGTGCCCAACGAGTACCAGGTCGGCCAGACCGGCAAGATCGTGGCACCCGAGCTCTACGTGGCGATCGGCATCTCCGGTGCCATCCAGCACCTGGCCGGGATGAAGGACAGCAAGGTCATCGTCGCCATCAACAAGGACGAAGAGGCGCCGATTTTCCAAGTCGCCGACTACGGCCTCGTCGGCGACCTCTTCAAGATCGTCCCGGAACTCACAGCAGAGCTGCGTCGCGTGCGCGGCTCCTGATCGGGCGGGCAGAGCGGAGAAGGCGATGGCGCCGGCGATCTACCAGCAGAAGGGCTACCCGCCGATCCCCGAGATCCGTCGGGTGGGTGTCATCGGCGCCGGCCAGATGGGCGGCGGCATCGCCCAGGTCGCCGCGGTGCACGGCTTCGAGGTCCGGCTCTACGACATCGCCTCCGAGCAGGTCGCGCGCGCGCTCGAGCAGATCGACGGGAGGCTCGCCCGCCAGGTCGCCAAGGGCACGCTCTCCCCGGCCGACAAAGAGGCCGCACTCGCCCGCATCCGCCGCGTCGAGGACTATGCCGGCTTCGCCGATTGCGAGCTCGTGATCGAGGCCGCCACCGAGAACGAGGAGATCAAGCGCAAGATCTTCAAAGATCTCGTGCCGCATCTGCGCGCCGATGCGCTCGTTGCGACCAACACATCCTCGATCTCGGTCACCCGATTGGCCGCCGTCACCGACCGGCCCGAGCGCTTCATCGGCATGCACTTCATGAACCCGGTGCCGGTGATGAAGCTCGTGGAGCTCATCCGCGGCATCGCCACCGAAGAAGACACCTACCAGGCGGCCAAGAAGTTCTGCGAGCGGCTCGGCAAGACCACGGTCACGGCCGAGGATTTCCCGGCCTTCATCGTCAACCGCATCTTGCTGCCGATGATCAACGAGGCCTGCTACACGCTCTACGAGGGCGTGGGCACGGTCGAGAGCATCGACACGGCGATGAAGCTCGGCGCCAACCATCCCATGGGGCCGCTCGAGCTCGCCGATTTCATCGGCCTCGACACCTGCCTCGCCATCATGCAGGTCCTCCACGACGGCCTCGCCGACACCAAGTACCGCCCCTGTCCCCTGCTCGTGAAATATGTCGAAGCCGGCTGGCTCGGCCGCAAAGTCAAGCGCGGCTTCTACGATTATCGCGGCGAGCGCCCGGTCCCGACCCGCTAGCCGCCCGCACCCTCAGCCGCCGCCCGCGCGAGTGCGGCGCAAGCGGCGGGCCAGCGCCTCGAGCGTGCGCACGAGCCGGCCGAGCTCGGGATCGGGAATCGGCTCCTCGAGCCGCAGCTCCAGAGGCGGCCCCGCGGCCCGGTCGACCTCGATCCGATAACAGCGGCGATCGGCGCCGCGCCCGAGGCCGCCCGCCTGTCCGGCGGTCTCGGCCGGTGGCGCGCTCGATCGTTCGAGGAGCGCGCGCAGGGCGCCCGCCTCGGCCTCGGGCAAGCTCGAAAGCTCGATCTCCACGGGCTCGGCCAGGCCCGGGAAATGGGCGAGACCGCCCTCGATCGCGAAGCGTACCCGCATCGGCCCTCCCTTCCACGCCAGCCGCCCGGCGCCGGGCCCGGAACGCGCGTCGCGCGGAGCGGCGGCCCCGGTCAGGCCTCGGGTGCCGCCGCACCCGGGCCGATCCCGATCCCGACCTGGCGCCAGGCCTCGCGCACCGCCTTCTGCTCGACGCTGTTCGCGCCGTAGAGGAAGCCGGCGCGGTCGATCGTGAGGCTCGCGAAGCGCCGGAACCCGGTGTTCGCCCGCAGGCGCGGATCGCGCAGCGTCTCGTACCAGATCCGCCCGGCCTTCTCCCAAGCGTAGCCGCCGAGGCTTGTGGCCGCGAGGTAGAAGGCGCGGTTGGGGATGCCTGAATTGATGTGGACCCCGCCATTGTCCTGGTAGGTCCGCACGTAGCGCTTCATGTGATCGGGCTGCGGGTCCTTACCGAGCAACGGATCGTCGTAGGCGGTCCCGGGCGCCTTCATCGACCGCAGCGCCCGGCCGCGGACGGCGTCGGTGAAGAGGCCGGCGCCGATCAGCCAATCGGCCTCCTGCGCGGTCTGGCCCAGGACCTTCTGCTTGACGAGCGCGCCCCAGACGTCCGACAGATGCTCGTTGAGCGCACCGGGCTGGAACAGATAGACGAGGCCGCCTTCGTCCTCGGTCACCCCGTGGCCGAGCTCGTGGGCGATGATGTCGACCGCGATCGTGAAGCGGTTGAAGAGCTCGCCGTCGCCGTCGCCGAACACCATCTGCTGGCCGTTCCAGAAGGCGTTGTCGTAGGCCTGGCCGTAGTGGACGGTGGCGTGCAGCGCCATGCCCTCGTCGTCGATCGAATCGCGGCCGAACACCTCGTTGAACAAGTCCCAGGTGTGGCCGAGGCCGTCATAGGCCTCGTCGACCGCCGGGTCCCCGCTCGCCGGCTCGCCCTCGCGGCGGACCGGCTCGCCGGGCAGGACCTCCTGGTGGCCGGCCGAAGAGATCGTGCGCCGCTTGACCCCGGGTGCCGCAGCGAGCGCCGCACGCACGCCCTCGGGCCCCACGAGCCGGGCCGCCCGCAGCGCCCGGAAGGTCTGGTCGATCGCCAGCGTCTGCAAAGCCGCCTGGCGCTGCTTGGCGCGCCCCGCTCGGGCGATGTGCGAGAGGATGTGCGGCGGCAGGATGCAGAAGATCGAACAACGATGCGGGCACGGCACGGGCGTCTCCCTCGGGGGTCCGGAACCACCCCGATCCCACCTACCACGAACCCGAGCCGCAGCCAGGTGATCCGCGTCACCACCTTCGCGCGCTTGCCGCCTCGGCCCCGCGCTGGCACGATCGCCGCCGCCATGGCGCTCGCGAACGAGCCCGCCTTCGCGCGGCAGCATCTGCTCGGCATCGAGGGGCTCTCGGCCGCCGAGATCGAGGATCTCCTCGATCTCGCCGACGGCTTCGTCGAGCTCAACCGGCAGAGCGAGAAGAAGCTGCAGCTCCTGCGCGGCCGCACCCTGATCAATCTCTTCTTCGAGCCCTCCACACGCACCCAGACGAGCTTCGAGCTCGCCGGCAAGCGGCTCGGGGCCGATGTCGTCAACATGGCGGTCGCCCGCTCCTCGGTGGTCAAGGGCGAGACCTTGATCGACACCGCCATGACCTTGAACGCCATGCACCCGGACGTGCTCGTGGTCCGCCACCACGAGAGCGGGGCGGTGGCACTCCTCGCCCGCCACGTCCGCTGTGCCGTGATCAACGCCGGCGACGGCGCCCACGAGCACCCGACCCAGGCGCTCTTGGACGCCTTGACGATCCGCCGCCGCAAGGGGCGGATCGCGGGCCTCGTCGTCGCGATCTGCGGCGACATCCTCCATTCCCGGGTCGCCCGCTCGAACATCCTCTTGTTGCGCACGATGGGTGCCCGCGTGCGGGTCGTGGCACCGCCCACGCTTCTGCCGCGCGCGGTCGAGAGCCTCGGGGTCGAAGCCGTGACCGACATGCAGCGCGGCCTCGAGGATGCCGACATCGTCATGATGCTGCGGCTGCAGAGCGAGCGCATGCAGGGCTCGCTCGTGCCCTCGGTGCGCGAATATTTCCATTTCTTCGGCCTCACGCACGAGAAGCTCCGCGCCGCCAAGCCGGATGCGATGATCATGCACCCGGGGCCCATGAATCGCGGCGTCGAGATCGACGGCGTGGTCGCCGACGACATCAACCGGAGCGCCATCCTCGACCAGGTCGAGATGGGCGTCGCGGTCCGCATGGCGGTGCTCGATGCCACGACCCGCCGCCTGCGTGCCCAGGCCTGAGGTGCGACGTCGCGGCCACGGCGCGACCTGCGCGCGCAGATCCGATGGGCGGATGATCTTCTCGGTTGCCCCTGCCGCTCCGCGGCTCTAAGCAGGATCGGGGGACCAGGTGCCCCCCGAGCAACAAAGGGAGAGCACGTCATGGCGGAGCAGAACCCGGGCGGTGCCGCCGGCACCGCCGTGCCGTTCCTCACCCCGGCCGTGATGGACGGCTGGCTGCGCGCGAGCCGGCAGTGGATGGACCTCGCCGGCCGCTGCAGCGCGCGGATGATCGCGTTCATGGGCGAGCGCATGCAGGCCGATCTCGAGCTCGGCAAGAAGCTCGCCGAATGCCGCGACATGGCGAGCCTCGCCCGCCTGCAGGGCGAGTGGCTGCAGCAGACGGTCGAGCATTATCGCCGCGAGCTGCAGGCCACGGCCGATCTCGTGTGGAAGGGGGTCGAGAGCATGCGCGAAGAGGTCGCCGAAGCCGCGGCCGCCGCCACCCCCGAGAGTGCGGGCGAGACCACGGCACGCGCCCGCGAACGCCGGGCCGCCTGAGCCCGACGAGGAACGGCCGGCCGGGTTCGCCCCGGTCGGCGCTTGTCGGGACGGCGCGGCCGCGGCATGAGCGGCCTCGATGAGCCGCCCCGTCCTGATCGTCGACGCCCGACTGCTCGATCCCGCGAGCGGACTCGATCGGCGCGGGGGCGTGCTCGTCGTGGACGGCCGGATCGCCGAGCTCGGGCCGCAGGTGACGGCCGCACTCGCCCCACCGGGCAGCGAGCTCGTCGACGCCCGCGGCCTCTGCCTGATCCCCGGCCTGGTCGATCTGCGCGCGAGCTTCGGCGAGCCCGGGGCCGAGCACAAGGAGCGCTTCGAGAGCGGCTGCCTCGCCGCCGTCGCGGGCGGGGTCACCTCGCTCGCGCTGTTGCCCGACACCGACCCGCCGATCGACGATCCGGCGATGGTCGAGTTCGTCGCCCGCCGCGCCCGGCGCGCCAAGCTCGCCAAGGTCCATCCCCAGGCCGCCGTGACCCGCGGCCTCGAGGGGCGCGAGCTCGCCGAGCTCGGCCTCTTGAAAGCGGCGGGCGCGGTCGCCTTCACCGACGGCTTCAAGGCGGTGGCGGATGCCCGCGTGATGCGCCGGGCGCTCGCTTATGCGAGCATGCTCGACGCGCTCGTCGTCCAGCACCCCGAGGAACCGAGCCTCGCCGAGGGTGGCGTGATGAACGAGGGGCCGATCGCGAGCCGGCTCGGCCTCGCGGGCATCCCGGCCGCCGCCGAAGTGATCACGATCGAGCGCGATCTGCGGCTGCTCGAGCTCACGGGCGGTCGGCTGCACGTGGCCCACGTCACGACCGCTGCAGGTGTGGCCGCGATCCGCGCCGCCAAGGCACGCGGCCTCGCCGTCACCTGCGACACCACCCCCCACCATCTCCTCCTCACCGAGGCCGAGGTCGAGGGCTATCGGACCTTCGCCAAGGTCTCCCCACCCTTGCGCGAGGAGACCGATCGCGAGGCCGTGATCGCGGGCCTGGTCGACGGCACGATCGACGCCATCGCCTCCGATCACTGCCCGCAGGACCAGGACAGCAAGCGGCTGCCCTTCGCCCAGGCGGCCTTCGGCGTGATCGGGCTGCAGACGCTTCTGTCGGCCTCGCTCGAGCTCGTCTTCGCCGGCCGGATCGGGCTTTTGGAGCTCGTCCGCCGGCTCACCGCCGCCCCGGCGGCGATCCTCGGCCTCGAGGCCGGCCGGCTGGCCAGAGGTGCGCCCGCCGATCTCGTGCTCGTCGACCTCGAACGCTCCTGGACCGTGACCGAGAAGAGCCTCTTCTCCCTCGCCAAGAACACGCCCTTCGAGGGCCGCACCTTCCGCGGCAAGGTCGTGCGCACGCTCGTCGACGGCCGCACGGTCTACGAGGCGCACGATCCCCTTTGAGCAGAGCCGGCCGCGGCACCGGTGCCGCGGCCGGTGCCGCGGCTCAGCCCTGCGGCAGGATCACGGTGTCGATCACGTGGATGACACCGTTCGAGGCCGTCACGTCCGCACCCACGACCTTGGCCCCGTTCACGGTCACGCCCGTGCCGGTGCCGTCGACGGTGATCGTCTGGCCCTGCAGCGTCGGCAGCTCGACCTTGGCCCCGGCCGCATCCTTCGCCATCACCTTACCGGCGACGACGTGGTAGGTCAGGATCGCCGTGAGCTTGTCCTTGTTCTCGGGCTTCAACAGCGCCTCGAGCGTGCCGGGCGGCAGCTTGGCGAAGGCCTCGTCGGTCGGCGCGAAGACCGTGATCGGCCCCTCGGCCTTGAGCGCGTCGACGAGATCGGCGGCCTTGACCGCGGCGACCAAGGTATTGAACGAGCCTGCGCCGATCGCCGTGTCGACGATGTCCTTGGCGAAGGCCGCACCGCCGCCGACCACGAGCGAAAGCGCCACGGCCGAGCCCGCGAGAAGGCTCTCGAGCTTCATTTCCATTCTCCGCATCGGGTGAAGATCACGGGACGCGAGCGAAGAGAACTGCTCGCGCACCGCAGCGACTTCGTACGATCGCCGCCGATATCAACCCTTTTTCAAGAAATTATCTTTTCGTCATGGCGTGATCCGTTGGCCGCTCCGCCGCGAAGAGCCCCTTGGCGCTCACGCGGGCGCGTCGACGGAGCGAGACCCCGCGCCTAGGATCGCGCCCCGGTCGTGGCGAGGGGCAAAGGCTATGCGGCAGAGCCTCGTCGAGCGGGCGATCGGCCTCGCGCTGCTGGCACTTCTGGTCTGGCTCGTCCTCTTGATCGTCCGCCCCTTCGCCGGGGCGCTCATCTGGGCGATCGTGCTCGCGGTCGCCCTCTGGCCCCTGTTCGACCGGCTGCGCGCCGCCACGGGCGGCCGCCGCGGCCTCGCCGCGCTGCTCGTGACCTTCGTGCTGCTCGTCGTCATGGTCGTGCCGATCGTACGCCTCGCCCTCGACGTCGGCCGCCAGGTCGACGAGCTGATCCGGCTCGGCAACGAGCTCGTGCGGGCCCCCACCCCCTCCCCGCCCGGCTGGCTCGCGGCCCTGCCGCTCGTCGGCCCCTGGGTCGAGAGCTTCTGGTCGACGCTCCTGATCGACCGCGAGGCGGCCATGGGCCAGCTCCTGCCCTATCTGCGCGACGTCGGCCCCTGGCTGCTCGAGTTCGGCGCCGGGCTCGGCCGCGTCGCCCTCGAGCTCCTCCTCTCCATCCTCTTGACCGGGCTCCTCCTCTTCCACGGCGAGCTGTGCGCCGATTACGTGCGCCGCTTCGTCGTGCGGGTGGCGGGTGCCCGGGCCGAGCATCTGGTCGACGTCGCCGGCGGCACGGTGCGCGCCGTGGCCCTGGGTGTGGTCGGCACGGCGATCGTCCAAGCACTTCTGGCGCTCGTGGGCTACGTGGCGACCGGTGTGCCGGCAGCCGGTCTCTTGGCCGTGCTCGTCTTCGCCTTCAGCGTCGTCCATCTCCCGGTCGTGCTCGCGGGCCTGCCGGCCGCGGCCTGGCTCTTCTACCAGGAAGGCCCCAGTGCCCCGGCGATCGGGCTCTCGATCTGGATCGTGGCCGTGAGCGTGGTCGACAATTTCCTGCGCCCCTATCTCATCAGCCAGGGCACGCGGCTGCCGGTCCTGTTGATCATCCTGGGCGTGGTCGGCGGCGTGCTCGCCTTCGGGGCGATGGGGCTCTTCTTCGGCGCGGTCGTCATCGCCGTGGCCCATCGCCTCTTGCTCGACTGGCTCGACGAGCCGCCCGCACCGGCCGAGCCCTCCCCGCCCTAGGCCCGCGCTGCTAGCCTGCGCGCGTCGGTCGGGAGGAGCGTGCATGGTCGATCCCCTGGGCGGTGGCGCCTACTGGCTGCCGATCCTGATCGCGTTCCTTCTGGGCTATTTCGCGGGCTCGATCCCCTGGGGCGTGGTGCTCACCCGGCTCGGCGGCGCGGGCGACGTGCGCGCGATCGGCTCGGGCAACATCGGCGCCACCAACGTGCTGCGGACCGGCCGGCGCGGGCTCGCCGCCGCTACGCTCCTGCTCGATCTGCTCAAGGGCTTTCTGCCGGTCTGGGCGGCCTGGAGCTGGACCGGGCCCGACACCGCGGCTGCGGCCGGGGCGGGGGCGGTGATCGGCCACTGCTTCCCCCTCTGGCTCGGCTTCAAGGGCGGCAAAGGTGTCGCGACCGCGGGCGGGGTGATCCTCGCGCTCACCCCCCTGGTCGTCCTGCCGGCCCTGGCCGTGCTCGCGCTTGCGTTTGCGCTCACGGGTTGGGTGTCGCTCGGCTCGATCCTGGCGGCACTCGCCGCCCCGCTCGCCGCCTGGCTGCTCGGTCACGTCCAGGCGGCCGAGCTCTATCTGCTCTTGGCCGCCCTCGTGATCTTCCAGCACCGCGCCAACATCGCCCGCCTCTTGCGGGGCCAGGAGCCCAAGACCTCGCTCGGCGCCAAGCGCAGCGGCTGAGCCCCCGGCACGCGCACGGCGCGAAGAGAGGTGGCGTGCCCACGCGCTGAGCAGGCTCGCCCGATTCCGCCCCGCTCCTGCCCGTTCGAGCGGCAGCCGGACGGCCGGATCGCGGCCGCGGGCCGCTGGCATCGGCCTTGCTACCTCGCGGGCATAATGCACCTAGGGTTCCGGCCGGCCTCGGTGTCTGGTCCGAGAGGTGCACTCCCGCGGCTGCGGCCGCGGAGCCACGGCGGGACAAAAGCCCGGGAGACGAGCGCGGCCGGCCCGCCCCGGCCCCGATCGTGGCCGTCTCCGGGGCAGGTCGACCGCATCCGCGAGCCGGAAGCGGGAGGGCGGGATGCGTCGAATCGTGCTGGTCCTTGCGATGGCGCTCCTCGTGGGCCTTTGGGCGAGCCCACAGGCCGCCGCGCGCAGCGAGTTCAAGATCGCCTGGTCGATCTATGTCGGCTGGATGCCCTGGGGCTGGGCCGCCGATCGCGGCATCGTCAAGAAATGGGCCGATCGCTACGGCCTGTCGATCGAAGTCGTCCAGATCAACGATTACGTCGAATCGATCAACCAGTACACGGCCGGTGCCTTCGACGGCTGCGCCATGACCAACATGGACGCGCTCACGATCCCGGCCGTGGGCGGGGTCGATTCGACCGCGCTCATCGTGGGCGACTTCTCGAACGGCAACGACGGCATCGTGAGCAAGACCGCTCGAGATTTGCGCGCGCTCGCGGGCGAGCGGATCAACCTCGTCGAGCTCAGCGTCTCGCACTACCTTCTGGCTCGCGCCCTCGAGAGCGTGGGCCTGAGCGAGCGCGACGTCACCGTCGTCAACACCTCCGACGCCGACATCCTGGGCGTCTTCCAGGCGAGCCCGGACGTCCGCCACATCGTCACCTGGAACCCGCTCCTCTCCGAAGCGGCGGCCTTGCCGGGCGCCCGCCGGCTGTTCGATTCCTCGCAGATCCCGGGCGAGATCATCGACCTCATGGTGGTGCGCACCGAAGCCCTCGCCGCCAACCCGAACCTCGGCAAGGCGCTCGTCGGTGCCTGGTACGAGACGATGGCGATCATGCGCCGCGACGACGAGGCGGGCCGTGCTGCCCGAAGCGCCATGGCCCGAGCCTCCGGCACCGATCTGGCCGGCTTCGACGCCCAGCTCGCCACCACCCGGATGTTTTGGGAGCCGGCCGAGGCGGTCGCCTTCACCCGAAGTGCCGAGCTCGTCCGTACCATGGACCGCGTGCGCCGCTTCTCGCACGAGAAAGGCCTTCTGGGCGGCGGGCTCGATACGGTCGGCATCGCCTTCGCCGACGGCACGGTCTTGGGCGATCCCAAGAACGTGAAGCTGCGCTTCGATCCGAGCTTCATGGCGCGCGCCGCCGAAGGCGGGCTCTGAGGGCCGGGGGCGGGCCGCGCGGGGCACCCTTCCGTGCGCCTGGTCAACCGCCGACCGAGCCGCGAGGCAGCACTCCTGCTCGCAGCCCTGCCCTTCGTGCTCCTGTTGCTCGCCTATCTCTTCGGCTCGGCCGCGCGCCTGGCCGACAATCCCGCCGACAAGCTCTTGCCCTGGCCCTCGACCCTCCTCGAGTCGCTCCGCAGCCTCGCGCTCGAGCCGGACCGGCGCACGGGTGCCGTGCTCTTGTGGAGCGACACGGCGGCGAGCCTCGGCCGGCTCGCAGCCGGCCTCGCGCTCGCCACACTGGTGGCCGCCCTCTTCGGCATCGCGATCGGGCTCGTCCCGCTCGCGGGCGCGCTCTTGGGCAGCTTCGTCGCCGCCCTCGCCATGATCCCGCCGCTCGCCGTCCTGCCCATTCTCCTGATCGTGCTCGGCACGGGCGAGGCCTCGAAGATCGGGCTCGTGGCCCTCGGCACGGGCCCGCTTCTGATCCGCGATCTGGCGCTGCGGGTGCGCGAATTGCCCGAGGAGCTTCTGGTCAAGGCCCAGACGCTGGGTGCCTCGAGCTGGCATCTGGCGATCCGCATCGTGGGACCCTTGGTCGCCCCGCGCCTTCTGGATGCCGTCCGGCTGCAGCTGGGGCCGGCCTGGCTGTTCTTGATCGCAGCCGAGGCGATCGCCGCCACCGAGGGCCTCGGCTACCGGATCTTCCTCGTCCGCCGCTATCTCGCGATGGACGTCATCCTCCCCTATGTCGCCTGGATCACGCTCCTGGCCTTCGCGGGCGACCGCCTGTTGGCGTTCCTCGGGCGCCGGCTCTTCCCCTGGGCGCGCTCGGGCGCATGAGCCGGATCGAAGTCCAGGGCTTGTGGAAAAGCTACGGCGATCGCGTCGTGCTCGAACGCGTGAGCCTCGTGATCGAGCCCGCGAGCCTGGTCGCGATCGTCGGCAGCTCGGGCTGCGGCAAGAGCACCTTTTTGCGCATTCTCCTGGGTGTGGAGCAACCGAGCCGCGGCCGCATCCTGTTGGACGGGGCACCCTTGCCGGCCGAGCCGGGCCCCGATCGCGGCATCGTCTTCCAGCGCTACACGGTCTTCCCGCACCTCTCGGTGCTGGAGAACGCCGCCCTCGGCCTCGAGTTGCGCGCGAGCCGTCTTCTCGGCCGCAGCTTCGGCGCCCGCCGCCGAGAGGCGCACGAACAGGCCGCGGCGATGCTCGAGCGCGTGGGCCTCGGCCACGTGCTCGAGGCCTTCCCGCACGAGCTCTCGGGCGGCATGCAGCAGCGCCTCGCACTCGCCCAGGCGCTCGTCGTCGAGCCGCGCGTGCTTCTCTTGGACGAGCCCTTCGGCGCCCTCGACCCCGGCATCCGCGCCGATGCGCGCGCCCTTCTCCTCGAGCTCTGGGAAGAGCGCGGTACCACCGTGGTCATGGTCACCCACGATCTGCCCGAAGCCTTCCAGCTCGGCACCCGTGTCCTGGTCTTCGACAAGGTCCGCCGCGACCCGCAGGCACCGGAGCGCTACGGTGCCACCGTCACCTACGACCTGCCCGGCTACAACCGGCGACGGCCGCGCCCGCCCGCCCCCGCCGCGAGCGCGGCCGCGCCCGCCACAGGAGGCTCCTGAGCATGTTCGACCGCCCTCGCCGCCACGAGGACCGCGTGGCCGGGCTCGCCCCGCCGCGCAACGAGCGCCGCGCCCACCATCCTTCTTACGAGAAGCTCGCGAGCCAGGGCTGGAAGATGGCCGAGGCCGAGGGCCGGCTTTCGAGCGAGGGCTGGCGCAAGGAGCAGCGCTGGGCGCTCGAGATGGGCCTGCCCGGTGCCGAGAGCCTTTCGGACAAGACGATCCCGACCTTCGCCCGCGGCGAGCTCCCGCATTTCGCCGGCATCAACACCTTCTTGAAGGCGCCTTACGTCGAGAACGTCCGCGAGGTCGGCAAGTACGATGCGGCCGTGATCGGCGTGCCGCTCGATGCCGGCACCACCTACCGTCCCGGCACCCGCTTCGGCCCGCAAGGAATCCGCCGCATCTCCGCCCTCTACACCCCCTACAATTACGAGCTCGGTGTGGATCTGCGCGAGCAGATGACGCTCTGCGACGCGGGCGACGTCTTCGTGATCCCCGCCAACATCGAAAAGAGCTTCGATCAGATCAGCCGGGCGGTGGCGCACGTCTTCTCGAGCGGGGCACTGCCCTTGATCCTGGGCGGCGACCATTCGATCGGCTTTCCCTGCGTGCGCGGCATCGCCCGCTGCACGAGCAAGAAGATCGGCATCGTCCATTTCGACCGACACATCGACATCCAGGCCAAGGATCTCGACGAGCGGATGCACACGACACCCTGGTACTGGGCGACCGAGCTGCCCAACGTCCGCCCCGAGAACCTCGTCCAGATCGGCATCGGCGGCTGGCAGGTGCCGCGCGCGGGCGTCGAGGTCGCCCGCGAGCGCCGCACCAACATCCTGACGATCGAGGACGTCGAGTGCCTGGGCCTCGAGAAGACCGCCGAGATCGCCCTCGAGCTCGCCCATGCCGGCACCGATGCGGTCTATGTGAGCTTCGATGTCGACAGCGTCGATTGCGGCTTCGTCCCCGGCACCGGCTGGCCGGAGCCGGGCGGCTTCCTGCCGCGCGAGGCCCTGAAGCTTCTGGGCCTCGTCGCCCGCGAGGGGATCTGCGGGCTCGAGGTCGTGGAGGTGAGCCCGCCCTACGACACCTCCGACATCACGGCACTGTTGGCCGTGCGGGTGGTGGTCGAAGCCCTGGGGGCCATGGTCGCGCACGGCACGCTCGGCAAGCACAAGGCGATCATCGATCGGCCGGTCTCGTACTGAGGCGCGCCATGCACGACGCCCACGACCGTCACGACCATCACCACCATCACCACCCGCACCCGCACGGCCACGCGCACGGGCCGGCGCACGGGCCGCCCCGGCACCGAGGAAGGCGAGGCGCTGCCCTCGGCCACAACGCCTCGCCGCGCGAGCCGGTCGCCTGGCAATTGCCGGATCCGGCCCGCGCCGGAGCCGCCGCCGACACGTCCGCCCCCGAGCCCGATTTCGACCTGGTCGAGGCCGCCTTCGTCGAAGGCTTCGCGAGCGCCTCCGACCCCACGAGCTTTCTCCGCCTCGCAGGCGTACCCTTCCGCGCCCGCGACGCCGCCGGCCGGCGCTTGTGCCTGTTGCGGGTCGAGCTCGAGGAGAAGGTGGACGTGGGTGCGATCGCACCGCTCCTGGGCGGTGCCGGCTTCCGCTACGACCCCCTGCCCGCCCGGCTCGTCTCCCGCCGCCGTGCCCTGGCGTTCGTTTATGCCGAGGGCGAGCGGCTTGTGCGCCTGGACCTCGCCGCCGCGCGGGCCCTGGCACCCGATCCCGCGCCGCTCGCCGCGCCGTCTTGAGCGCCGGCTTGCCCGGCCGCCGGGGCTCGTGCAACCATAGGTTCATGAGCGGAGCCGATTCTCTCGCTTCCGGTGCGCTCGACCCGGCCGAACGGTTCGCCCGGCTCCGGCTCGCCCGCTCGCCCGGCATCGGGCCCAAGAGCCACGCCAAGCTGCTCGCCCGCTTCGGCAGCGCCCGGGCGGCCGTGGAGGCGCTGCCGGGGCTTCTGGCGACCGGCCGCTGGCCCGGGCTCGAGCTCGCTCCGGAAGCGGCGGTCGAGCGCGAGCGCGCCGCGATCGAGGCCGCCGGCGTCCAGCTCCTGCTCGCCGGCGAGCCCGCCTATCCGACCCGGCTCGCGGCGCTCGCGGACGCGCCTCCCGTGCTCCTCGTGCGCGGCTCGGTCGAGCTTTTGCGCGCGCCATCGGTGGCCGTGGTCGGCGCCCGCAACGCCAGCACCCACGGCCGGCTGCTTGCCGCGCAGATGGCCCGCGCGTTGGCGGCAGCGGGCCTCGTCGTGGTCTCGGGGCTCGCGCGCGGGATCGACACCGCCGCGCACGAGGGGGCCCTCGAGGGACCCGGCTCGACCGTCGCGGTGCTGGCGAGCGGCGTCGACCGCGCCTATCCCGAGGAGAACGCAGCACTTCTCGAGCGCATCGCGCAAGCGGGATGCGCGGTCAGCGAGCGGCCGCTCGGTGCCGAGCCGCAGGCGCGCCATTTTCCGCGCCGCAACCGGATCATCGCCGGCCTGGCGCTGGCCGTGCTCGTGGTCGAGGCCGCACCCGCCTCGGGCTCGCTGATCACCGCCCGCCTCGCGCTCGAGGCCGGCCGCGAGGTCATGGCGGTGCCGGGCAGCCCCTTGGACCCGCGCCATCAGGGCACCAACAAGCTCCTGCGCGAGGGCGCGCATCTGGTCGAGAGCGCGGCCGACGTCCTGGCCGTGCTCGGCGCGATCTCGCGCGAGCACCCGCCGCC
>JANWZN010000379.1 GCA_025054575.1 Geminicoccaceae bacterium | reverse complement strand
AAGGCAGCGCGACCAGCGCCAGCGCGAAGAGCATGATGAAGCCGGCCAGCCGGTCCACGATGGTTGTGCCGGCGGCGGTGGCCTTGTCCGCGCCGGGGCCGAACTCCAGCACGCGCACCACGTCGCCGCCAAAGCCTGTAGGCAGGAAGGCGTTGAAGAACGCGCCGACGAAGTAGAGATAGAGCAGTCGGCCATAGGGCACGCGCGCGCCGACCGCGTCGAGCAGCACCTTCCAGCGCCACGCCCGCAGCGCCACGCCGGTCAGCCCGAGGCCCAGGGCAGCGGCGTACAGGCGTAGGTCTGCTTCACCAAGGGTCTGCGCCAGCCGCGCCAGGTTGATTTGTGAGAGGACGACCGCGAGCAGCATCACCGAGACGCCGATGCGCAGCAAGTTAAGGAAGGCTTGCCGCAGCGCGGGGCTGATTTTGGGGAAGGTCATCGTTCGAGAACTCATCGCCGCTCTTCCGTTTGCCCGGGCGGATACCGGGCAGACGCTGGCCCCCAGTCTGGGCGGCGGCCGGGGTCCCGGCAATAGGACGCTGGTTTGGGGCAGAGCCTGCCAGACAGGCCGGGAGGGCTGCAGGGCTGCGTGCCAGCGCGAGCATTAGCGCAGCAGCGGCTCGATCTGGCGTTGCATCTCCGCCAGGTTGGTC
>JANWZN010000378.1 GCA_025054575.1 Geminicoccaceae bacterium | reverse complement strand
GACTTCAAGCTCGAGAAGTGGGTGATCGACCGGCGGCTCGAGCAGCTCGCGGCCGAGGGCGTGCGTTTCCGCACCGGCGTCCTCATCGGGCGCGCGCGCCCGGGCCGGGGCATCCTCAACGACGCGACGCAGATGCTGCCGGCGGCGAAGCTTCTCGCCGAATTCGACGCGGTGGTGCTCGCCGGCGGCGCCGAAGTGCCGCGCGACCTGCCGATTCCCGGGCGCGAGCTCGACGGCATTCACTTCGCGATGGAATTCCTGCCGCTGCAGAACAAGCGCGTCGCCGGCGACGTCGGCGTGCCGGACCTGTGGGCGAGCGGCAAGCACGTCGTCGTGATCGGCGGCGGCGACACCGGCTCGGACTGCGTCGGCACCGCGAACCGCCACGGCGCGGCGTCGGTGACGCAACTGGAACTCCTGCCGATGCCGCCGGAGGTCGACGAGAACCCCGTCTGGCCGTACTGGCCGACGCGGCTGCGCACCTCGAGCTCGCACGAGGAAGGCGTCACGCGCGACTGGTCGGTCGCCACCAAGGCGTTCGTCGGCGAGGGCGGGCGCGTGAAGGCGCTGCGCGCGGTGCGCCTCGCCTGGAGGGACGGCAAGCCGGAGGAGATTCCGGGCTCGGAGTTCTCGCTGCCGGCGGATCTGGTGCTGCTTGCGAT
>JANWZN010000377.1 GCA_025054575.1 Geminicoccaceae bacterium | reverse complement strand
GCCGGCGCGGCGCAGGCGGCCCGCCGCAGCATGGGCTTCGTCACCCAGGACCACAGCAGCGACGCGATGGAGGTGATCCGGCGCAGCTTCAGCCCGGAGTTCCGCAACCGCCTCGACGCGATCGTGCAGTTCCAGCCGCTCGGCTTCGAGGACATCCTGCGCGTGGTCGACAAGTTCCTGATCGAGCTCGAGAGCCAGCTCCAGGACCGGCACGTGAGCCTGAGCGCCGCGCCCGAGGCCAGGCTGTGGCTGGCCGAGCACGGCTTCGACCCGCAGATGGGGGCGCGGCCGATGGCGCGCGTGATCCGCGAGCACATCAAGCGGCCGCTCGCCGACGAGCTCCTCTTCGGTCGCCTGGCCGAGGGTGGCCGGGTCCACCTGTACGTCGAGAACGAGACCCTGCAGCTCCGCATCGAGTCCGACGTGCCGACCGCGGTCCCGGGCTGAGGCTGCCACGAAACTGTCAAGAAGGTGAACTAGCCTTCCGGCCTTTCGGCGGCCTTCCCTCGCGATGGTGCCCTCCACCCCCACCGCGCGCTGTGCGTTCGCGGCCCTGCTGGGCTTCGCGACCCAGGCTGCGGCGATCGAGGTCGATCCGGCGCTGCCGGAGTACCGGCCGGTGAGCGGGGTTTCCGGCCGGCTCAAGTCGGTCGGCTCGGACACGCTCA
>JANWZN010000376.1 GCA_025054575.1 Geminicoccaceae bacterium | reverse complement strand
ACGCAATACGAAACACATTCCCTCAATGCCTCCCTCTCTGTCTATCGCCCTCCAAATCACCGTTATCGGCATGAGCCTGGTCTTTGGCGCGATCGTGCTGCTGTGGGGCCTGATGGCGCTGCTGGTGCGACTGGCCGCCGACCGGCCCGCGCCGGCTGCGGCCCCTGTCGGCTCAGACCGCAGACGTGAATTGAAACAACGCGCCGCCGCGGCCGCCGTCGCCGCTGCTCTGGCCGTCCAAGCGCAAAAGCGGGCCGAGGAGACGGCGTTCCAGCCGCGCGAATTCCCACTCCCGCCCACCGCCATCGTCAGCGCCTGGCAGGCCGTGCGGCGGGCGCAATTGCTCAATCAGCGAGGCCCGGTGCGATGAGGATCAAAGTTACCGTTGAGGGACTTGCTTTCGACGTTGAAGTCGGCGACCTGAACGCTGAGCCGATCATTGCCACTGTGGACGGCGAGCGGTTCGAAGTGTGGTTGAAGAATGAGGTGCAGGTTACAGGTTCGCAGGTTGAAGGTTCTGCCCCGGCGAACGGCGCGCTCAGCATGCAACCTTCCGACCTGCATTCTTTCAACCTTCGCCCCTCCGGCAGCCGGGACGTGCTCGCGCCGATCCCCGGCGTGATCGTCTCGGTGGCCGTGCAGCCGGGCCAGGCCGTAAAGACCGGGCAG
>JANWZN010000375.1 GCA_025054575.1 Geminicoccaceae bacterium | reverse complement strand
GCGCGCTCATCGGTCACCCCGAAGGTGAGCAGCCGCGGCACGCCGGAGGCCATCACCTCGCGGGCCGCCTCGGCCACCGCGCTTTCGATGCAGCCGCCCGAGACCGAGCCCGCCATCCGCCCCGAGGCGGTCACCGCCAGCCGCGAGCCGGGCGGCCGCGGCGAGGAACCCCAGGTCTCGACCACGGTGGCGAACGCCACCCTCTCGCCCTCGGCCGCCCAGCGCCCGGCGATCGTCAGCACGTCCTCGGCATCGTCGTCCATGCCCATCCGGCCTTCCTCCTCGCCGGCGGGGTGGAGAGCGCGCGCACCAGCGCCTCGATGCTCTCGATATTGTGCGCCGGGCGGAAATCGTCCACGTGCGGCAGGATGGCGCGAATACCCGCCGCGCGGGGTTCGAAGCCCTCGAAGCGAAGCAGGGGGTTGAGCCAGATCAGACGCCGGCAGGAGCGGTGCAGCCGGTCCATCGCCTCGGCGAGCCCCGTGCCCCCTTCGCGGTCGAGCCCGTCGGTGATCAGCAGCACCACCGCGCCCTGGCCGAGCACGCGCCGTGCCCAGTCGCGGTTGAAGCGCGCGATCGCCTCGCCGATCCGCGTGCCGCCCGACCAGTCCGGCACCAGGGCGGCGACCATGGCGAAGGCCGCCTCCGGGTCGCGGTGGCGCAGCGCGCGGGTGATGTTGGT
>JANWZN010000374.1 GCA_025054575.1 Geminicoccaceae bacterium | reverse complement strand
GCCCGGCTCGGGCACCGGGTAGACGAGGCGCGAAAACGGCGCGCGCCCGGCGAGTGTGTAGTAGTTGCCTTTCGCGTAGAACTCGCGCGGTGCAGCCGAGGGCGGGTAGCCCTCGATCCTGCGCGCGAGGCTCGGCGCCGCGAACCCCGCGCAGTTGACGAGCAGCGCGCAGCGCACCGGGTCGGCGCCGGCTACCTGCAGCTCGAAGCCGCCTGCGCGCACGACGGCACGCTCGAGGCGGCTCTTGAGGGCGAGCATCGCGCCGGCGCGCTCGGCGTCGGCAAGCAGCGCGAGCATCAGCGCGTGGCTGTCGACGATCCCGGTCGAGGGCGAATGCAGCGCCGCAACGCACTCGAGCTCGGGCTCGAGCGCGAGCGCCTCGGCGCGCTCCAGCCAGACGACGTCGGTGACTCCGTTCGCGTGCGCGCGGCGCTGGAGGGCGGCCAGTTCGGCGAGCTGCGACTCGTCGGTGGCGACGATCAGCTTGCCGCAGCGGCGGTGCGCGATGCCGCGCTCGGCGCAGTAGCGGTAGAGGCGGCGCTTTCCCTCGACGCAGGCGCGCGCCTTTAGCGAGCCGGGCGGATAGTAGATCCCGGCGTGGATCACCTCGGAGTTGCGCGAACTCGCGTGCGTGCCGATCGCCGCCTCGGCTTCCAGGATCACCACCTCGCGCCCGGCCTGCGCGA
>JANWZN010000373.1 GCA_025054575.1 Geminicoccaceae bacterium | reverse complement strand
GCGATCAGCACACGCTTCCCTTTTGGCGCGCGGCCGATTTGCCGGTAGCGGGACGCACCGACGCGATAGACGAAGCAGGCGTCGTGCTCCTCCTCTACCACGCCTTCGAGGAAATTCGACCGGCCGAGGAACTCGGCAACGAAGCGGGTCGAAGGTTTCTCGTAGAGAAGCGAAGGTTCGCCCTCCTGGACGAGGCGGCCGTCGCGCAGTATGGCAATCCGGTCCGACAGCGAGAGGGCCTCCTCCTGGTCGTGCGTGACGTAGATAAAAGTGAGGCCAACCCGCCGGTGCAACACTTTCAGTTCCTCCTGCAGCTCTGACCTCAGCTTCTTGTCGAGGGCGGAGAGCGGCTCGTCGAGGAGCAGCAGCGAAGGTTCGAACACGAGAGCACGGGCAAGGGCAACGCGCTGCTGCTGCCCGCCGGAGAGCTGGCTCGGATAACGCGCCGCGAGGTGCGAAAGCTGCACGAGATCGAGCGCGCGAGCGACACGAGCCTCGGCCTCGGAACGGGCGAGCCTGCGCACACGAAGGGGGAAGTGAACATTCTCTGCCACCGTCATGTGGGGAAACAGGGCATAGCCCTGGAAGACCATACCGAAGTTTCGCCGTTCCGGCGGCAGATGCGTGATCGGTCGATCGTCGACGTAGATATCACCGGAGGTGGGCCGGACGAAGCCGGCGATCGCCAT
>JANWZN010000372.1 GCA_025054575.1 Geminicoccaceae bacterium | reverse complement strand
CTCGAGCGGCTGGTCGGCGAGCGCACCGCCGAGGTCGAGGCCGCCAACCGGAGACTCCTCCAGCTCTCGCGTGAGGATGCCCTCACCGGCGTCGCCAACCGCCGCCGGCTCGACGAGACCCTCGCCGAGGAGTGGGCGCGGGCGGCGCGGCACGACCGTCCGCTGTCCCTGATCCTGGTCGACGTCGATCGCTTCAAGGCCTTCAACGACCTGCTCGGCCATCCGGCGGGCGACCAGTGCCTGCGGCGGGTGGGCGAGCTCCTCGCGGGGCTTCACGCCCGCGCCGGCGAGACCGTGGCCCGCTACGGCGGCGAGGAGTTCGCCATCCTGCTCCCGGACTACGAGCAGGGCGAGGCGATGCGCGCGGCGGAGCGGATCCGCGCGATGGTCGCGGGGCTTCGCATCCGGCATCCCGAGTCGGGACGCACGGTGACGGTGAGCGCGGGGGTGGCGACGGCGCGCCCCGCCCGGGGCGGGCAACCCTCGGATCTGGTGGCCGAGGCCGATCGCGCGCTCTATCGGGCCAAGGCGGAGGGACGCGACCGGGTGGCGGCGGCCTGAGCGGCGAGCGCCACGCCGCCCGTCCCGCCCTCTGATCGCCGTCCACGGCGCACGGTGCCGGGCGGAGATCGCGCCGGCGGCCGGATCGGGACATGTCGCGCGCCGCGGGCGGGTTCGGGCAGGATCCCGGG
>JANWZN010000371.1 GCA_025054575.1 Geminicoccaceae bacterium | reverse complement strand
TGGAAGACCAACGAAACCGGCTGATCGTCAACCGCTCGCCGCAAGGGTCTCGTCGCCGCGCTTACCGTCCATCAGCAGGATCTCGGGCTGCATCACCGTCGCCATGGCGAAGGCGAGCCGCAGGGACATGCCGGCCGAATAGGTGCGGACGGGCACGTCGAGGAACTCGCCCAGGCCGCTGAAGGCGCTGACCTCGATCGCCATCGAGCGGCAGGCCGCGTCGTCCAGGCCCTGGTAGAGGCCGCGCAGCAGGATGTTCTCCCGCCCTGTCGCCTCCGGATCCATGCCGGCGCCGGGGTCGACGAGCGACCCGACCTTGCCGTGGACCTCGAGCCTGCCGCCGACCGGCTCGTAGATGCCGGCAAGGGTGCGCAGCAGGGTCGTCTTGCCGGCGCCGTTGTGCCCGACCAGGCCGACACGCTCGCCCGGGGCAATGGTGAAGGTCAGGCCCCGCAGCGCCGTGACGACGATGCGGTAGGCCTCGTCTTGGCGGAGGCGCAGCGGGGACATCGCGAACAGGCGCTTCTTCAGCGAGCGGGCCCCGAGGTGGTAGAGCGGGAACTCGATCGAGAGATCCTCTGCGCGGACCATCGCCATGGGCCGGTCCTCAGACCCAGAACGCGACGCGCGCGCGGAACCGTACGAAGAACGCGGCAGCGACCGCGCAGCAGACGGCGGTGTAGGCGAGCGCCA
>JANWZN010000370.1 GCA_025054575.1 Geminicoccaceae bacterium | reverse complement strand
CCGACCGCCGCGACGCCTTCGCCGGGATCTCCGCCGAGCTCGGCTTCGCCCGTCCGCTGTCCGAGGGGGCGACGGCCAGCGCGCGGCTCGCGAGCGGGTTCAGGATGCCGCAGGTGCACGAGCTCTACCGGCTGCAGCGCGGCCAGGAGGTGGCGGACATCGGCCCGGAGCGGCTCGCGGGCCTCGAGCTCGGCTGGCGTCGGGATTGGGAGGGGGCCGGCCTCGCCCTCGAGCTCTTCGCCTACCGCAAGCGCGACCTGGTGCTGCGCGACGCGGCCGGCTTCCTGGTGAGCGGCGGCCGTACCCGGCACTTCGGCGCGGAGCTCTCCTTCGCGCACGCGCTCGGGAGCGGCTTCGCGCTCGCCGGGCAGCTCTCCCTCGCCCGCCACCGCTATGCCTTTACCCGCGAGCTCGCCGGCGGCGAGCGCATCGTCGCAGGGCGGCGCATCGACTCCGCGCCGCGGCGGCTCGCGGCGCTCGCGCTCGGGCGGCGCTTCGCCGACGGCGCCGAGGCGCGGCTGCAGCTCCGGCATCTTGGCCCCTATCCCACGGATGCCGAGAACCTCCACGTCTACCCTGGCCACACCCTGATCGATGCCGAGCTCATCCTGCCCCTGGGAGAGGACCTGGTGGCGAGCCTGAGGATCGCCAATCTTGCCGACCTGCCTCACGCCGAGCGCGCCGACTTCGCCTTT
>JANWZN010000036.1 GCA_025054575.1 Geminicoccaceae bacterium | reverse complement strand
CTCGACCTTCGCCCCGGCCGAGCACCAGTTCCCGATCGAGCTCGGCATGGGGCTGGTCGACAACCCGTTCGACATCCCCAACCTCCGCTGCGAGAACGGTGCTATCAAGAACCACGTCCGGATCGGCTGGTTCCGCTCGGTCTCCAACATTCCGCGCGCCTTCGCGGTGCAATGCTTCGTGGCCGAGCTCGCCCATGCCCTGGGCCGCGACCACAAGGAGGTGCTGCTCGAGCTGATCGGCCCGCCGCGCAAGCTCGACCCCGTGGCCGCCGGCATCGAGGGCGAGCTGTGGAACTATGGCGATCCCTACGCGGTGTTCCCGATCGACACCGGTCGGCTGCGGGCGGTGGTCGAGCTGGCCTGCGAGAAGGCGGGTTGGGGTCGGGCGATGCCGCCGCGCACCGGCCTGGGCCTCGCGGTGCACCGCAGCTTCCTCACCTATGTGGCGGCCGTGGCCGAGGTCGTGGTCGCCAAGGACGGGACGGTGACGATCCCGCGGGTCGACATGGCGATCGACTGCGGCTTCGCGGCCAATCCGGAGCGCATCCGGGCGCAGCTCGAGGGGGCCGCGGTGATGGGGCAGACGCTCTGCTTCCATTCGGCCGTGACCTTCAAGAACGGCCGCGCCGAGCAGTCGAACTACCACGATTACGAGATGGTGCGGATGACCAATTTTCCGCGCGAGGTGCGGGTCCACATCGTGCCGCATCCCTACACCACGCCGGCAACCGGCGTGGGCGAGCCGGGTGTGCCGCCGATCGCACCGGCGATCGCCAACGCGATCTTCGCCGCGACCGGCAAGCGGATCCGCGAGCTGCCGATCGACACGCGGCTGTTGCGCGAGGCCTGATCCCTTTTCCGTCTCGTTCCACGGGGAGGCGCCGGTCACCGGCGCCCCTTTTTTCTCGCGGCCGGGCCGGCGAGCCGTGCGTGCCGCTAGCTCGTCAGGCGACCGCGTCGGTCGCCGGCTCCAGCAGAAAGCGGGGGTCGGATTGCGCGCGCAGGAAGCGGGCGAAGCGTCGCTTGATCCGCGGCAGCTCGAAGAGCAGCGCGTAGCCGTTCTTGCGCTTGCCGCGGATCACCGTCGACGGATCGAAATAGCCCTTGGCGTTAGCGAGCGAGACGACGAAGGGCGGCAGTCCGGCGCGCAGCAGGATCTGGCTCATCACGAGCGCGCCGGTGCGGTGGTTGCCTTCGATGAACAGCTGCGGCTCGCTCAACATCCGGACGTAGACACCGGCCGCGCGCTCGAACGGCGGCTCGTTCGCATGCCGCTGGTACCAATCGACGAGCCCGCCGATATTGCCGCCGGCAGCATCGTAGAACCAGGCCTCGGTCGCCTTGCGGTGCGGCTCGAACTCGGCCCGCCGGCGCGGATCCTCGCCGCAGAGCACAAGGGTGTTGAGCTCCAGCAGATGTTGGGAGCCGCCGTAAGTGAACAGCTCGACCTCGGCCGCGGCGATCCGATCGACCACCGCGTAGCCGGCCACCAGGTTGCGGACGACCTCCTCGTCGGGCGGCTCGCGCGGGGCGGCGAGCCCGGCGTTGATCTCGGCGAAGCGACGCTGCAGCTCGCGCAGCGCCGCCTCGATCCGAGCGAGGTCGAGCCGCCGGCCGCTCACGACCGCGCCGAAGGGGGACGATCCGACGCCTGCTTCGCTCGGCTGCTCGCCACCGCCACCCGCCGCTCAGCCGATCAACTGCAACGCCGAGCGGCTCGCCGCCGCCACGCTCTCGGGCAAGGGAACGTAGCCCATCTCCGCGGCGATCTGCTGCCCGTCACCGAGACCGAACTCGGCGAAGGCGCGCAACCCCTCGAGCTTGGCACCGCTCGTGTAGCGACCATAAAGCAAGAGCCAGGTATAGCTCACGATCGGATAGGAACCGGCGCCGGGCGGGTCGGGGATCACGATCCGCAGATCCTCGCCCTTCACATCGGCCGAGGCGAGGGCTTCGCGCCCGGCCGCGGCCGTGGGCGCCACGAAGCGGCCCTCGCGGTTCTCGAGCTCGGCCATCGGCAGGCCGAGCCGTTTGGCGAAGCCGTGCTCGACATAGCCGAGGCCGCCCTCGGTGACCCTGAGGCGGCCGGAAACGCCCTCGTTGCCGCGCATCAGCATCGCCGTTCCCGGCCAGTCGACGCGCGTGGCCACCCCGTGCCGCTCGCGCCAGACCGGATCGATCGCCGCCAGATGGTTGGTCAGCGCGTAGGTGGTGCCGCTGCCGTCGAGCCGGGCGACCAGGACGATCGTCCGCTTGGGCAGGTCGAGCCCCGGATTGGCCGCGACGATCGCCGGATCGTTCCAGCTCCGGATCTCGCCCCGCAAGATCGCCGGCAGGACGGCGCGCGGCAGCCGCAACGTCCCGCGCACGCCCGGGAGGTTGTAGGCCAGGACGACCATGCCGGCGGTCGCCGGCACCATGCGCGCGCCGTCTGCGACCTTGGCGAGCTGGGCGTCGCTCGGGACGGCATCGGTCGCGGCGAAGTCGACCGAGCCGGTGACGAACCGGCTGATGCCTTCGCCGCTGCCGACGGAGTCGTAGACGATCGACAGGCCCGGGCGCGCCGCCTCTACGGCCTTGATCCAGCGGGCGAAGAGCGGGGCGGCGAAGCTCGAGCCGGCGCCGCGCAGCAAGACGCGTTGCTGTGCCGTGGCGGGACGCGGACCGAACGCCAGGCCCGCCCCGGCGAGCGCCGCGAGGGCGGCGCGCCTGCCGAGCTCCGTCATCGCTTCTCTCCCCCTCGCTCGGGCGGGAACGCGCGGCTCAGCTGAACTGACCGCTGATGTACTGCTTGGTGAGCTGCTCGCGCGGATCGTTGAAGATCTGCTCGGTCGGGCCCATCTCGACCAAGTAACCGGTGCGGCCGCCTTGCGAGATATCGACCGAGAAGAACGCGGTGACGTCGGCGACCCGCTGCGCCTGCTGCATGTTGTGGGTGACGATCGCGATCGTGTAGTCTTTCTTGAGCTCGAGCATCAACTCCTCGACCCGCCGCGTGGCGATCGGGTCGAGTGCCGAGCAGGGCTCGTCCATCAAGAGGACCGTGGGTTCGGTCGCGATCGCCCGGGCGATGCAGAGCCGCTGCTGCTGCCCGCCCGAGAGCGACAGTCCGTTGTTCTTGAGCTTGTCCTTGACCTCGTCCCAGAGTGCGGCACGTCGCAAGGCGTGCTCGACCCGCTCGTCGAGATTGCCTTTGAAGCGGTTGAGCCGCAGCCCGAAGGCGACGTTGTCGTAAATGCTCATCGAGAACGGGTTCGGCTGTTGGAAGACCATGCCGATGTGGCGGCGGACGACGACCGGGTCGACGTTGCGGGCGTAGATGTCCTGGCCCATGAAGTGGACGTGACCTTCGAAGCGGAAGCTCGGGATCAAGTCGTTCATGCGGTTGAGGCTGCGCAGCACCGTGCTCTTGCCGCAGCCCGAGGGGCCGATGAAGCCCACGATCTTGCCCTTCTCGATCGGCACGTGGCTGTCGCGCACGGCCAGAAAGTCGCCGTAGAACAGCTTGTCGATCTTGCAGTCGATCGCGAGGTCGCTGCGTGCGGCCTGGGCCGCAGGCGGCGGGCTCGAGCGGGTCTCCGTGCTCTTGACCGCGAAGGCTGCGCTCATGACGTCTCTCCGCTGCTCAGACCTTGGGCCGGCCGACGAGTCGGCTCAGGATGTTGAAGACGAGCACGATCAGCACGAGGACCAGCGAGGCCGCCCAGGCGAGCTCGATCTGGTTGTCGAACGGCATGCTCGAGAAGTTGTAGATCAAGATCGACAAGGACGCCGTCGGCTCGGCCAAGCTGCTGAGCCAATAGTTGCTGAAGAGCGCGGTGAACAAAAGCGGTGCGGATTCGCCCGCGACCCGGGCGATGCCGAGCATGATGCCGGTCAAGATCGCCAGCAGCGCGGTCGGCAGCATGACTTGCCAGATCGTCTGGGTACGGGTGCAGCCCATCCCCACCGCCGCCTCCTTCATCTTGCGCGGCACCATGCGGATCGCTTCCTCGGCCGTGAGCACGATGGTCGGCAACATGAGCACGGCGAGCGCCACGCCGCCGGCGAGCGCCGAGTAGGTGCCCATGGTCAACACCAAGATCGCGTAGACGAACACGCCAGCGAGGATCGAGGGGAAGCCGGTCAGCACCTTGGCGAGGAACCGGGTCGTTCGCGCGAGCCTGCCATCGGGGGCGATCTCGGCCAGATAGATCGCACCCAGCACACCGATCGGGATGCCGATCAGGGCCGCGACGCCGACCATCACGAGCGTGCCGAGGATGGCGTTGCCGAAGCCGCCGCCATGCTCGAAGCCGGCCGGCGGCAGCTCGGTCAGGAGCTCGAGCCCGAGCCGCGCGCCGCCCTGGACGATCAGCATGTAGAGCACCGAGACCAACGGCACCGCGGCCAAGAGCGCCACGAGCCAGGCGCCCACCGTCAGAAGCGTGTTGGTGACCGCGCGGGCGTCGCTCCAGGAGCGCCCGAGATCGGCAGAGGTGGTCGTGCGGCTCTCGTCGACGACTGTAGCCATGGCTCATCGCCCTCCCGAGCGCTTCTGGGCGAGTTGCAGGAAGTAGGTGCCGATCACGTTGACCACGAGGGTGATCGCGAGCAGCACGAGCGCCGCGTACATCAAGGCGTTGCGCTCGATCTGGCCGGCTTCGGGGAAATTCGAGGCCAAGAGCGAGGCCAGCGTGTTGGCCGGGGAGAAGAGCGAGACGCTGATCTGGCTGGCGTTGCCGATCAGCATGGCGAGCGCCATCGTCTCGCCCAGCGCGCGGCCGAAGCCCAGCACGAGGGCACTCGCGATCCCGCCCGCTGCGGTCGGTAGCATGACCCGCAAGATCGCTTCCCAGCGGGTCGCACCCGTGCCGTAGGCGGCCGCCTCGGTCCGATAGGGGATCTGGCGGAGCGCGTCTTGCGAGATCGCCGCCACGGTCGGCAGGATCATGATCGCGAGCACGATCGCCGCCGGCAAAAGGCCGGGGCCGCTCAGCGAGGTCGAGAACAGCGGGATGAAACCCAACGTCTCGTGCAACCAGTTGGCGGCGGGTCGGATCGCCGGGATCACCACGAAGATGCCCCAGAGCCCGAACACGACGCTCGGGATGGCCGCCAGCATGTCGATCACGGTGCGAAAGACCGCGGCGAGCTTGGCCGGCAAGAAGTCCTGGGTGAGGAAGATGGCGACCGTGAGCCCGAAGAAGCCGCCGAGCAGCAGCGCCAGGAGCGAGCTCTAGAGAGTGCCCCAGATCTCGGGCAGGATGCCGAAGTTCTGGTTCTGGACGTCCCACACGCTGCGCAGGAGGAAGCCCGGCCCGTAATCGGCGATCGCCGGTGCGGCCTGGCGGCCGATCTCGTAGAGAATGAAGGCCACGAGAAGGACGAGCGCCACCGAGCTCGTCAACGCCAAAGCGGTGAAGCCGCGATCGACCGCGATGTCGCCCTGGCTCGGCGGCCGCGAGACCCCTGTCTCGGTGCTGGGAACCTCGAAGACACCGGACCTCGCCATCTCGCCCCGCCGCCCGTTTCGGATGCCGACGCCGTGTCGGCCCGATGCTGGAATGGAGGAGCCGGCGGCGCAGCACCGCCGGCTCTTCGGTTCAGCCGATCGCGCCGATCTGGGCGCGAACCTTCTCGACCACGTTCGGCGGCAGCGGGATGTAGCCCATGCTGTCGGCGAGCTTCTGGCCCTCGGTCAGGCCGTACTCGACGAGATCGCGAAGAACCTTGGCCTTGGCGTCGTCCTGGTCCTTGTAGAAGAGGAGCCAGGTGAAGGAGACGATCGGGTAGGCTTCCGCACCCTTCGGATCGGAGATCCAGGCGCGCAGATCGCCGTTCTTGAACTCGGCCTCGGCGAGCGCCAACGGGCCGCCCTTGGTGCCCGGAGCGACGTAGTTGCCGGCGGCGTTCTGCAAGAGCGCGGTTTCGGCCTTCGTCAGCTTGGCATAGCCATACTCGATGTAGCCGATCGCCCCGGGCGTCTGCTTGATCGTCGCGGTGACGCCGTCGTTCTTCGGCGCCGCGACGATGCTCGGGAGCTGCGGCCACTGCACGCTCGTGCCCTCGCCGATCTCGCTCTTGAACTCCGGGCTGATCGCCGAGAGGTGCTTGGTGAAGACGAAGGTCGTGCCGCTGCTGTCCGAGCGCCGCACGACGGTGATCTTGGTGTCGGGCAGCTTGAACCGGGATTGGCAGCGGCGATGCGCGGGTCGTTCCAGCGCTCGATCTTGCCGCGGAAGATGTCGACATAGACGTCGCGCGGCAGCTTGAGGTTCTTCACCCCGGGCAGGTTGTAGGCGAGCACGATCTCGCCCGCGGTCATCGGCAAGAGCACGGCACCGCCCGGGACCTTGGCGATCTCCTCGTCGGTCATGCCGGCGTCGCTCGCGGCGAAATCGACCGTCCGGTTGATGAAGTCCTGGATGCCGGCACCGCTACCCTTGGCCTGGTAGTCGACCGTCACACCGGCCGTGGCCTTGCTGAAGTTCTTGAACCAGGCCGAATAGAGCGGGAAGGGAAAGCTCGCGCCCGAGCCGATCAGGCGAAGCTCGGCCGCCTTCGCGACACCCGCCGCTGCGCTGTAGAGGCCGGCGGCGAGCAACGCCGACGACCGAACGAGCATACCGCGACGATCCATGGTCGAGCCCCCATACCCCGACGTTGCTCCACGGAACGCTCGTCGGCTTCCACGGTGACGGAGTGATGACAGAACCGCTCGTCGTGCGTGCTCGCCGGCGGGGCGGTTCGCGGTGCGAGAATTGTTCCTCTGTGATCGCCGAGGTGTCACAGCCGTTGGGCAGCCTCCGATAGTCGCGTGCATCGTGCCGTCCGGCCGATCGACGCGATCGGACTCGACGCGGTCGCGGGAGACGCCCGAGGTGAAACGAGCCGTCAGCTGCGCCGAGGCGGTGCCGTCGTTCGCGACGGGCCGAGCCTCGTGATCGGCGGGTTCGCGGCAGTCGCAACGCCGGAGCGGCTGGTCGACGAGCCGGTGCGCCAGGAGCGGCGCGAGTTCGTCGTGATCGCCAAGGACACGGGGCGTCCCGGGGTCGGCATCGGCGAGCCGATCGGCCCCCGCCTCTGCCGCACGGTCGTCGTCTCGCGCCTCGCCACGAATCCGAAGGCGCAGCGCCCGCTCGCCTTCGAGCGACCGGTGAGCCTCCTGGTGACCGCACTCGCCGCGATCGAGACGAGCCGGCCGGGGCTCGTCCTCGAGGAGCGGGCGCCCGGGGCGAGCGTGGCGGCGATCCCGGCGGCGACGGCGGCCCCGCTGATCGTCCCAGGGAGCGTTCCGGAGATGGCGATCGGGCCCGCGGGAGGCGACGGGTGAGCGAGACGATCCTCTGCGAGAACAAGACCTTCGACGAGATCGCGATCGGCGACATCGCGTCGTTGACACGCGGCTTGAGCAAGCTGGAGCTAGAGGGCTTCGCCGCGGTCTCGGGCGACTTCAACCCGACCCATCTCGACGAGGCCTAGGCCAAGAGCCACGGGCTCAGGGCACCGGTCGCGCACGGGCTGTGGACCGCCTCGTTGCTCTCCAACCTGTTGGGCACGCGCCTGCCCGGCGCCGGCACGGTCTACGTCACCCAGACCCTCGAGTTCCTGGCCCCGGTGTTCCTGGGCGACACGGTGACCGCCACGGTGACGGTCGTGGGCAAGGACGCCGAGCGGTCGCTGGTCGAGCTCGACTGCCGATGCGTCAACCAAAAAGGCGAGCCCGTGCTCGAGGGTAGGGCGGTGGTCCGGGCACCGCGCCACAAGGAGGCGATCCCCGAGATCGGGCGGCCGACCTTCACCGTGCAGACCCACGACGTCTACGAGGAGCTGATGCGCCGCGCGGCGGGGATCCCGCCGATCCCCTGCGCGGTCGCCTTCCCTTGCGACGAGAGCGCGCTCACCGCCGCTCTCGAGGCGGCGCGCGAGAACTTGATCGAGCCGATCTTGTGCGGGCCCGAGGCGCGCATCCGAGAGGTCGCCGCCCGGCACGGGCTCGCGCTCGACAGGGTGGGGCTCGTCGACGCGGGCGACGCGCATCGGGCCGCGGCCGCCGCGGTCGCCGAGGTCCGAGCGGGCCATGCCGAACTGTTGATGAAAGGCAGCCTGCACACCGACGAGCTCCTGGGTGCCGTGATCAACCGCGAGACCGGGCTGCGGACGGGGCGGCGGATCACGCACGTTTTCATCATGGTGGTGCCGACCTATCCCGAACCGCTTTTCGTCACCGACGCCGCGGTCAACATCGCTCCGGACCTCGAGACCAAGGTCGACATCATCCAGAACGCGATCGACCTCGCCCGCGGCCTCGGCATCCCGGAGCCGCGGGTGGCGGTCCTGGCCGCGGTCGAGAGCGTCAACCCCAAGATGCCGGCCACCCTCGAGGCGGCGGTGCTCGCCAAGATGGCCGATCGAGGCCAGATCACCGGCGGGCTCGTCGACGGGCCGTTCGCCTTCGACAACGCGATCAACGCTGTTGCGGCCCAGATCAAGGGGATCAAGTCGCCGGTCGCGCGCCGCGCCAACATCCTGGTCGTGCCCGACCTCGAGGCCGGCAACATCCTCGCCAAGAACCTCTCCTTCTTGGCCAACGCGGATGCCGCCGGCATCGTGCTCGGGGCGCGCGTGCCGATCATCTTGACCAGTCGGGCCGATACGGTCCGGACGCGCAAGGCATCCTGCGCGGTGGCGGCGCTCTACGCGCACAGCCGGCGCGCGGCACCGACCGCGCTGGCGGCGGAGTGACGTCCGTGCAGGAGACCCTTTTGGTGGTCAACGCCGGCTCGTCCAGCATCAAGTTCCAACTCTTCGAGATCGCCGAGCACGGCCGACTCGACCTGGAGCTCAAGGGGCAGCTCGAGGGGATCGGCACCCGGCCGCATCTCGAGGCCGAGGACGCGAGCGGCCGGGCCGTGGCGGACGACGCCTACGAGCCGGGTGCGATCGGAGACGTGGCCGCCGCGCTCGACCGGCTCGAGGGTTGGATGGTGGCGCAGCTCGGCGGCCGCCGACCGATCGCGATCGGCCATCGGGTCGTGCACGGCGGCCCCGATCTCGCCGCCCCGGTCCGCATCGACCCCGCCACCCTCGCCGAGCTCGAGGCGCTCGTCCCGCTGGCACCGCTGCACCAGCCCAACAACCTGGCACCGATCAAGGTGATCGCCGAGCGCTATCCGGACATCGTCCAGGTCGCCTGCTTCGATACCGCCTTTCACCGCGGCCACCCGGAGGTAGCGGAGCGGTTTGCCATTCCCGACGCCCTCTACCGCGAGGGTGTCCGCCGCTACGGTTTCCACGGTCTCTCGTACGAGTATGTCAGCGAGCGGTTGCGCGAGCTCGCACCCGAGCTGGCCGAGGGCCGGGTCGTCATCTGTCATCTCGGCTCGGGTGCGTCGATGTGCGCCGTCCACGCCGGTCGCAGCGTCGAGAGCACGATGGGCTTCACCGCGCTCGACGGGCTGCCGATGGGCACCCGCTGCGGCCAGCTCGACCCCGGCGTGGTCCTCTATCTATTGCAGCAGAAGGGCCTCGATGCGGGCGCGATCGAGCGGATCCTCTATCGCGAGAGCGGGCTCGAGGGCCTCTCGGGCATCAGCAACGACATGCGCGATCTCGAGGCGAGCGAGGCGCCCGGCGCCAAGCTTGCGATCGACTACTTCGTCTACCGCATCGTCCGCGAGGTGGGAGCGCTCGCGAGCGCGATGGGCGGGATCGACGGCGTCGTCTTCACCGGCGGGATCGGCGAACACAGCTCGCTGATCCGGGCCCGGGTGGTCGAAGGCCTGAGCTGGCTCGGCGCGGTCCTCGACGAGCCCGCCAACCGGGGGCATCGAACGATGATCTCGGCTCCTTCGAGCGCGCTCGGGCTGCTCGTGGTGCCGACCAACGAGGAGCTGATGATCGCCCGGCACACCCTGCGGCTGGTGCGGGGCTGAGGGCGGCGGTCGGTCAGCGGCCGTAAGGGCCCGAGGCGAGCGAGGGGAGGATGAGGATGGCGGGCGCGAGCGCGAGCGAGATCCGGACGATCGGCGTGGTCGGTGCGGGGCAGATGGGGCCCGGAATCGCCCAGGTGTGCGCCGTGGCCGGGTACGACGTGCGGCTGCAGGACATCAACGCGACCGCGCTCGAAAAGGCGGTGGCCGGCATCGCCGCGCGGCTGGACCGGCAGGTGGCCAAGGGCGAGATGGCCGCCGGCGCGCGCCAGGAGACGCTGGCCCGGATCCGCACCGGGACCGCGCTGGAATCGCTAGAGGACAGCGATCTCGTGATCGAATCGGCGGTCGAAAAGGAGGCGATCAAACGCGAGATCTTCGAGCGGCTCTGCCCCATCGTCGGCAAGAACACGATATTTTGCACCAACACCTCGTCGATTTCGGTGACGATGCTGGCCGCGCATACCGACCGGCCCGAGCGGTTCATGGGCATGCACTTCATGAACCCGGTGCCGGTCATGAAGCTGGTCGAGCTCATCCGCGCGATCTCGACCGACGATGCGACCTGCCTTACGGTCGAGGCGGTGGTCGATCGGCTCGGCAAGAGCCCGGTGATGTCGGCCGATTATCCTGCCTTCATCGTCAACCGCGTGCTCTTGCCGATGATCAACGAAGCGATCTACGCGTTGCACGAGGGCGTGGGCGACGTCGCCGGCATCGACAAAGCCCTCAGGCTGGGGGCCGCGCATCCGATGGGCCCCTTGCAGCTCGCCGACTTCATCGGCCTCGACACCTGCCTCGCGATCATGCGGGTGCTCTACGAGGGCACCTCGGACAGCAAGTACCGGCCTTGTCCGTTGCTCGTGAAGTACGTCGAGGCCGGCTGGCTCGGTCGCGAGAGCCAGCGCGGCTTCTACGATTATCGGGTCGAACCGCCGGCGCCCAACTTCCGGGGCCTGCGGCCGGTCTGAGACGGTCGGAGGGCTGTCGTGCGCACGCGTCCGCCCGGGCGCGGACGGGCCGGTCGAACGGGCGGCGCGTGCCGCCGGGGTCGAGGAGAACGAGGATGAACATCATGCAACCCGCCCGACCGGAGGCCGAGCGGCGAGCGGAGACGAGCTTCGCCGGGCTCGTCGAGGCCAACCCGCTCGCCGCCTATCTCGTCGATTCCTGGCAGCGCTCGGTGCTGTTCCTCGACGTCTTGCGCCAGCGCGGCAACCAGCATCTCGACCACACGGCCCAGGTCGCACCGCACGTGCTGCAGTTCGCGGTCGAGGTCGTGGTCGACGGTCGCACGCTCGCGCGCCCGGTCAATTACGGCCTGGTCCGGATCGTGCCGCAGGCGGGAGCCGAGCTCGACCCGCGCAGCCGACCGGTCGTGGTGTTCGATCCGCGCCGGCCACGGTCCCGGCATCGGTGGCTTCAAGGCCGACAGCGAGATCGGCATGGCGATGCGCGCCGGTCATCCCTGCTACTTCGTGGGCTTCCTGCCGGAGCCCGTGCCGGGCCAGACGATCGAGGACATCATGGCGGCCGAGGCCGTCTTCATGGAGACGGTGATCGCCCGCCATCCGCAGGCCGAGGGTCGGCCGTTCGTGGTCGGCAATTGCCAGGCCGGCTGGGCCGTCTTGATGGTGGCCGCCGCCCGCCCGGAACTGTTCGGGCCGATCCTGGTGGCCGGTGCCCCGATCTCCTACTGGGCCGGCAAGCGCGGCGAGAACCCGATGCGCTACACCGGCGGCCTCGCCGGCGGAAGCTGGCAGGTGGCTATGGCGGCCGACCTCGGCAACGGCGTCTTCGACGGCGCGCATCTCGTCAACAACTTCGAGAACCTGAACCCGTCGAACACCCTCTGGTCGAAGCAGTACGAGCTCTACGCCAAGATCGATACCGAAGCCGAGCGCTATCTCGGCTTCGAGCGCTGGTGGGGCGGCCACGTTCTCCTCAATGCCGAGGAGATCCAGTGGATCGTCGACAATCTCTTCATCGGCAATCGACTGGCCACCGCCGAGCTCGTGACCAAGGACGGCGTCCGCCTCGATCTGCGCAATATCAAGACTCCGATCATCTGTTTCTGCTCGAAAGGCGACAACATCACACCGCCGCAGCAGGCCCTGGGGTGGATCCCCGATCTCTACGACACGGTCGACGACATCCGCGCCAACGGCCAAACGATCGTCTATTGCATCCACGACTCGATCGGTCATCTCGGCATCTTCGTCTCGGGCAAGGTCGCGACCAAAGAGCATCGCGAGTTCGCCCACAACATCGACTTCATCGATTGTCTGCCGCCCGGCCTCTACGAGGCGATCATCACCCCGCTCTCGCCCGAGGATCCCGGTGCCGAGCTTGGCATCGGCGAGTACGCGATCCGCTTCGTCGGCCGCCAGCCCAAGGACATCCTCGCCCTGGGCGGCAACGATCTCGACGACGAGCGCGCCTTCGCCGCGGTCCGCCGGGTCTCGGAGATCAATCTCGGCCTCTATCGGACCTTTTTGCAGCCCTGGGTCCGCTCGATCGCCAACCCGACGCTCGCGGAGACGCTGCGCGTGCTGCATCCGGCGCGGCTGCAATATACGCTCTTCTCCGACCGCAACCCGTTTCTGGCCCCCATCGGCCCGCTCGCCGAGCAGGTCCGGGCGCAGCGCGACCCGGCGCTCGCGCGCGACAATCCCTTTCGCCAGCTGGAGCGGACGACGAGCGAGCAGATCGTGGCCGCACTCGATGCGTGGCGCGACCTGCGCGACCAGCTGCAAGAAACGACGTTCTTCGCGATCTACGGCTCGCCGCTCGTGCAAGCGCTCCTGGGGCTGCGCGCCAGCGACGAGCCGCCGCGCTATCGCCCGGGCCGCCAGCCCGAAGAGCTGCGCTTCGTCCAGCAGCAGATAGAAGCCCTCGAGGCCAAAGTCCGCGAGGGCGACGCCCGGATCGGCGTGCTGCGGGCGCTCTTGTGGCTGGCGCTCGAAGAGCGCACCGCCGACGAGCGCTCGTTCGAGGTCCTGCGCCGGTTGCGCGCCGAACACGGCAACGTCCCGCTCGACGTCTTCAAGCGGGTGGTGCGCGACCAGTTCTCGATGCTCGTGGTGGCCGGAAGGGAGGCGCTCGAGGCGATCCGCGGCATGTTGCCCGAGGATGTCGAGCAGCGCCGGCGGGCGTTCGCGATCGTCCGTCAGGTGGTCGAAGTGGCCGGCGGTTCGACGCCCGAACGCGAGCAACGGCTCGCGGTGCTGGCACGGATCTTCGAGGTCGAGCCGAGAGGCGGGGCGACGTCGGCGGGCGCGGCTGCAGCAACGGCCGAGGCCGGCCCGGGAACGGGTCCCGAGAGCACCGCTGCCAAGGCGGCCGGCCGGGCGCGCGCCGCTACCGCCGCCGGCGGCCGCTGAGCGGCGCGGGCGGGCGACGCTCGCTCGCCGCCCGGCTCAGGCCTCGTCGCCGCGCGGGCGCTCGAGCAGCAAGAACAGGACGTTGTCGATCGCGGTGCGATCGCGGGTGATGCCGAGATGGTTACCGGGAACGAACGTCACGCTGTCGAACCGGAGCGGGGTCAGCAGGCGCGGTGTCCAGGGTCGGCCGAGCCGTTCGTCGAGCAGGGCCGAGGCGCGGGTGACGACCCCGTCACCGGGCGTGCGCCGGGTGATGCGCACCTCGCGTCGTCCGGGCGACAGCGCCACCTCCGCGGCGGTCGGCAGCGTGTCGCCGACGAAGAGGTGCAAGCCCAGATGCGGCGGCCGGCCGGGTGGCTCGCCATCGAGGGCGCGGTGCAGCGCCGCGGCACCGGCGAGGCATTTTTGCAGGTGGTCGAGCGCCACCCGGCGGCGCTCGCCGGGCGAATCGACGCCCGGCAGGAGCCGCTCGAGCATCGTCGCGGCGGCGGGATCGGCCAGACCCCAGCCCATCGCGACCCAGGTCTCGAGATCGAAGGGATCGAGCGGTGCCCCGGTCTCGCCGTGCCGGACGACACCGTGGCGGGCGCGCGGCAGGAGCTGGTAGAGCGACGGCATGGTGCCGAGCACGGTCGGATCGTAGGTCGGCAGGATGCCGCCGAAGCCCATGCCGCCGACCAAGCGTTCGATCGCCTGGGCCGAGCCGCCGTTGGGGGTGCCCATGAGCACCGCCGTCTCGATCACCGCCGCCCCTTCCCAGCTCGGCCGTGGCAGGCTGCCGTCGTAGGGCAGGAGCTGCCCGCCGTACTGCAGGAAATAGCGCAGCAGGAGCCCGCCCATCGAATGGGCGACGACATCGAAGCGCAGCGGCTCGCGATGGGGGCGGTTGCGGCGGAGGAAGCGGGCCAGCTGCTTGAGCCAGCGCTGCAGGCGGATCGCGTTCTCGTCGATGCTGCGCCGCCAATCGTAGTCGAACTCGAACGCCGAGGCGTCGGCCGCCTCCTCCGGCAGCGCCTCCGGCCGCTCGACCATCGCGATCTCTTGGTAGCCGGCCACGCCCATGGCCTCGAGGACGTCGGCATAGACCCGCCGCTTCAAAGGGATGCCGGCGAACTTGCAGCGCAGCTCGGCGAGCGAGCCGTCGGTCGTGCCCTCGCCCGCGAGCAGGTCGAGCGGCCGGCCGAGCGCCATCGGCAGGGCCAAGAGCCGGATCCCCTCGGCCTCGCCGGGATCGGCGTGCGCCTCGGTGAAGTCGCCCCAGATCGAGCGCGCACCGCGACCGGCTACGAGGCGGCTGCCCATGATGCCGGGGATGACCACGACAGGGTTGCGGTGGGTCAGGCTCTGGCGGGCGGCCCGCCCGTAGAGATCCATCTCGTCGATCGTCGCCTGCTGCCGATCGCGGGCCCGCAGCACCATCAGGGGTCCTCCTCGGGCTCTCCGCCGAGCCGTTCGAGCGGCGGCTCGGACCGGCAACGGACTATCCGATCCTAGGCCCGATCGACGACAGCGAGGTTGCGGCCGCGATGCGCAAGCCACGAAGCCGATCGTTCCGGAGTAGCCTGGTCCTCAACCTGCTCGGCATCGTGATGCTGTTCGCTCTGGCGAGCTCGGTTCTCGGCTGGCTCGTCTTGCGCCAGACCCTGAGGCAGGCGTCGCAGGCGGTGATGGCCGAGGTGGTCGAAGCCAAAGCCGACACCCATGCCGAGTATTACGACAGCGTCGAGAAGATCTTCGTGTTGACCGAGTTCTGGGTGCGCCATCGTTGGAACGGCGCCTGGGACACCTACGAGTTCGACAAGATCTTCGCGCCCTCGTTGCTCGCCTTCGCCGATGCCTCCGCCCTCTATCTGGCGCGCGAGCAGGGCGACCTCTACGTGCTCGGTCGTACACCCGGCGGCTGGGTGAGCTGGACGCTGCGGCCGGTCGCCTTCGGCGAACGGGCGCTCGTGCGGACCTGGACCGATCGCGATCCGGCACCGGAGGAGAGCTGGCAGCCGATCGGCTTCGACGTCGGCGCACAGCCCTGGTTCGCGGGCGCGATCGGTCGGCTGGAGGCGGTCGGTGTCGATGCACCGTTGCGCGCGCGGGGGTTCGAGGCCGAGCCGCGCGCCAACCCGACGACCGGCCTGCCCGGCCGGGTGCTGAGCTTCGCCACCCGCACCGAGCTCGGCGATGCGTTCGTGTTCGGCTTCGAGCAATCGCTCGCGCGCCTGACCGAGCGGCTCCAGGACCTCCAGGTCCTGGACGGCGGCGTCGTCGCGGTGGTCCGGCCGGCGGCCGAGCGAGAGGACGGGCTCGTGTTCCTGGGCGTGCCGGCCGATCCCGGCCTCGACCACCCGGCCGCGGCGCGCGCCTTCATCTTGCGGCCACCGCGCCAGCTGGGCGGGCCGATCGCCGATTTCGTCGAGCAGGTCGCGGCCGGGCGCCCGCTCGAGCCCGGGCCGGCGATCCGCTTCGAAAGCCGCGGCGAGCCCTGGTGGGGCATGGCCAAGGAGCTGCGCCAGCGCGTCTTCGATCTGCCGAGCGGGCCACCGAGCTGGGTCGTGGCGGCGGTCCCCGAGGCCGATCTGGTGCGCCGCCTGCCGCGGTTGTGGCCGTTCCTGCTCGCCGCCACCGCGGTCCTCGCGCTGATCGCCGCGGCGCGCGCCATCCGCCTCTCGCGCACCTACAGCGCACCGATCGATGCGCTGGTCGAACAGAGCCGGCGGCTGCAGCGGCTGGATTTCTCCCGTCCCACCGAGGTGCGAACCGAGATCACCGAGATCGGCATCCTGGCCGGCACGCTCGAATCGGCCCGCCGCTCGCTCGGCGCCTACGCGTCGATCAGCGAAGAGGTGCGGATCGCCGATGCGATCTTGCGGGCGAGCCTGCCCGCGGCGCTACCGAGGCCCGAAGGCTTCGAGATCGAGGCGTCCTGGCAGCCGGCGGAGGAAACGGGCGGCGAGATGTTCGACGTGGTCGCCCCCGACGGGCCGCCCGACTCGGCCCGGACGGCCTTGATGCTGCTCGTGCCGGAGGGCTTCGGCGTCGAGGCGGCGGTGCTCAGCGCCCAGCTCCGCGCGGTCTTCCGCGCCGCGGTTCGCGCGCGTGCCGAGCTCGACGAGATCGTCCGCGCGCTCGACACCTGTCTCGCGCGCGACCTGCGCGACGCGATGCGGGTCGACGGCTGGTTCGGTCTGCTGGAGCCCGACAGCGGACGGCTCGTTCACCTGGCGCCGGGGTTCACCGGCAATGTTCTGCATCGGCGCGCGGATGCCGCGACGCTCGGGCGCGCCGACTCGAACCAGCCGCCGCTCGGTCGCGCGCGCGAGGGGAGGCCCAGCGAAACCCTGCTCGAGCCGGGCGACGTGCTGATCGTCGCTTCGCACGGGATCGTCGATGCCATGAGCACGGCGCGGGAGCGGTTCGGCACCGAGCGGCTGGCGACGATCCTGCGCGGGCGACCGGACCGCTCGGCTGCGGAGATCGTCCAGGCGATCGAGGCGGCGCTCACGGCCTTTGTGGCCGACCGCCGCCAGGCCCGCGACCGCACGCTCCTGGTCGTCCGCCGGATGCCCGTGCCGGTCGGCGCACGCGAGGCGGCGACCGCGATCGAGCCGGCGAAGGCTGGCGCAAGCTGAGCTCGTCGCTGGCGCGCGCTGCTCGAGCGCACGCTTCCGCACCGGCCCGGCCCCCTCTAGCATCGCGATCCGCGGCCGGGGCTGCGGGAGGTGGTTTTGGACCATTTGCTCGAGACCGCCCTGTTCTTGGTGGTCCTCTTCGTCCTGCTGGGATCGGGTCTCTGGATCGGGCTCGCCCTTCTCGGCGTGGCGCTGGTCGGCATGTGGTTGTTCACCACCCGGCCGGCCGGCGACGCCATGATCACTACGATCTGGACCGTCTCCTCCTCCTGGACGCTGACCGCGCTGCCGCTCTTCATCTGGATGGGCGAGATCCTGTTCCGCACCCGGCTCAGCGAGGACATGTTCAAGGGCCTCGCACCGTGGGTCGCGGGGCTGCCCGGCCGGCTCCTGCACACCAACGTCGTAGGCTGCACGATCTTCGCCGCGGTCTCCGGCTCCTCGGCCGCGACCTGTGCCACGATCGGCAAGATGACGATCCCCGAGCTCGCCCGCCGCGGCTATCCCGAAGGGATGACGGTCGGCACGCTCGCCGGGGCCGGCACCTTGGGCCTCATGATCCCGCCCTCCTTGACGATGATCGTCTACGGGGTGGCGGTGAACGAATCGATCGCCGCGTTGTTCATGGCCGGCGTCTTTCCGGGGCTCGTTCTGGCGCTCCTCTTCATGGGCTACGTCGCGGTCTGGTCGATGCTCCGCAGCGAGGCGCTGCCGCCCGAGCCCGTGCTGCGGTTGAAAGATCGGCTCGTCGCCGCCCGCTCGCTGTTGCCGGTCCTGTTGCTGATCCTGGCCGTGCTCGGCTCGATCTACACCGGCATCGCGACCGCCACCGAAGCCGCGGCTCTGGGTGTGAGCGGGGCGCTCCTGATCGCTCGGGTGCAGGGCGCCCTCTCCTGGGCGAGCTTCACCGAGAGCCTCATGGGCGCGGTCCGGACCTCCTGCATGATCGCGCTCATCCTCATGGGAGCGGCCTTCCTCTCGCTCGCCATGGGCTTCACCGGCATCCCGCGCGCGCTCGCCGAGCTGATCGGCCGGCTCGAGCTCTCGCCTCTGGCGCTGATCGCGGCACTCACGGTGTTCTACGTCGTCTTGGGGTGCTTTCTCGACGGTATCTCGACGATCGTGCTCACCATGGCGGTGATCGAACCGATGGTCCGGGCCGCCGGTATCGACTTGATCTGGTTCGGGATCTTCGTCGTGGTCGTGGTCGAGATGGCGCAGATCACGCCGCCCGTGGGCTTCAATCTGTTCGTGCTACAGGGCATGACGGGACGGCAGATCACCTGGATCGCGCGCCATGCCGCGCCGTTCTTCTTCTTGATGGTGCTCATGGTCGTGCTGCTCGTGCTCTTTCCCGGCCTCGCCACCTGGTTGCCGGCGCAGATGCGGGGCCCGGCCTGAGCCGCGAGCCCGGCGCGACCGCCTGGCACCTGCGCGAGACGGTCCGCCTCGCCGGGCCGGTGATGCTCGCGCGGGTGGGCCAGCTCGCGCTCGTCACCGTCGACACGGTGATGACCGGTCGGTACGCGGCCCAGGAGCTCGCGGCCTACGCGCTCGCCCAGGCCGTCTTCATGACGTTCATGCTCGTGGGCATGGGCCTTCTGACCGGGACGGTCGTGCTCGTCGCCCAAGCTCACGGCGCCGGCCGGTCGCAGGAGTGCGGCACGATCTGGCGGACCAGTCTCGCCGATGCGCTCCTCCTCGGCGCCGGGATCGCGCTCTTGCTGTTGCCCGGCGAGACCCTCTTCCGTGCCCTCGGCCAGGAGCCGGCGCTCGCCGAGCGCGGGGGCGTCACCTTGCGGATGCTGGCGCTCGGCCTGCCCGGGCTCATGGCCTTCCAGGTCACGAGCTTCTTCTTGGAGGGTATCCGCAAGCCGCACCTGGCGCTCGTCGTGATGGCCGGCGGCAACCTCGCGAATGTGGCCTTGAACGCGATTCTGATCGAGGGGTGGTTCGGGCTGCCGGCCATGGGGGCGGCCGGAGCGGCGCTCGCGAGCTCGATCGTGCGCAGCGCGATGGCCGTGGCCCTCGCTGTCCTGGCGCTGCGCCTGCCCAACGCGCGCGCTTACGGTCTCTGCGGGACGCCCGTGCCGGTACCGCGCTTGCGTCGGCGGCTGTTGGCCCTGGGCCTGCCGGTTGCCGCCGCCCAGGGCTTGGAGAGCACGGCCTTCAACCTGCTGATCGTGATGGCGGGTTGGCTCGGGGCGCTGGCCCTGGCGACCTTCCAGATTGTCCTCAATCTCACGGCGCTCGCTTACATGCTGACGATCGGGGTCGCGACCGCCACTTCGGTCCGGGTCGGAGCCGCGGTCGGTCGCCGGGCGCTCGCCGAGGCGGCGCGTGCGGCGTGGATCGGGCTTTCGGCGGGGCTCGCGGCAACGTGGGCGGCGGGGCTCGTTCTCCTGCTGGCGCGGGAGCCGATCCTGACCCTCTACACCCCCGATCCGGCCGTCCTCGCCCTGGCACTCTCGGCCGTGCTTCTCTTACCGCCGGCGCTCCTCGTCGACTGCGCCCAGGGCGTGCTCGCTGCGGCGCTGCGCGGCGGCTCCGACGTCAGGATCCCGAGCCTGCTCTATCTCCTGGCCTTTTGGGGTGTGCAGCTGCCCGCAGCTCGGCTTCTGGCGTTCGAGGCGGGGCTCGGAGTCCTCGGTCTCGTGCTCGCGATCCTGCTCGGCTGTGCCGCCGCCACGCTGCTCCTCGGTGCCCGCCTCGTGCTGCTCTTGCGCGCGGGCCGGCTGGTTCCCGCCTGAGCCGGCTCGCCCGGGGCCCAGGCGCACGCTATCTCGGCGGACGTGACGAGCCAGCCCTTCGATCGCCGCCTCCTGCGCCGCCGCCTCGAGCGGCGCCGGCCACCGTTCGAGCCCTTCTTGCGCGATCAGATCGCCGTTCGCCTGGTCGATCGGCTGGGCTCGATCCGGCGGCGCTTTTTGCGCGTGCTCGAGCTCGCGGCCGTCGACGATACGCTCGAGCGGGCGATGGCCGAAGCCGGCCTGCCGCCCTTCGCGCAGCACGTGAAGGCGGCGCTCGTACCGCCATGGCGAACGGGGGCGATGCGCGTGGTCGCGGATCTCGAGCTCCTGCCGCTCGCGCCCGGCCGGTTCGACCTCGTCGTCGTGATCGGCGGGCTGCAATGGGTCGGCGATCTGCCCGGGGCGCTCGCCCAGATTCGGCGCGTGTTGGTGCGCGACGGTCTCTTGCTCGCGGGCTTTCCCGGTGGAGCGAGCTTGGTCGAGCTCCGGACCTGCCTCGTCGAAGCCGAGCTCGAGCTCGTAGGCGGAGCGAGCCCGCGGGTCGCCCCGATGGTCGATCTGCGCGACGCGGCTGCGCTTTTGCAGCGCGCCGGGTTCGCCTCGCCCGTGGCCGATCTCGAGGCGGTGCCGCTCGCCTACCGCGAGCCCTTGCAGTTGCTCCGCGATCTGCGCGCCATGCGCGAGACGGCGGTGTTGGCGGCCGATCTGCGGCGCCCGTTGCGCCGCGCCGTGCTGCTGCGTGCTCTCGAGCTCTATCGCGAGCGATTTTCGCTACCCGACGGGACCCATCCGGTGACCGTCGAGCTCCTGTTCCTCGCGGGGTTCGGCGGCCCGCAGACGCTCAAGACGTCGTGAGTTCGGCGCGACGCTCGGAGGCCGTCGGGCCGCCCAGCCGCTGTTCGAGCCAAGCACAGGCCTCGCGGTCGAGCGCCAGCGCAGGATCGATCGGCCGCACCTCGTACCAGACGACCTTGGGCTCGCCGCTGCCGCGCTCCTGGTAGAGGTAGAGATCGAGGGCGCAGCCGTCGATGTCGTGCCGCTGGTAGAGGGCCTGCCGCTCCTGGCGTTGCAGCTCGGGCTGGCCCAGGAGCGCATCGACGGCACCGGCTCGCATGCCCACGAGCGTGACCGGGGCAGGCGCTGCCTTGAGCCGCGCTGCGATCGGCGATGTCGAGGTTCGAGCCGTGTCCTCCGTCGGATTGGTCGCGCAGCCGCTCGTCGCGAGAACGACGGTAAAGGCCACGACCGCACGTCCGGGCACGAACCGAGGATCCAGAGTTTCCATGGAAGATCCGACCACCGCAGGTGGCCGGATCATAGCGGAAAACGCCGTCGAACCGAAGCGGCGATCAGCTCTCTAGCATCGAGACCGTGCCAGAGAGACGCCCACCGCGCTCGATCTCGAGCTCGCCGTAGCGGACGGTCCCCTGGACCCGGCCGGTCGAGCGGATCAGCAGGCGCTTGCGGACGGTGAGCTCGCCCTCGTAGACGCCGCTGATCTCGGCCTCTTCGACCTCGGCCTTGCCGTTGGTGAAGCGGCCGGTCTCGGTGATCTCGATCGCCCGGGTCTCGTTGAGCGTGACCTGGACGCTACCCTCGACCACCAGGCGATCGCAGGCGGTGATCTCGCCCGAGAGGCTGATCCCCTGGCCGACGATCAAGCGCTTGCCCTCCGCCGACTGCACGGCCGTCGGCTTCGCCGGCTCGGCCGCGGCGAGCGGAGCGCTCGGGGCTACGGGGCCGGTCGGGATGTCGACGGTACGGCGAGGAAGCTCTGGTTGCATGGGCTTGCTCTCACTCGACGGACGCGGGAAAGGCTGCTCGGGAGCTTTCTCGCCGATCGCCGGGCGACCCGGCTCGGTGTCCTTCCTGCGGAACATGACACGCTCCCCTCTAGGCTCGTGGAAGCCGGGACCAAGCCCGAGCGCCGGGCCGCGCGCCGCGGCAACGTGTGCTGCGAGCATTAACCTTCGACCTCGCCGGAGGCAAGCCCGGACGGCACGCGCCTTGCCCGAGCGCCCGGCGCCGGGTATCGCCGGCAGCGCAGCGGACCGGCAGCCGCCGGAGCGAGCCGAGAGGGGTCCCTTGCAGATCGCCCAGAGCCCGAGTGCCGCGATCGACGTCCTGGGTCTCGGCAACGCGATCGTCGACGTGCTCGCCTACGCCGAGGACGCGCTCGTGGCCGAACTCGGTCTGATCAAGGGGGCGATGACGCTGGTCGACGAGGAGCGGGTCGAGTTCCTCTATCGTCGGATGGGCCCGGCGCGCGAGGTCTCGGGCGGCTCCTGCGCCAACACGATGGCGGCGCTTGCGGCACTCGGCGGCAACCCGGCGTTCATCGGCCGGGTCAAGGCCGATCAGCTCGGCCAGGTCTTCGCCCACGACATTCGCGCAGCCGGGGTCGCGTTCCGCTCGCGACCCGCCGTCGACGGGCCGGCGACTGCCCGGTGCCTGATCTTCGTCACGCCCGACGCGCAGCGCACGATGCAGACCTATCTGGGCGCCTGCGTCGAGCTCGGCCCCGAGGACGTCGAGGAAGACCTCGTCGCCGCCGCGCAGATCACCTACCTCGAGGGTTACTTGTGGGACCGGCCGGAGGCCAAGGCCGCTTGCCGGAAGGCGACCTCGATCGCGCACGCGCACGGCCGGCAGATCGCCTTGACGCTCTCCGACCCGTTCTGCGTCGGTCGCTGGCGCGAGGAGTTCAGGACGCTGGTCGAGCAGGAGGTCGACATCCTGTTCGCCAACGAGGCGGAGATCACCGCGCTCTACGAAGCCTCGACCTTCGACGAGGCGCTGCAGCAGGTCCGCCGCCATGTTCGCTTCGCAGCACTCACCCGCGGGGCCAAAGGCTCGGTGGTGGTCCGCGGCGACGAGGTCCATGTCATCGACGCGGCACCGGTGACGCGGCTGGTCGACACCACGGGCGCGGGCGATCTCTACGCCGCAGGGTTCTTGCGCGGCCTCGGGATGGGCCTCGATCTCGCCGCTTGCGGTCGGCTCGGGAGCCTGTGCGCGGCACGGATCATCGAGCAATTCGGCGCCCGCGCCGAGCAGCCGCTGCGCCCGCTGCTCGACCAGGTCCGCTGAGGCCGCCGGCGGGGCCGCCCGGAAGGCCCGGCGAGCCTGCGGCCTGCTGCGCTCCTCTGGCCTCCTCGCGGCCCCTCTCGAGCCCGGAGCAGCGAATCCCACCATCGACGAAGCGAGCGTGTGATCGGGATCACGCTGCGGCGCCGAACCGGCCTCCGCCCGAGAAGGGTGCCACGCGCCGGAGCTCGCTTGTCGCGGTCGCCGCGGCCGGCGAGCCTCGCTTCGGGCAGAGGCGAGCGGGGAGGTCGTGCCATGCGCCGGCTCGAGGGCAAGGTCGCCTGGATCACGGGTGCCGGAAGCGGCATCGGGGCCGCGACCGCCCGCGCCCTGGCCGAAGAAGGGGCGGCGGTCGTGCTCACCGGTCGGCGGCCCGGACCGCTCGCCGAGGTCGCGAGCACGATCGGTCGTGCGGCGTCGATCGAACCCTGCGACGTGACCGATCCCGCAGCCGTGCGGGCGGTGGTCGAGCGGATCCGCGACCGGCACGGCCGGCTCGACATCCTCGTCGCCAATGCCGGCATCAACGTCGTCGAGCGGGAGTGGGCGCGGCTGCGGCCCGAGGACGCGGCGGCGATGATCGCCGGCAACCTCACGAGTGCCTTCCACTGCGCGCTGGCCGTTCTGCCGATCATGCGGGCGCAGCGGGACGGGCTCTTGGTGCACACCGCCTCGATCGCCGGGCGGCTCGTGAAGCTGCTCTCGGGGCCGGCCTACACCGCGGCCAAGCACGGGCTCGTGGCGGCGAGCCACACGATCAACATCGAGGAGGGGGTGCACGGCATCCGCTCGACCGTCGTGCTGCCGGGCGAGGTCGCCACCCCGCTGCTCGATCGCCGTCCGGTTCCGGTGCCGGAGCACGAACGGGCGCGGATGCTGAGGCCGGAGGACGTGGCCGACCTGATCCGCTACGTGGCCTGCTTGCCGCCGCGGGTGACGCTGCCCGAGATCTGGATCACGCCTACCTGGAACCGCCTGCACCTGGCCGAACTCGACGCGGCCGGGATCACGCGCCCGGCGGCCCCGCCCTGGTCCTGAGCCACGGCCGGAAGGCTCAGGCCGCGGCCCGCTCTGCGCGGTCGAGATCGGGCAGGAACCAGACGAGGAGACCGATCGCGGGAGTGAGCGCCACGCCCGCGAAGACCGCCTCGATCGAGGAGAGATCGGCGAGCCAGCCGAGGACGGCGGCCGCGATCCCGCCCATGCCGAAGGCGAAGCCGAAGAACAGGCCGGCGATCATGCCGACCCGGCCGGGCAGGAGCTCTTGCGCGTAGACGACGATCGCGGGGAAGGCCGAGGCCATCAGAAAGCCCACCAGGACCGCGAGCAGCGCGGTCCAGAACAGGCCCAGAAACGGCATCGCGAGGGTGAAGGGCAAGACACCCGCGATCGAGAGCCAGAGCACGGGCTTGCGCCCGATCCGATCGCCCAAGGGACCGCCGAAGAAGGTGCCGGCCGCGGTCGCCGCCAGAAAGAGAAACAAATGGATTTGCGCAATGCCCACCCCGAGACCGAAACGGTGCATGAGATAGAAGGCGTAATAGCTCTGGAAGAACGCCGTGTAGATGTTCTTCGAGAAGGTGAGCGCGATCAGGACGAACAGGGCCACCGCGATCGCCCGTCGGCCGACCGGCGAGGCCGGCCGCACGACGGCCGCCGGCCGACGGCGCTGCTCCTCGAGATGCGCGGCGTACCAGCGACCGACGCGGTACAGCAGCACCATCCCGAGCAGGCCGAGGCCCAAGAACCAAGCGGCGTGCGGCTGGCCGTTGGGGACCACGATCAGGGCTACGAGCAGGGGCCCGAGGGCCTGGCCGGAATTGCCGCCAACTTGGAAGAGCGACTGCGCGAAACCGTAGCGGCCGCCCGAAGCGAGGCGGGCGACGCGCGAGGCTTCGGGGTGGAAGATCGAGGAGCCGATCCCGATCGCCGCGGCGGCGAGCAGCACCGCGAGAAAGCCCGAGGCCTCGGCGAGCA
>JANWZN010000369.1 GCA_025054575.1 Geminicoccaceae bacterium | reverse complement strand
GGCCGTGCGCTCGAGCGCCACCGGGCTCGTCAGCAGATGCACGCGGACCGGCGGCTCGGCCCGCAGCAGACTCGGCCGGCCGGCGAGGAAGGCGAGCGCACGCGACGGACCGCAGGCTCGACCGTCGACGTGGGGAGGGGAGGAAAGCGGAGCGGAGGCGCTCGAGGCGGGCATCTCAAATCCCTTCGCCGGCATGACCCGGATCAGGTTCGACGGGTCGCGCGTTCGCGCCTCTCAGCCCCGGCGGCCCCTAGGCCGGGCGGGACACCCCGTTGAGATGCGGGCAAGGTAAGACCGTGACTGCTCGGCGACAAGGGGCCGCGGGTCATCCGCGCGCTCAGCGCGCCCGCTTTGCCGATATTCGCAATTGACGAAAGCGAAAATTCAATTTCAAGTTGATCCATGCTCGCCCACGACCCGCGACCCGACCCACGCGTGCCGCGCTCGCGGGACGAGCACGGGACGATCGGCGTCGGCCGCCGGGCTCTGCTCGGCGCCGCGGGAGATTCGCTCGCCGGCCACCCGTGTTCCGACCCGAACGCACCGACCGGCCGAGACGAGCGAGGCGGCGTGGACCGCCGAGCGGCCGAGGCCGGTGCCGCGGGAGATTCGCGCGCGGGCGACCCGTGTCGCGGCCCGAACGCACCGACCGGGCGAGACGAGCGAGGCGGCGCGGACCGCCGAGCGGCCGAGGCCG
>JANWZN010000368.1 GCA_025054575.1 Geminicoccaceae bacterium | reverse complement strand
GGCTGGTACGTGCGCGAGCTGCCGGGGGGCGAGGCGCTGCGACGGCTCGCCTGCGCGAGCGAGTCGGCGCGCGCGCAGCTTGCCGCGGTGCAGCGCTATTTCGACGCGCTGGAACAAGGGGAGGATCGGGCATGGAGGCAGGCCGCATGAACCGCAGCACCGAACTGGCCGAGGCGGTGCGCCGCTCGGTCGAGCGCTATTTCAAGGACATGGACGGCGAGAAGCCGACCGCGATCTACGACATGGTGCTGCGCAACGTCGAGAAACCGCTCATCGAGACCGTGCTGCTCAAGGCCGCCGGCAACCGCTCGCAGGCGGCGGCGATGCTCGGCATCGACCGCAACACGCTGCGCAAGAAGATCCAGCGGCTGCGGATCAAGACGTGAGGATCGCGCGCGCGCTCGTCAGCGTCTCGGACAAGGCGGGCATCGCGTCGTTCGCGCGCGCGCTCGCGGCGCTCGGCATCCAGATCCTTTCGACCGGCGGCACCGCGCGGCTGCTCGAAAAGGAGGGCGTGCCGGTCACCGAGGTGTCGGCCTGGACCGGTTTTCCGGAAATGCTCGACGGGCGGGTGAAGACGCTGCACCCGAAGATCCACGCGGGGCTCCTTGCGCGGCGCGATTCGCGCGAGCACATGGCGGAACTCGCGCGCGCCGGCATCGCGCCGATCGACCTCCTCGTGGTGAACCTCTATCCGTTC
>JANWZN010000367.1 GCA_025054575.1 Geminicoccaceae bacterium | reverse complement strand
GGGTGGTGGAACTGGCGTACACGGCGTGGGACATGCGGGCGTTTGCCAGGGATGTCTGGACGGAGGCGGGGGATTGGGAGCAGTGGGGGATGGTCGTGCGGCAGGAGATTCTGCGGCGTTGGAGCGAGAACCAAGGCGAGCGCGACGCCGCAGGAAGCAGCGCCGCAGCCAGAGACGCCGCGCCCCACGATCCGCTCCCCGCGCCCTTCCGCTGGAACGACGAACGGAGAGCGCGCATCCGCGCTGAACTCAACGCGCGCATCGCATGGCTCTACGGTCTCACCCGCGACGAACTGCGCTCCATGCTTGACCCTGCGGACGTCTACGGACCCGACGTTCCCGGCGAGACCTTCCGCGTGCTGAAGGAGAAGGAAATCCAGCAGTACGGCGAATACCGCACGCGGCGGATGGCGCTCGAGGCATGGGATCGCGCCGTGCGAACTGCTGATGGCGGGAGCAACCAATACAGATGAGACGGTTGCGCTGATCATCGCGCTGGCGCCGTGCTGGGATGCGCTGGCGCCCGATGTGCAGGACACGCCGCTGCGGGCGGCGGCGCGCGATCCATGGGCGGCGCGCCAGGCGTTCAGCGCGTTGCGTCCCTCCTCCTGAGCGGCACGGAACAGACAAGGATCGGGGAGCATGCAGTCACGGATCGCGCCCTGCGCGAACCGCTGATGGCGGAAGCGCCCACATCCGCCCGCGCC
>JANWZN010000366.1 GCA_025054575.1 Geminicoccaceae bacterium | reverse complement strand
GATCAGCACCGGGAAAAGCGCCCCGAGCAGGGTCGCGGTCTCGAGGGCGCAGGCGCGAAGCTCGCCCAGTCCCAGTCGGCGGTGGAAGGCACCCTCAAGCAGCGCCGCGTAGAGCACGGCGACCGCGCCGGCCTCGGTGGCGGTGAACCAGCCGCCGTGCAGGCCGCCGAGCACCAGGTACTCGCCGCCGTACTCGGCGACCAGCGGCGCCACGGCCTCGGCGTAGAGCGCGAAGCGCTCGCGGTCGTGGATCTCGGCCTCGATGACCATGTAGGCATCCATCCGCGGCCTCCTCAGCCGGACCAGCGCGGCGGGCGCTTGCCGAGGAAGGCCCGCACCCCTTCCTGGAACTCCTCGCTGCGGAAGGCTCCGTAGAACTCCCCCCACAGCGGCTCGGCGGCACGCGCCAGGGACTCGACGAGGGCGGCGAGCGAGCGCCGGATCCCGGCCACCGCCTCGGGCGCGAGCCCGAGCCAGTGCCCGGCGAGCTCGCGCGCCCGCCGCTCGAGTCCCTCGGGCGGCACGAGCTCGTCGACGAGCCCGATCCGCTGCGCCTCGGCGGCATCGATCGGCTCGCCGAGCAGCAGCCGGCGGGCGCCGTTCAGTCCCACCGCCGCTACCAGCCGCGCGCAGTCCTGCGGGCTGTAGCGCAGCCCGAGGCGCGCAGGAGCGAGCCCGAAGCGGCTCTCGGCGGTGGCGATACGGGCGTCGC
>JANWZN010000365.1 GCA_025054575.1 Geminicoccaceae bacterium | reverse complement strand
CCGACGGCGACGCCCGGGGCGAGGCGGGCGCCCGGATCGATCACCGCGGTGGGATGGATGCCGCTCATTCCCGGCCTTCCGCGCACAGGAGCTCGGCCGAGGCCGCCTCCTCCCCCTGCACCAGGGCACGGCCGAAGTACAGCGCCATGCCGCGGATGTTGCGGCGCAGCTCGACCTCGAGCTCGAGGCAGTCACCCGGCACCACCATCCGCGAGAAGCGCGCCTTGTCGATCCGCACCAGGTAGAAGCGGCGGCGGGCGCGGGCGAGCTCGCCGGGCAGCGAGAGCTGGCTGAGCAGCCCGCCGGCCTGGGCCATGGCCTCGACCACGAGCACGCCCGGCATCACCGGGTGCCCCGGAAAGTGCCCGGGGAAGAAGGGCTCGTTGAAGCTCACGCACTTGCGGGCCAGGATGCGCCGCCCGGGCTCGAGCGCGAGCACGCGGTCGATGAGCAGGAAGGGGTGGCGGTGCGGCAGCAGGGCCTCGATCGCGGGCACGTCGAGCGGGAGGCGGATCGCTTCACTCATCGCGGGATTCCTTGAGCAGGGCGAGGAGGCGGCGGGCGAGCCGGTCGAGCTGGGCGAAGCGCGCCGCGTTGCGCCGCCAGAGGCGATTCTCCTGCAGCGGCGTGCCCGAGGAGTATTCCCCCGGCTCGCGGATCGAGTGGGTGACCAGGCTGCGGGCGGTGATCACCACCCGGTCGCAGATCTCGATGTGACCGACGA
>JANWZN010000364.1 GCA_025054575.1 Geminicoccaceae bacterium | reverse complement strand
AGCGCAGCGCGCCTACCTGGACCACGGCGGCGACGCCAATCACGACAATCCCGCCGACCCCTACATGACTGTGCTCGGCTATTTCAACAACCTGCGCGAGCTCGGCGGAGCGCGGCGCATTCTGGAAGAAGAAGTGCAGAGCACCATCAAAGGGTACGGCGGGCGGCGGCGGGTCGGCGAGGCGCGCGGCCTCTTCGCCGACCGCGAGCGCTTCAGCGAGGTGCTCGAACTGACCTCGCGCGTGGCCACCAATCAGGTGGCTGAGGCGCGCCGGCGGCTCGAAGCGCCGTTCCACCGGATCAATGACCGGGTGGACTGCGCGCTGGCGACCAACATGATCTCGGTCGGTCTCGACATCCCGCGCCTGGGGCTGATGGTCGTCATTGGCCAGCCCATGCTCACCGCCGAGTACATCCAGGCCACCAGTCGCGTGGGCCGCGACGATCGGCGCCCGGGGCTGGTCGTGACGCTGCTCAACGTCCACAAACCGCGCGACCGCTCCCACTACGAGCGGTTTCGCCACTACCACGAGACCTTTTACCGCGTCGTCGAGGCGTCGAGCGTCACGCCGTTCGCCGCGCGCGCCCTCGACCGGGGATTTGCCGGGGCGCTGGTGGCGCTGGCGCGTCACCTGGAACCGTCGCTCAGCCCGCCGTCCGGCGTCGGGCGCCTGGCGGAGGTCCGCTCGCGCCTGGAACGCATGCTGATCGACATCTTCCAGGCGCGGGTGC
>JANWZN010000363.1 GCA_025054575.1 Geminicoccaceae bacterium | reverse complement strand
CCGAAACGGGCGGCGAGGGCGGCACCGCCTCCGTTCGAGAGCTGGTCGGCATGGAGCCGGACCGGGAGCCCGTGGGCATGGGCGGCGGCGAACACCCTTGCCACCTCCTCGGCCCGGAAGGCGATCGGCTCGAGGTAGGCGTCCACGGCGTCGGTCAGGCCGGCGGCGGCGAGCTCCGGAATCATGCGCTCGGTGATCAGGCGGAGGTAGCCCTCGCGGTCCGTGCGGTGCTCGGGGGGCAGGGCATGAGCGGCGAGCAGGCTGGTGCGCACGGTGAGGCCGAGGATGTCGCCCAGGCGGCGGGCGACGCGGAGCATCTTCGCCTCGCTCGCCGGCTCGAGGCCGTAGCCGGACTTGACCTCGAGGGTCGCGACGCCGCTCTCGATCAGGCGCAGCGCCCGCGGCAGGCCCGCCGCCAGCAGCGTCTCCTCGTCGGCGGCGCGGGTGGCTTGGACCGTCGCCAGGATCCCGCCGCCCTGCGCGGCGATCTCGGCGTAGCTCGCGCCCCTGAGCCTGAGGAAGAACTCCTTCGCGCGCTCGCCGGCGAAGACCAGGTGGGTATGGCAGTCGATCAGCGCCGGCGTGGCGAGCGCGCCCTCCGCGCGCAGTCGCCGGCGGGCGCGTCGCCGCGAGCCGCGGGGCAGGGCCGACGCGGGCCCCGCGAAGGCGATGGTCCCGCCGGCGAAGGCGAGCGCGCCATCCTCGATCAGCTCCCCCTCCCGCCCCGGCGCG
>JANWZN010000362.1 GCA_025054575.1 Geminicoccaceae bacterium | reverse complement strand
GAGGCGGAGACAGGCGGCCACCGCGTCGGCGAGCTTGGCCAGCAGCGCCGCGAAGCCCTCGGGATCGGCGTGGGCCAGGGCGCGCACCCGCGCGAAGTCGGCGCTCGCTCCGCCCTCGACCATGTAGCAGGCGAGGGTGAGCGGGCTGCCGGCGAAGCCGATCAGCGGCAGTTCGTCACCCAGGGCCGCGCGCACCGCGCGCGCGGCCGCGGCGACGTAGTCCAGCGCGGCCGGATCGAGCGCCGGCAGGGCCTCGATCTCGGCGCGCGAGGAGAGCGGGCGGGAGAGCCGCGGCCCCTCCCCCTCGACGAAGTCGAGGCCGAGGCCCAGCGCTTCGGGGATCACGAGGATGTCCGAGAACAGGATCGCGGCGTCGAGGGGGAAGCGCCGGAGCGGCTGCAGCGTGATCTCGCAGGCGAGCTCGGGATCCCTGACCATCGCCAGGAAGCTCCCGGCGCGGGCGCGCAGCGCCCGGTACTCGGGCAGGTAGCGCCCGGCCTGGCGCATGAGCCACACCGGCGTGCGGTCCACCGTCTCGCGCCGCAGCGCGCGCAGGAAGCGGTCGTTGCGGATCATGGCGGTCCCGGGATCCCGCCCCGCGGCATCCGGAGCTCGTTCTGGAGCGGTCCGATCCGGCGCGGCCAGACCGCATGCCCGAGCCGGGCGGAAAGCCGCGCCGCCGCGGCGCGGGCGGCCTCGACCGTGGGATAGGGCGCGGCGAGCAGCACCGCCCGCCGCTC
>JANWZN010000361.1 GCA_025054575.1 Geminicoccaceae bacterium | reverse complement strand
GGGATACCTGGCAGGGCGGCATCGCCGCCATCGAGGACCGCGACAGCGATCCCTCGGGCCGTGTCGAGATCGCGGTGAGCGGGCTGCTCCGCGATCTCGCCCTGCGCGTCCGCCGCCTCGGCCCGGCGGGCACGATCTTCGCCGACGGCTTCGAGTAGCGCCCCTCAGGCGAGACCGGCGGCGGCGAGCAGCCGCCGGGTGACCGGATGCGCCGGGGCGGAGAGCAGCCGATCGCGCGGACCGCTCTCCACGATGCGCCCCCCCTCGAGCACGGCGATCCGCTCGCACAGCCAGGCCGTGGCGGCGAGATCGTGGGAGATGAACAGCAGGGCGAGGCCCAGCTCGCGGCGCAGCCGGTCGAGCAGCGCGAGCAGGTCGCGGCGCAGCGCCGCATCGAGCGCGGAGAGGGCCTCGTCGAGCACCAGCAGCCGCGGCTCGAGGGCGAGGGCGCGGGCGATCGCCACCCGCTGGCGCTGGCCGCCGGAGAGCTCGTGCGGATAGCAGGCGGCGCAGTCCGGATCGAGACCTGCCGCGGCGAGCGCCGCGCGCACGCGCGCCTCGCGCTCCCGCGCGTCGCGGCCGATGCGGTGGATGCGAAGCCCCTCGCCGACGATCGCGCCCACCTGCATCCGCGGATCGAGGCTCGCGCCCGGATCCTGGAACACGCTCTGCAGCGCGCGGCGCAGGGGCCGCCAGCCGCGCGGCGAGAGACCGGCCAGCTCGCTCCCGGCGAAACGGATGCT
>JANWZN010000360.1 GCA_025054575.1 Geminicoccaceae bacterium | reverse complement strand
CTGTTCGTGCGCAAGCTGCCGCCGCGGCGCGCCTTCCTGATGGCCGCCGGACTGCAGCAGGCGCTGGATTTCATCGAGCAGGCGCGCTTCGGCGAGGAGGAACTGGCGTGGATCGAGGCGAGCGGCCGCTTCGCACCCGGCTTTGCCCGGTGGCTGGCCACGCTCGCCTTCGATGGCGACGTGTGGGCGATGCCGGAAGGCACCATCTTTTTTCCGGACGAACCGATCCTGCGCGTGGTGGCGCCGATCGCCCAGGCGCAATGGCTGGAGACGCGGCTGCTGAACTTGATCCATTTCCAGACCGCGGTAGCGTCCAAGGCAGCGCGCGTGGTGCTGGCCGCGCAGGGGCGTACGCTGATCGATTTCGGCCTGCGCCGCGCGCACGGGGCCGAGGCCGGTCTGCTCGCGGCGCGCGCCGCGTACCTGGCGGGCTTTGCGGGCACCGCCACGGCGCTGGCCGGCGCGCGCTTCGATATCCCGGTGTTCGGCACCATGGCGCACTCGTTCGTGCAAGCGCACGACGACGAGGCCGACGCCTTCCTGCGCTTTGCGGAATCGTTTCCGCAGCAGGCGGTGCTGCTGCTTGACACCTACGACACGCTGGCGGCGGCGCGCCGCGTCGTCGCGCTGGCGCCGCGCCTGGCCGCGCGCGGCATCGCCGTGAAAGGTGTGCGGCTGGACAGCGGCGATCTGGACGCGCTCGCGCGGCAGGTGCGGCGCATCCTGGACGAAGGAGGCCTGCCGCAG
>JANWZN010000035.1 GCA_025054575.1 Geminicoccaceae bacterium | reverse complement strand
CGGCACCGTCGGCGCCGGCCAGGAGCGTCTCGATCGGGCGGTCGAGCAGCGCCGTCCGCTCGGCCGCGAACAACCGCTCGGCGGCGCGGTTGACGAGCCGGACCCGGCCTTCGGGGTCGATCGCCACGAGCCCGGCGGCGACCGCGTCGATCAGCGGCTGCAGCTCGGCCGCCGCGATCGCGAACTCGGCCGGGCGCGCCGCCTCGGCCAAGCCCGCCGCGGCCGGCTCGCCGGCACTCGGATAGAGCTGCGGACGGACCGGCTCGCCGGGGGGCGCGGCAGCCGTGGTCACCGCCGCACCCGAAGCGGCGCAAGGCTGGCAGGGGCGGAGAACCGCCAGGACGAGGCCGCCATCGAGCGCGCTCAAGGTCGCCTCGAAGCGCGCCGGACCGTGCGGCCCCTGCCAACCGAGCTGCCCGGTCACCCGCTCGCGCGAAGCGAGGGCTTCGTCGACCAACTCGAGCCAGAGGTCCTGATCGCGCGGTGCCAGCAGGCCCTCCATCGCGTGCGGCAGGCGGTTGCGGACCCGGTCGGCGAGCTCGGTCGCGGGCTCGCTCGAGGCCCAGCGGATCTGGCCGCGTTCGTCGACGAGGCAGACGAGCTGATGGAGATGGTGGGCGAGGGTCGCTGCCGCACGCTCGACCGCGAGACGCACGGAACGCGCCGTGGCCTCGGCGCCCGCTTCGCCCAGCGCCCCCGCCACCAGGCGCACGATACCGTCGGTGTCCCTGACCGGCCGGGTGGCATCGCGGACGCAGCGCTCGGCGCCGTCGCCGGCGGCGATGCGGTACTCGACGACCCCTTCCTCACCCGACAGCAGCCGCTGCGCCCGGCTGCGCAGCACCGCACGATAGTTCGGCAGGGCCAGAGCCGAGGGGCCGCGGGCGAGCGCCGGATCGCCCTCCCGGTGGCCGAGGAGCGCATAAAGACGCGCATCGGCCCAGAGCAGGCGAACCTGCAGCTCGTCGTCGACAGCCAGGAGATAGAGCGCGTCGCGCGTGAGACCGGCCCAAGCACCGACCTGTGCGACGGGTCCGGTATCGGGCTCGCCGAGCTCGCGATCGGGACGCAGCCAGAGGACGGCGAGCCCGTCGAGTGCTGGCGGATGATCGAGCCGCGCCCGAACCGCGACCTCGCCACCCTCGACCGTAGCCAACAGGAGGGGTCCCTCGAACGGCTCGCGTTGCAGGACCGCGGCGGTCAGCCGGGCGAGGCGCTCGCGCCGCTGGCGGCCGCCCAAGAGCCGGCGCAGCGACCGGCCGAACAGGGCTTCGGCCTCGTGCCCGGTGAGTCCGAGCAGCCGGCGGTTGGCGAACAGGATGTCGACCATGGGCCGTGGCTGGCCCACGGCACGGAGCAAGGCGACGGGCTCGGCCGCGGTATCGAGCACCGCGGCGAGGTCGGGGCTCACGCTCGACGGCACGGGCGGCCCGAGGCGCTGCAACGGTCACGACGGCAGCGACCCGACCCTCTTCGGTCCGCCACGACCGCGGTCCAGGTGCGCGCGCTCGGCGGGCGGGTTCGGTCGGACTTGCGGCGCATCGGTTCGGATCGCTGGCCGTGGAGTATGCTGGTCGGCAGCCAAAGCGGCACCGCCGGAGCCATCTACCGGCCCTTCAACCAGAAAGGAACCGGGTCAAACAGGCTGCCCCCGTCGAGGCGGCGAGCGCCCGTCCGGCGGACGATCGGCCCTCTCAGTTGCGGACGAACACCGCAGGGGCGGTCTCGGCGAGCGCTTCGGGAACCCGGTCCGGCAGGTCTTCGGCGATCAGCCCCGGGCCGGCCAGCCGGCCCGCCCGAGCGTGCAGCCAGACGGCGGCACACGCCGCTTCGAAGGCCGGCATGCCTTGCGCGAGCAGGCCGAGCACGAGACCGGCCAGCACGTCGCCCGTCCCCGCCGTGGCGAGCGCCGGCGGGGCCCAGGGCTGGATCGCCGCACGGCCGTCCGGTGCCGCCACCACCGTATCGCCGCCTTTGAGAAGCACCACCGCACCGCTCTCGGCCGCCGCCGCACGGGCGCGCAGCAGCCGATCGCCGCGATGGTCGAACAGCCTCGCGTACTCGCCGTCGTGCGGGGTCAACACACAGCGCTCGTGGAGGACCTGGCGCAGGCTCGCCCGATCCTCGGCGAAGGCGGTGAGCGCATCGGCGTCGAGCACGAGCGGCCGACCCGAGCCCGCGAGGGTCAGGACGGCCGCACGGGTCGCCGCGCCGATGCCGGCGGCGGGGCCGATCAGCCAGGCGTTGAAGCGGGTATCGGCCAGCAACGATTGCAGCGCCGCGTGGTCGGCACAGGGCTTGGTCATCACGGTGGTGAGTGCCCCGGCGTAGACCGGCAGCGATTCGGGTGTGGCGGCCACGCTCACGAGCCCGGCGCCCACCCGAAGTGCCGCGCGCGCGGCGAGCCGGGTAGCACCGGTCGCATGCGGCGGCCCGCCGACGACGACCGCATGGCCGAAGCGATATTTGTGCGACTCGCTCGTCCGGCGCGGCAGCAGGTGTCGCCAGGCGGCCGGATCGTTGCAGCGGATGCCCTGGTCCTGCGCCGCGACGATCGAATCCGGAATGCCGATGTCGGCGACCACGAGCTCGCCCACGAGATCGCGACCGGGCAACAGGAAATGGCCCGGCTTCGGCCGGCAGAAGGTGACCGTGAGCGTGGCCGCCGCCGCCGTCCCGAGCACGGCACCACTCGCACCGTCGACGCCGGAGGGCACGTCGACCGCGACGATCGGCCCGTCGTGCCCGCGCACGCGTTCGACCCAGGCCGCGGCGGTACCGACGAGCGGCCGATCGAGCCCGGCACCGAAGAGCGCGTCGAGCACGAGCGTGCCGGGCTCGAGCACCCCGAGCTCGCCCACCAGAACCGGCCCCGACCAGCGGGCCCGGGCGAGCGCCGCATCGCCCCGGAGGCCATCCGGCTCGACGAGGCTCGCCACGCGTACGGGCCAGCCCAGCGCCGCGAGCCGACGCGCCACGACCCAGCCGTCGCCGCCATTGTTGCCGGGCCCCGCCAAGACGAGCACCGGCCGCGGCGCCATCCGCGCGGTGATCGCCCGGGCGATCGCGCGCCCGGCCCGCTCCATGAGCACGATCCCGGGCGTGCCCGCGGCGATCGTGGCGGCGTCGGCCGCCGCCATCCGCCGCGGCGGCAACAGCACGGCATCGGGCGGAAAGCCGGCCGAACCGGAGCAGGCGACCACCCTCGGTCCTCCCGCGGCCGGCTCAGACGGAGCGGTGGCGCGCCCGCGCGGCCCGCTCGATCGCCGCCGCCACCAAGGGCTCGAGCTCGAGCCGGTCGCGCAGCAGGGCCAAGAGGCGGAGCTCGTTCTGGCTGGCGTCGCGATCGGCGGCGATCACGTCGCAGGCGAGCGCGTAGGCGGTCTCGCGCAACGGCGCTGGAAGGGCCGCGGCGATGCGATCCAACGCGAGATCGAGCCCGTCCTCGCGCGCCAACAGATCGACACAGGCCTGGCCGATCGCCTCGATCCGCGAACGGTCGAAGCCCGCGAAGGCGGGCAAGGTGGCCACGAGCCGAGTCATCGTCTCGATCTCGGCATCCGAGATGCGGCCCTCTGCGGCCGAGACCAGCACCATGGTCGAGATCAAGGCGGCATGTCGGTCGAGCGGCTCGGACATCGCGGCTCCCGGATCGTCGCGTCGGCGAGACGGGAGTTTCGACGAGCCGGCCGCGGCCGGCAACCGCGACGCGTTCGCGCGGCCCCTTGAACTCGTTGCGCGCGCTAGACTTGACGGTATTCGCTTCATGCGCGAATAGCGTAGCGAGAAGCCCTCGGAGGAACGACCGCGCTCATGGACGAGAGCCGGGGCCCGCAGCGACGCCGCCTCCTGATCGTCGGCGATCCCGCCCTGAGCCGCGGCTTGATGCGGATGGTGCTGAGCCGGCTGGGTTACGTCGTCTCGGTGGTGTCGAGCGGAACCGAGGCCTTGACGATGCGCGCGCACACGCGCTTCGCGCTGGCACTCGTGGCGGCTCGCCTGCCCGACATGCCGGGGTTGGTCCTCGCCCGCCATCTGGGTGCCTCGCCGGCGGCGCCGGTCCCGGTACTGCTGTTCGGCGACGCCTTCGATCAACCGGCGATCGAGCGGGAGGGTCGCACCCGTTGGCTCGCCGGTTTCCTCGTCAAGCCCATCTCGATCGGCAGGCTGGTCGCCGCGGTGCGCATGCTGACCGACGGCGACGAGCCTGGCCCTGGCGCCACGGAGCTCGTCATGCCCCTTCCGACCCCGATCGACCTCGCCCGGTTGCGCGAGTTCACCGACGGCGACATTCAGCTCGAGCGCGAGCTCACGGCACTCTACCTCGAGACGGCCAAGATCTACATCGGCCAGATGCGCGACAGCCTCGACGATCCCGACAGCTGGCAGCGTGCCGCGCACTCGCTCAAAGGTGCATCCGTCAACATCGGCGCGGTCGAGCTCGCCGAACTCGCCGCCACGGCCGAGCGGGCCGAGCCGAGTGTCGCGATCGTCGACGAGCTGCTGGCACGGCTGGGCGCGGTCAAGGGCTTCCTCGAGGCGCACGGGCGCCCCAAAGAGCGGATCGCCGCGATCCGCTGACCGCCCTCCTTCGGCATCGCGCGCGGCACCGCCCGCGCGGGCGTTGGTCGCTCGCAACACCGCTCCCCGCTCGCGTCGCCCGTCTTGCGATCGGGCTTGCGCCCGTCGTGCTTTTGGCTTGTCATCTCGATACTTTGTGACGTCCGGGCGGGTCGGGGACCGCGCACCGGGCAGGGACCGGACGCCGTAACTCGTCGCAGGGGAACTCCGAGATGGTCGCCCGCCACCGTGTCGCGTTGCTCTCTTGCCTGTTGTTGACGACGGTCGGCTGCGTCCCTCCCGAGAACAAGATGGCGGCGGTCGAGCCGGTGATCCTCGACGATGCCGATCTGCTCTACGCCGAACTACCGGCGGTCCGCACCATGGAGCCGCAAGGCCCGCCCTTCGTGCAGGGCCTGCGGGTCGGCTATCTCGACCTCCACCAGGAGGCCGGCGGCCGGTTCGATCTCGTCGACCGCGTCCATTTCGGCCGCAAGGCCGTGGCCTCGGCCCGCGGCCAGAACGTCCAGCCCGACATGGTCGGGCTCCGACGCATCTCCGGGGCGGCCGTGGGCGAGTTCGAGGCCGCACGATCCCGCCTCCTGGCCGCACTCGATGCCAACGGCCGGCGGACCGCCCCGGCCGACGCCGCCAAGGCGCAAGTGGCCTACGATTGCTGGCTCGAGCGCACCGAGGCCGGCGACCAGGCCGGTGCCGCTGCCTGCAAGGCTCGCTTCGAGGAGGCGATCGCCGCGGTCGAACGCTCGCTGGCGCCGGGTGCCGCCCAGCAATATCTCGTGTTCTTCGCTTGGGATCGGGCCGACATCAGCCCGGTCGCGCGCCAAGTCATCGAGCAGGTGGCGGCCGACTTCAAAGCCGGCCGGATGGTGCGCTTGCACCTGGCCGGCCACGCCGACCGCTCCGGGCCCGAGGCCTACAACATGCGCCTCTCCGAGCGTCGGGCGCGGGCGGTCGCACGGGTCCTGCAAGAGCTGGGCGTGCCGCAGAGCGCGCTCGACCTCAAATGGTACGGCGAAACCCGGCCGCGCGTGCCGACACCCGACGGGGTGCGCGAGGCGCAGAACCGCCGCGTCGAGATCACCTGGGACTGAGGCGGCTGCACCGAGCCGCGGCAGCGGGCGACCCGTTTGCCCACCGATCCGCCGCTGCGACGGGGCTCGGCGCCCCGCGGCCGACGCGGCCGGGTCGAGGCGCCGGGGCCGACGTGGCGGGGTCGAAGGGGGCGGCGGGACGTTAGCCGCCGGTGACGCTCATGTGCCGGCGCACCGCCGGGCGATTGCGACGGCGGTCGATCACGAAGTCGTGGCCCTTGGGCTTGCGCGCGATGCCGTCGAGGATCGCCTGGCGGAGGAGCTCGTTGCCCTCCGAGGCCCGCAGCGCCGCCCGCAGATCCGCTTTGTCCTCCTGACCCAGGCACATGAACATCGTGCCGGTGCAGGTGACCCGCACGCGATTGCAGGATTCGCAGAAATTGTGGGTCAAGGGCGTGATGAAACCGAGCCGGCCGCCCGTTTCCTTGACACGGACGTATCGCGCCGGGCCGCCCGTCCGGTAGTCGATCTCTTCGAGCGTCCAACGCCGGGCGAGTGCCGCGCGGACCATGGAGAGCGGCAGATATTGCTCGGTCCGGTCGCCGTCGATCTCGCCCATGGGCATGGTCTCGATCAGGGTCAGATCGAAACCCTCTTCGCCACACCAAGCGATCAGCCGGTCGAACTCGTCCTCGTTGACCCCCTTCAAGGCGACGCAGTTGATCTTGATGGCGAGGCCCGCGGCCTTGGCGGCCTCGATCCCGGCCATCACCCGCTCGAACTTGCCCCACCGGGTGAGCGCCTCGAACTTGCGGGCATCGAGCGTGTCGAGCGAGACGTTGATCCGGCGGACGCCGAACCGATAGAGGTCGGCTGCGAACCGCTCGAGCTGGCTGCCGTTGGTCGTGAGCGTGAGCTCGGAGAGCCGGCCCTCCTGCACGTGGCGGCCGATCTGCTCGACGAGCCACATCAGGTTGCGGCGGACCAGGGGTTCGCCGCCGGTGAGCCGGATGCGCTCGACGCCGAGATCGACGAAGACCGAAGCCAGTCGATCGAGCTCCTCGAGGGTGAGGAGCTCGGCCTTCGGCACGAAGGTCATGTTCTCCGCCATGCAGTAGACACAGCGGAAATCGCAACGGTCGGTCACCGAGAGCCGCACATAGGTGATCGCGCGACCGAACGGATCGATCATTCCGGCCTCCTCCCCGGCCCGCGGACGGCCCGCTGCGGGCGGTGCGCCACACCCCGCTTGGCTTCTATGGTTCGCCCGCGTCATGCTGGCAAGGGCAGCGGCCCGCACCCGGGACCGCGGCACGCCATGCACGAGGTCGCATGAAGCTCGCCTTTCTGGCCGCCGACACGCCCGAGGCCCAGCGTGCCCGACGCGAACTCGAGCGCATCTATCGCGCGGTCCCGCTCGAGGAGGCCGACCTGCTCGTGCCCTTGGGCGGCGACGGCTTCATGCTCGAGACCCTGCACGCCCATCTCGACCGGCGGATCCCGATCTACGGCATGAACCTCGGCACGGTCGGCTTCTTGTTGAACGCCTTCGCGATCGAGGGGCTGCTCGAGCGGATCCGTGCGGCCACGGCGGTCGAGCTGCATCCCTTGCGCATGCGGGCCGAGCTCGCCGCCGGTGGGGTCCGCGAGAGCCTCGCGATCAACGAGGTCTCGGTCTATCGCGAGACCCGCCAAGCGGCCTGGCTCGCGATCGACATCGACGGCATCTGCCGGCTGCCGCAACTGGTGTGCGACGGGGTGCTGGTCGCCACCCCGGCCGGCTCGACCGCCTACAACCTCTCCGCCCACGGTGCCATCATCCCGTTGGGCGCCGAGCTCTTGGCCTTGACCCCGATCAGCCCGTTCCGGCCGCGGCGCTGGCGCGGGGCACTCCTGCCCGCCCGCACCCGCTTCACGATCCGCGTGCTCGATGCCGAGAAGCGGCCGGTGAGCGCGGTCGCCGATTACAGCGAGTTCCGCGACGTGGTCCGGGTCGACGTCTGGGAGGACCGCTCGATCTCCTGCCGGCTGCTGTTCGACCCCGAACACAACCTCGAGGAGCGCATTCTCAAAGAGCAATTCATTCCTTGAGCCGGTGGCACCAGTCGGTCCCGCCCTCAGCCCGCGAGCTTGAGCAGGGCGCGGCCGCGCACGCCGAGCCGGCTCATGCCCTCGAGCCCTTCGAGCTCGATGAAGAAGGCCGCACCCACGACCTCCGCACCGATCTTGCCCAGAAGCTGAACCGCCGCCCGCGCGGTCCCGCCGGTGGCGATCAGATCGTCCACGAGCACGACGCGCGTGTTCGGGGGCACGAGCCCCTCGCTCACTTGCAGCGTGTCCGAGCCGTATTCGAGATCGTAGGAGTGGCTCACGACCGCGCCGGGCAGTTTGCCGACCTTGCGGACCATGACGAGCCCGCGCCCCGAGCGATAGGCGATCGCGGCGGCGAAGAGAAAGCCGCGCGATTCGATGCCGGCCACGATGTCCGGGTGATAGGCGTCGACCAGCCGGTCCATCTCGTCGACCGCATGACGCCAGGCCACCGGATCGGCGAGCACGGTCGAGATGTCGTAGAAGAGAATGCCGGGCTTGGGGAAATTCGGCACGCGGCGGATGATCGCCGCGAGATCGGGCTTGTTGTTGCTCATGCCAGCGCCTCGCAGGCTCGGACGATCCGCCGGCAGGCCTCCTCGAGGACTGGTGTGGCGGTCGCGTAGGAAATCCGGAAATAGGGGTCGAGCCCGAACGCCGAGCCGTGGACCACCGCCACGCCGACGCTCTCCAGCAGGTAGCGGGCGAAGTCCTCGCTGCTCTCGATCCGCTTGCCTTCGGGCGTGCGCTTGCCGATCACGCCGGCGCAGGAGGGATAGACGTAGAACGCCCCCTCGGGCTTGTGGCAGCGCAGGCCCGGTGCGCGGTTGAGTTCGCGCACGACCAGATCGCGGCGCTCCTTGAAGACCGCATTGTGCTTCGCGATGAAGCCTTGATCGCCGTCGAGGGCGGCTGTGGCCGCCGCCTGGCTGATCGAGCAGGGGTTCGAGGTGCTCTGCGATTGCACCATCGCCATCGCCTTGATGATCTCGACCGGCCCGCCCGCGTAACCGATCCGCCAGCCGGTCATGCAATAGGCCTTGGAGACGCCGTTGACGGTCAGCGTCCGCTCGTAGAGCCGCGGCTCGACCTGGGCCGCAGTGGTGAACACGAAGTCGTCGTAGACCAGGTGCTCGTACATGTCGTCGGTCATCACCCAGACGTGCGGGTGGCGAACGAGCACCTCGGTGAGCGCCTTGAGCTCCTCACGGGTGTAGGCCGCCCCGGTCGGGTTCGAGGGCGAGCACAAGATCACCCACTTCGTCTTGGGTCCGATCGCCGCCTCGAGGTCCTGCGGCTGCAGCTTGAAGCCCGTGTTCTCCGGGCAGCGGACGAAGACGGGGGTCCCGCCCGCGAGCAGCACCATGTCGGGGTAGGACACCCAGTAGGGTGCGGGGACGATCACCTCGTCGCCGGGATCGAGCGTCGCCATGAAGGCGTTGTAGAGGACCTGCTTGCCGCCCGAGCCGACCGAAATCTGCTGCGGCGTGTACTTGAGGCCGTTCTCGCGCTCGAACTTCCGAGCGATCGCCGCCTTGAGCTCGGGTGTGCCGTCGACGTTGGTGTATTTGGTCTCGCCGCGGCGGATGGCGGCGATCGCCGCCTCTTTGATGTGCTCGGGCGTGTCGAAGTCCGGCTCGCCGGCACCGAGCCCGATGATGTCTCGGCCCTCGGCCTTGAGCCTTCTGGCCAGATCGGTCACCGCGATCGTCGGCGACGGCTTGATGCGAGACAGGCTCTGCGCGACGATCGACACGGCGAGCGGCTCCTCCGGATCGCGGGGCGGCCGGACTTTAGGGACAGGCTCGGCCAGCGGCAACCGCCGATGCGCGCCGACGCGAGGGCCTATTCGGCGGCGCGGAGTACGGGCGGTGCCAGGATGGCGGCCAGGTTGGCGACCAGCGTCTCGATCAGGCCCGCCAGGGCCGCGAGGCCCGCGGTCGGTGCCCCGGTCGCCTCGTCCATGAACAGCGAGCGGCGAAACTCGAGCTGGAGGGCGCAGAGGCCCTCGGCCGGTCGGCCCCACCGCTCGGTGATGTAACCGCCGGCGTAAGGCGTGTTGCGGGCGCAGGCGAGTCCGGCAGCGGCCAGGGTCGTCTCGACCGCACGAACGAGCTCGACCTCGCAAGCACGGCCGTGACAGTCGCCGATCGCGACATCGAGCGGCCGTCGGCCGCGCACGAGCGTGACCTCGGTCGGCATCGAGTGCAGATCCAGGAGCAGCACCGTGCCGAACAGGCGTCGCCGCTCGGCCAGGAGTTCGGCCAGCCGGGCGTGATAGGGATACCAGCCGGCCTCGAGCCGCTCCGCCACTTCGCTCGGGTCGAGCGGCCGGCGCCAGATCGGCCGGTTGCCGAGCCGGCTCGGGATCACGCCGAGCCCGGCCTTGACCCGCACGCTGGCGACGCGTGCGGGCAACGGCCCGTCGACCAGCTCCGGGTCGAGCTCGTCGGGCGCTCGGTTGAGATCGACATAGGCGCGCGCGTAGCGAGCGCAGAGAGCACTCGCGCCGGTCGCGGCCGCCGCGGCGGCGAGGCGATCGAGGGGGCCGTCGTCCAGCGCCCGCAACTCCTCGCCACCGATACGGAGCAGGGCGGCGAGCCCGTCCGGGTAGAGGGTGCCGCTGTGCGGCGAGGAGATCACGACCGGCACCGACGGCCCGCTCGCCGCGAATTCGGCATAGGGCGGATCGACGACGGCCATGCGCTCCCCGAGGCTTCGCTCGCCGCGAACCAAGCACAGCCCGCCCGGGCCTTCAACCGCACGGCTCGCGCCCTTGCACGACGCGCCGGAATCCCTTAACTGCGGCGCCGTCGGGCGCGTAGCTCAGCGGTAGAGCACTACGTTGACATCGTAGGGGTCAGAGGTTCGATCCCTCTCGCGCCCACCATCCGACGGGGCCCGAACGCCCGCCCGCGAGCCGTCAGGATCCCGCTCGAGGGTCGATCGTGGACGTCCGCGGAGGTAGTGCCGGGTTCGACCTCGCTTCGAAGCTCGACGAGCTGAACCACCGAACGCTCGAGGCCTGGCGGGTCAACCCCGACCTCGTGCAAAAAGACGCGCGGGAATAGGAAAGCCTGCTCGCGAGTGGCTACCACGATCGCCAGATCCTGGAGCTCGTCCAGAATGCGGCCGATGCGGCACTCGGCCGAGCGAGCGCCCGGATCGAGCTCCGCCTCGGCGAACGCTATCTCTACGCTGCCAACACGGGCGAGCCCTTGCGAAGCGGGTCTGCGCGCCCTGATCCTGGGCGGCGTTTCCCCCAAGGGCGGCGAGGAGGTGGGCCGCTTCGGCCTCGGCTTTCGCAGCCTTCTGCGGCTCGAAGGCCGGGTGGACATGGTCTCGGCCGGGGTGGCGTTCCGCTTCGATCCCGCTTGGTGCGCAGAGCTGGCGCGGAAGGCAGCGGGCCTGCCCGAGGACGCCGAGGCGCCGGGCATGCGGCTCGCGCAGCGACTCGACCTCGAGGCCGAGCGCCGCGACGATCCCGTGCTCGACGAGCTCCTGGGATGGGCCGAAACGGTGGTGCGGGCCGAGCTCGCGGCCGAGGGCGCGGCGGCCGCGATGGACCGCGAGCTCGACCGGTTTCCGGCCGAGTTCCTGCTCTTCTCGCCGCCCGACCTCGAGCTCGTGACAAGACGAGGCAAAGGCAAGCCAAGGGTCCTTCGTCGCGAACGGGAGGGCGAAACCGTCCTCCTGCACCTCGGCAAGAAGGTCGAGCGCTGGCGGCTGTTCGAGCGGCGCTTCCGGATCGACGACGCCGAGGCGCGGGAAGATGCCGGCCGATTGCACGCGCGCGCGGAGGTGACGATCCGCTGGGCGGTGCCGCTGGGTGAGGGCGGCCCGCGCGGCGGCCAGCTCTGGAACGCCTTCCCCACGCGCACGTCGAGCGTCGTGCCGGGCATCCTCGACACCCGCTGGAAGCTCAACAGCGACCGCAGCGCGCTCACCGGCGAGGCGTGGAACGGCGCTCATGCGATGCGCCGCCGAGCTCATCGCGGAGGCCTTGCCGACGCTCGCGAGCGATGAGGATCCCGGCCTGCCGATCGCGCTCCTGCCCCGGGAGCTGCAACGCAAGGACGAGCCGGCCGCACCGCTGCACGCGGCGCTGTGGGCCAGCCTTCCGACGATCGCGTTCGTGGCGAGTGGGACGGGTGACCTTCATCGGCCGAGCGAGCTCTTCCGCCCACCCACCGAAAAGCCCGAGCTGCACGAGCGCTGGTGTGCGATCGCCCCGGAGAAGGATGCCGACCACTTCGTGCATCCGCGATGTTTCGCGACGCACGATCGGATCGCACGACTTCATCAGCTCGCGGCCAACGTGCGCGGCCCTCTCGACGAACGGTATCCCCGTTACGAATATTCCGGGCGGCCCCCGCTCCTGCGCCGGTTCCCGGCCGATCGGTGGCTCGAAAACGTGGCCGATCCGAACCCCGCGACGGGCCGCGCGGTCGTCCTCCTCGCCAGGGATCTGCTCGAAGACGCACCCGAACTGCGGGCCGGCCTCGGCTCGCTCGCGATCCTGCCCACGCGCGAGGGCGGGCTCGCGCCAGCGAACAGGATCGTTTTGCCCGGCGCCGCGGTCCCCGCTGGTACGGCCGTGCTCCACCCCGACCTCGCCGCCGACGAGGAGGTCTGCCGGGCCTTGCGCAAGGCGTTCGGGGTCGAGGGCACGGACGAAGAGACCTGGCGCAAGGCCCTCGAGGCCGCGTTCCCGGCGCAGGGCGAGCCGGGCGATCCGGAGGCGGCCTGGGAGCTCCTGGCCGCAGCACCCGTAGACGTTCGCCAGCGGTTCCTCGAGCACGGCTTCGACCGCCTACGTGTGAAGACGGCGGACGGCCGTTGGCGGAAGCCGGCCCATGTCTTGTTGGTCGGCAAGATCGTCCAAAGCAGCGAGGTCGGAGCGAACCAGTCGGTCGTGATCGCGCCCGACTTCGCAGAGCGATATCAGCGCATCCTCGACGAGCTCGGATTTTCGGACGCTCCGCCTCAAGATTATAACCGCTCTTCTGATCAAATGATCTGGACCACCTCTTTGTATAGAGAGGCTGAACGTGATGCGGTTGTCTTCTACAAGAATAAATTCCACGATGCATGGTCCAGTCGACGGGGCACTATCGGCTATATTTACGGTGCTGATCATCTTCCAGGCGAAGACCTCATCGCCGCGCTCTCGCCCGTGCCACGAGTCCGGCTCACCGATCTGTTGCTGAAACGCTTGGGACGGCTTTACCAGCGAACCGTGCGTGTCGGTGGCCGCGGCAGCTACGCTACCGAGCAGAAATATCCCCCGATCGACGCACCGCACCCGACCGCCTGGCTCCTCTGGGAATACGGCCGAGCCGAGGTCGGCGGGCGAATCGTCCCGCTCGCCGCCTGCTCGGCGCTGAAGCGACAGCTCCCGCCCGAGGAGTGCAAGATCGTCGATCCGCTCCTGCCGGACGACCGGCCGATCGTCGAGCCCTGGCCCGATGGCTGGCCGCCGATCGAAGCGGACCCGAAGCCCGTTTGGCAGGCCCTGCTCGCGAGCCGCCACACGCGCGACCACGCCCAGCTGACGCCGCTCTGGAAGCTCGCGGCGCGGCACGGCTTCGCCCCGGAGAGCGTGCCCGACCCCTTCGGTGACGGCGAGATCGCGCTTCGCGAGATCTCGATCGCCACCGAGCCGGCCGATCGGGCGCTGGCGGAGCGGGCGCGTGTGCCGGCCGTCCTCCTCGACGAGACGACGGCCGAGGTCTGGCGGCAACACGGGGCGCAGGAGCTGGCGGCACGCATCCGGTGCCGTGCGAGGGGCGAGCGCTCGAAGCCGATACCGGCCAACGAAGACGTCCCGGGCCTCGCCGACCATCTCGCTTCGGGCCGCCCCGTTCCGTCGATCGTCCACGCGGAGCGGGTCGAACGTCGGCTGGGCGAGGCCGTCGACGAGATCGACCTCCTTCCCGAGGAGGATCGCCTCCTCGTCAGTCGCGCCGCCGCGCAGCGCCTGGCGCCGCGCGAGCTTCTCCGCCGCAAGATCCAAGCGCTCGCGAAGCTCGGCGCGCTCGCGAAATCGTGGGAGGAGGTCTTCGAGGCGCTCGATACGAGCGAAGCCCAACGGTTGCGGGCCGAGGTGGCAGCCGAGCGCGATCTGCCGCGGCGGCTGTTGCGCGCGGCCGGTGGTCCCGATGCCCTGCGGGCGAGCCTGCCTCTGCCCGCGCAGCGGGCGCTCGGGCCCGACACCGCGCCCGAAGCCTTGGCGCAGCTCTGCCTCGACGTCCACGGCCCCGGCGCCTTGCGCGCGATCGCCGGTACGCTCGAGCGCCGTGGCCTTCGACCGCCGCAGCGATGGGGCACCGCCGAGGCCCTTCAGTTCGTGCTGGCCTCGGGCTTTCCGAGCGCCTTCGCCGGCGCCGCCAATCCCCGGCTGGAAGCCGAGCTCCGGGTCATGGGGCCGACCCCGCTGCCGCCCTTGCACGACTTCCAGGCCGAAGTCCTGGCCGAACTCGCCGCCGTGCTGAAGCAGGGCGAGCCGCGCCGGCGTGCCGTGCTGAGCCTGCCGACCGGTGCCGGCAAGACCCGGGTCGCGGTCGAGGCCGCCGTCCGCCTCGTGCTGCGCGGCGAGCTCGGCCGGCCGCTTTTGCTCTGGGTGGCACAGACCGAGGAGCTGGCGGAACAGGCCGTCGAGGCGTTCCGCCAGGTTTGGGCCACCGAGGGGCTGGAGGGCCGGGAGCTGCGCATCGTCCGCTTGTGGGGCGGCCAGCCGAGCCCGCCCGAGAGCGAGCACGATCGTCCGACCGTCGTCGTCTCGCTCGTCCCGTCGCTGCACGAGGGGCGCCTGAAAGCGCTCGGCTGGCTCGCGACCGCGTCCTTGCTCGTGATCGACGAGAGCCATCACGGCATCGCCCCGAGCTACACCGAGCTGTTGCGCGCCCTGGGCTTTTCGATCGGTCCGCGGCGCAAGGGCGAAGCCGATGGCGGGCCCCGCGAGCCGGCACTCCTCGGGCTGACGGCCACGCCCTTCCGCAGCGCCGGCGAGGACGAGACCCGGCGTCTCGCACAGCGCTTCGACGCCCGTGTCGTGCCCCGCGAACAGGACGGTCTCTATGCCCGGCTCCGCGCCGAGGGCTATCTGGCCCGGGTCGAGATGGAGCCGCTCGAGATCGAGGAGCCTTTTGCGCTGAGCCCCTCGGAAATTGCCCACTACGAGCAATACAAGGAGTTGCCCGAGAGCGTGCTGCAGCGACTGGCGAGCCTCGAAAACCGCAACGAGGCGATCCTCCGCGCCGTCGAACAGGCACCCGAACGGTCGATCCTGCTCTTCGCCAACACCGTCGACCACGCGATCGAGCTCGCCGCCGCGTTGAGCCTGCGCGGCATCCGCGCTCGGCCGGTGAGCGGCGGGACCGACCGCTCCGCCCGCCGCGAGGCGGTCGCCGCCTTTCGCCGCGGCGAGATCCGGGTGATCACCAACGCCGTTCTGTTCTCCACGGGCTTCGACGCGCCGAGCGTCGATCTGATCCTGATCGCCCGGCCGGTCTTCGCCGCGGTGCGCTTCATGCAGATGGTCGGCCGCGGCCTGCGCGGGCCCAAAAACGGCGGTACCGAGCGCTGCCGGATCGTCACGGTCCGCGACAACATCGTGGGCTGGTCGGGGTTCGATCCGCTCGCCTGGTGGCGGCACTATTACGAGTAGGCCGCTCCTCGGCGCCGCTCGCCCGGCGGCGGCAGGGCCAGATAGGCGAGCCGGCGTTGCTCCAAGCGGGCGCGGGCGACCGTGTCGAGGATCAGGCCGCAGGCGAGGCTCAGGAGTGCTGCCACGAAGGCCGCGGTCGCGGCGACGAAGGTCGGCAGCCGCGGCACGAGACCGGTCGCGTAATATTCGCGCAGCACCGGTGCCACGAGTACCGCCGAGGCCGAGAACAGCAGTGCCGCGGCGGTGCCGAACACGAGAAGCGGCTTCTCCTCGCGCACGAGGAGGCCGATCATGAGCAGGATCCGCAGCCCGTCGCGAACGGTCCCGAGCTTGCTGGTCGAGCCCGCCGGACGGGCGCGATAGGCGGTCGCCACTTCGGCGACCGGCAGCCGCATCTGAAGGGCGTGCACGGTGAGCTCGGTCTCGATCTCGAAGCCTTGCGAGGTGGCGGGGAAGCTCTTGACGAACCGCCGGCTCATGACGCGGTAGCCGGAGAGCATGTCGTCGAACGCGCGACCGAACGCGAGCCGCACGAGGCCGGTGAGGAGCCGGTTGCCGAACCGGTGCCCGGCGCGCCAAGCCGCCCCCGCCTCGGCCCGGCGCGCGCCGCTCACCATGTCGAGGCGCTCCTCGCGCAACAGGCGCACCAACGCGGGTGCCGCAGCCGCCTCGTAGGTCGCGTCCCCGTCGACCAGGACGTAGATCTCGGCCTCGACGTCGGCGAACATGCGCCGCACGACGTTGCCCTTGCCCTGGTGTGTCTCGCGGCGGACCACCGCACCGGCCTCGGCGGCCTGGCTCGCGGTCGCGTCCGGCGAGTTGTTGTCGAAGACGTAGACGGTGGCGCCGGGCAGACTCGCGCGGAAGTCGCGCACCACCTGCGCAATCGTCGTCGCTTCCGCGTAACACGGGACGAGAACCGCGACGTCCGAGAACCCGGCCGGATCGCGGCCACCGCGCGGGTCGGCTTCCGCTCGGCTCTCCACCGGGCCACCGACCGTCACGAACGCTCCCTCCCGCCTCTAGTGCGGAGCCGAGCAACCCCGGTCCTGCCTGCGCTTGGCAAAACGGGGGAGGTCGTGTCAACGTTCCGAGGTTCGGGCGCGTCCTGGAATGCAGGCGAGAGCCGTCGGGAAGTCGCGAGTGGACCAGAAGAGGCACCTTGTTCGCTCGTCGATGCGCCTGTTGTTCGTGACCTTGCTGCTGCTCGTGCCGGCAATCGGCAACGGCGTGCCGTTCGTCAGCGCCGACACGGCGAGCTATCTGCGGGTCGGCGCAGGATTCGCGGGTGCTCTGGAGCGGCTCGTGACACCCGGCGCCGAGCGAGCCGCGCCGACCGCGGGACGTGCCGTGAGCGCCGAGGAATTGCGGCTCGGCGCCACTTACCTCGGGGCCCGCTCCGCTTGGTACGCGTTGCCCGCTTGGCTCACGAGCCGTGCGATGGGGATCTGGGGCATCGCGCTCGTGCAGGCGGTGATCGCCGCAGCACTGGTGCTGACGGCGATCCGCGTCGTGGCACCGGCGGCAGCACCCGGGCCGGCGGCGATCGCGGTGCTGGCGCTGGCCTCGGGATCCACCCTCGGCATCTATGCAAGCGTGGCGATGCCGGACCTGTTCGTGGGTCTCGGCGTCCTCGCCGCTGGTCTGTTGATCCTGTGGAGCGATCGGCTCGGGGCGATCGGGCGGTTCCTGCTCCTCGTGCTGGTGATCGCCGCTTCCGCGGTCCACGCCACGCACGCACCGGTGATCCTCGCCGCCGTTTCGGTCCTCGCCCTCGTGGCCTCCCTCTCGGGCAGCCCAATCGCCTGGTCGCGCGGGCCGGCGCTTTTGGTCGTGGCCGCTTGCCTGCTCGGTGTCGCCGCCACCGCGCTCGCGCGCGAGGCCGCCTCGCGGGTAGTGGGCGAGCCCCTGCGCAACCCGCCCTTCTTGATGGCTCGGGTAGTGGCCGACGGTCCCGGCCGAGCCTTCCTCGAGCAGGCCTGCGGCACCCGCGCGCTGGCCCTTTGTGCTTTTCTCGACCGCCCGCTCGACGACAGCCAGACGATCCTCTGGGAGAGCGACCCGGCCCGCGGCGTGTTCGGGCCGGCGGATGCGGACACCCGCATCCGCCTGATCGAGGAGCAGGGCGAGGTGCTCTTGGGGGCGCTGCGCACCGATCCCGTCGGTGTCGTCACGAGCGCGGTCGGCAACGTGCTCCGCCTCCTGCTCGTGGTGCGCCTCGAGGGCGAGCTCGAGAGCTTCATCCCCGAGCGGGCGCTCGCTGCGCTCGACGAGCTGAGCCCCGGGCTCGCCGATGCCTGGCGGGAAAGCGCGGTCGCCCGCGGCCTGTGGCCGTTCTCGATCCTCGACCCTTGGCTCGCAGCAACGACACTCGCCGCCCTCCTGGTCGTGGCCTGGTGGGTGGTGAAGGGCGGCGGGCATGGCGGCGCCCCGGGCGAGGTCGAGCGACAGCGCGGGCTCGTGGTCCTGGTCTCGGCGGCCCTGGTCGTCAACGCCGTGCTCTGCGGCGCGGCCTCGGGCCCGTTCCCGCGCTACCAGATGCGCATCCTCTGGCTGTTGCCGGCGCTCGCGATCCTTCTCCTCCTGGCCGGCGCAGGGCGAGCGGCGTCGCGGCCGGATCGCAGACCCTGAGCGCCGCTCGGGGCCCGGTCGCAGGAACGTGACGCCGACCCGCTCGTTCCGCCACCACGACGAGGATCGCACCGACCGGGTCGACGGCAGGTCCTCTCCGCGCGGTGCAGGTGCCGCAGGACGTGCCATCGCTCGGCGACGCGCGGGAGCCCTGGGAGCCGGTCGAAGGAAAGCCTAGGAAAGGCATCGCGCCGGCGGCCGACGCCCCGGGCCCGTGTCGAGAACGGGAGGCCGGAGCCCGGCGCGGTCACCGTCAGCTTCCGAGCCGCCCGCTGTCCCGCGCAGCAAGAGCCGCTTTTGCTGCTCGAGCGGCTCGTCGAAGCTCGCCGAAACCGGCCGAGCTGGTGCGCACATCGTGGCTCGGCTGTGGCAGCACGCTCGATGGGTGGACAAGCTCGCCCGAGCGTGGCCCGGCATCGGTCGACCCACTTCCCCAACCTGGGCCCGAACCGGTTCCAGCACGAAGTCTGCGTCCATACGGGACCCCGACCCTCGCCGGCGAAGCTCGTTCTCTCGCCTTTTGCCAACCGCCCAGGGGCTGGCCTGGACGGGGCTCGAGGGGCGGGTCTAGTCTCCCTTCGGATCGGGAGGAACGCCATGAAACCACGGTCCTGGGCCCTCGCCGTCGCACGCCTCGGCCTCGTGTGCCTCGTGCTCGGTGCGCCCGTCGGGCGCCTCCTCGCCGCCGATGTGGGCATCGTCGAAAAGAAGATGTTCGAGTTGCCGTCCTATACGACCCGGGGCGGCAAGACGATCGCCCCCGTGCGGGTGGGTTGGGAGAGCTACGGCACCCTCAACGCCGCCAAGGACAACGCGATCCTGATCACCCATTTCTTCAGCGGAACGAGCCACGCGGCAGGAAAATACGCGGAGAGCGACCCGGCCCCCGGCTATTGGAACGCGATCATCGGCCCGGGCAAGGCGATCGACACCGACAAATGGTTCGTCTTGAGCTCGGACACGCTCGTCAATTTGAACGCCTACGACCCCAAGGTCGTCACGACGGGTCCTGCCACCACCAACCCGGCGACCGGCAAGCCCTGGGGATGGACTTCCCGATCGTGACGATCCGCGACTTCGTCGAGGTCCAGAAGGCGCTCGTCGAGAGCCTCGGGATCACCAGGCTGCACGCGGTGATCGGAGCGTCGATGGGGGCGCTCCAGGCCCTCGAGTGGGCGGCCTCGCACCCCGCGATGGTGGGCCGGGTGATACCCGCGATCGGTGCCGGCTGGGCCGATCCGTTCCTGGTCGGCTGGCTCGACAGCTGGGCCACACCGATCCGCCTCGACCCGAACTGGAACAACGGCGATTATTACGGCAAGGCACCACCCTCGGCCGGGCTCGCCGCCGCCTTGAAGCTCGTGACCCTGCACGCCCGATGGATCGAGTGGGCGGACAAGAGCTTCGGCCGCGCCTGGGCAGAGGAAGGCAAGGATCCGGCGGCGGCGATCGCGAACCGATTCAAGGTCGAGGCCGCCCTCGATGCGGCCGGAGCGGCGCGGGCCAAGGTCGCGGATGCCAATCATTTTCTCTATCTCGCCAAGGCCAACCAGCTCTTCGTCGCCGGGGGCGAGACGATCGAGAAAGGCTTGGCGCGGATCGAGGCGCCGGTCCTGCTGATCGCCGCCAAGGAAGACCTGATTTTCTTCCCGCAACGGATCGAGGAGACGGCCCGACTGATCGCCGCCGACGGGACTCCGGCCGAGATCGTCTGGCTCGACGGCACCGACGGCCATCTCGACGGGATCACGGCGATCGGCCAGGCGGCCGAGCGACTGAAAGCGTTCCTCGAGCGCTGAGCCCCCGGATCGGGCCGCTGCCCTATCGGGCGCGGCTCCTGCGCTCGCGGTTGGGCGGCTGCAGCACCCGCGGAAAGCTCACGAAGGCTTAACCCGCCGCCGCTAGGTTCGTCCGCACGCCTCCAGCGGGTGGACGGGAGGGGAAGCGGATGGCACGGCGATCGGCACGTCGATGGGCAGGGCTTGTAGGCGCCCTCGCTTCGGTCCTGCTCGCGGGCTGCGCCGGACCTTCCGCTTCCCCCTGGCGCACTGCAGCCCTCGCGCCCGAGCCACCGGGCGAGGTCGAGCCGGTCTTCTGCTATCGCACGCTCGCCGAGGTCGCCTGTTATTTCGAACGCGATCGGGCGGTCCCGGGGCAGCTCGTAGCGGTCTATCCGAGGCCGGTGAGCGATCCGCTGTCGGCCACCTATTGGCGACGCGAGGCGGCCCGCTCCACCGCGGGTGTAGGCGAGCCCGAGGACGAGCGCCGGCGATGAGCCGCCTGCCGAGCCGCCCGGTTCAAAAGCCGAAGCTGGCGCCGAAGGTCACCCTGAGCCCGAACAGGTTCAGCCCGTACGTCTCGGCGTAATCGTCGGGGAACAGACGCGCGGTCGCCCGCCAGACCGCCCGCTCGCGCTCGACCCGATCGGTCCCGGCCGGCACGCGCACGCTGGCGACGGCCCGCGCGCCCTCGCACCAGGCGGCCGCCAGCGGCCGCTCTTCCTCGGGTGCCGCCGGCGGGCCCGGCTCGGCGCAGATTCGCGCAGGCTCGACGAGTCCCCAGGGGGCCACGACGAGGCGGCGGCCGTCCTCCGGGTGGTGCCCCGGGGCGAAGCGAACGGACAGACCGGTGACGCCGCGGGCCGCCAGCCCCGCCACCTCCGCCGCGCTCGGCCGTCGACCCGCGTCGATCACGACGATCGGCACCGGCCCGGCCGCGGCCAGGGCTGCGAGCTGCCGACGCGCCTCGGCCGGGTCGGAGGCCGGTTCGACCAGGGCCGGGGGCTCGCGGGCGCAGCCGCTCAGGCTCGCGAGCAGCACGACGCACGCGACCGCGCTCGGGCGCGGCGCTTCCCGGCTCATCGGCGGAACTGCTCGTCGACCGGGACGCCCCAGCCCTGGACCAGGCGGTTGGTCTCGTTGGCCATGCCGACGACCGCCACGAGTTCGGCCAGCATCGCGTCGGTCATGCCCCGCTTCTTGGCCGCGGCGATGTGGCTCGCGATGCAGTATTCGCAGCCGTTGGTGATGGAGACGGCGATGTAGAGCATCTCCTTGACGAGCGGGTCGAGGGCACCCGGCGCCATGACTTCCTTGAGGCTCTCCCAGGTGCGGCGCAGGGTCTTGGGGTCGTTGGCGAGCCACTTCCAGAAATTGTTGACGTCGGGAACGTTACGGGTGGCCTTGATGTCGTCGAACACCGCCCGGACCTCGGGCGGGGCATGGTCGTACTCGACCGGCTTCGGCATGGACGATCCTCCCGTTCGGATCTCAACTGAACCAGACGAGGAGCAAGGACAAGGTGACGATCGAGCCGGCATGGGTGACGAGCACGATCGTCGAGCTCGCGGGAAAGCGGTCGGCGCGCTGGGCCATCACGAACACGGTGGCAGCGGTCGGCAAGGCCGCGGTCACGAGAGCCGCACGCAACACCTCGGGCGCCACCGGCTGAACGAAGCTCGCAGCGAGCCAGACGAGGAGCGGATGGGCGACGAGACGCACGATCGTCACGAGCGCCACCTCGCCGAAGGCACCCCGGACCGGAACGGCCGCGAGCGCGGTGCCGAGCGCGAAGAGCGCGCACGGGCTGGCCGCCGCTCCCAACAGTTCGGCGATGCCGCGCAGCGGCCCGGGCAGGCTCCAGCCCGACAGCGCCAGGGCCGCCCCGGTCAGCACCGCGAGCACGAGCGGGTTGCCGAGCACGCCTTTGAGCGTGCGCCCGAGTGTGGCGAGAAAGCCGCCGCGACCGCTGCCGCCCTCGACCAGCGCCACGGTCAACGGGATGCTCACGAACTGATCGAGCAGCAGGGCCAGGATCGAGGCCAGCGCCGCCTCCGGGCCGAACGCCGCGATCAAGAGCGGGATGCCCATGTAGCCCGAATTCGGGAAGGTGGCCGCCAGGGCCCGGAGCGCGGCAGACGCGGTATCCTCGCGGCGGACCAGTCGGCCGTAATCGAGCATCGTGAAGTACAGAATCATCGCCGGACCGAAATAGACGATCAGGAACCCCGGATCGAGCAGTCGCCCGACCGGTGCGCTGCCGACCTTGAGCACGAGCAGCGAGGGCAGAGCGAACCAGTAGACGAACGCGTTGAGGCCTCGGGCGGTCGTTCCGTCGACCGCACCGGTACGGAACGCCGCCCAGCCGCAGAAAATGACCGCGAAGAACGGTACGACGACGTCGAAAATGACGCGCAAGGCGAGCGGGCTCCCGGGTCCCGACAGCGCGGCCGGGGGCCGCGGCGCGAGCCTAGGTACACGACCGCGCCTGTCAACGCGCGGCCGGGCGGGTGTGACCCCTTGCCGAAAGGCGCCCGCCGGGCTGTTCGCGGGCCGTCGGCCAGCCGCAGGAGACCGTCGTGCCCCTCCCCTTCGCGATCCTCCTGCCAGTGCTCCTGGCAGCGACGCTCGGACCCACCGCGGCGGCCGCGACGGGCGGGGGCGGGCCGTCTTCGGGCGATCCGGCCTTCCTGCCGCCCGGCACCCGGCTCGAGCGGGTGGTCGACGGGGCCGCCCACGACCTGGTCTTCACCGAAGGGCCGGCGGTGGCCTGCGACGGTACCGTCTTCTTCTCCGACATCACCTGGAGCCACGGACCGCGCGGACCTTCGGGGGGCTTTCGCGCCGGGCACATCCTGCGCTTCGATCCGACCACGGGTGCGCTTTCGGTGTTCCGCTCGCCCTCGGGCATGGCCAACGGCCTCGCCATCGACGCCGGCTGCGGGCTTCTCGCGGCGGAGGGAGCGGATCGCGGCGGGCGGCGCGTGACGCGCACCGACCTCGCGACCGGCCGGGCCGAGATCCTGGCCGATCGCTTCCGCGACCGCCCGCTCGACAGCCCGAACGATCTCGCCGTCGACCGCCAGGGCCGCATCTGGTTCACCGATCCGCGCTATGTCGGGCACGAGCCGGTCGAGCAGGACGCCCGAGGCGTCTTTCGGCTCGACCCCGGCGGGGCCCTCGAGCGGGTGCTCGTGCCCGACGGCCGGCCGAACGGCATCGCCGTCTCGCCCGACGGCACCCTGCTCTATCTCGCGATCCAGGAGCCCGGCGAGCGCGGCCTGCTCGGCCGTGCGGTGGGGCGGCGCATGGCGATCGAGCGCTGGACGATCGGTCGGCGCGGCGAGCTACGCGAGGGTCGCGTGCTGGTCGACTTCGGCGGTGCGGACGGCGCCGACGGGCTCGCCACCGACCGCGAGGGAAACCTCTGGGCGGCCGTCCAACGCCGCGACCGGCCGGGGATCTACGCCTTCGACAGCGAGGGGCGCGAGCGCGCCTATCTGCCGGTCCCGAGCCCCACCAACCTCGCCTTCGGCCGGCCGCCCACGGACGACGTCCTCTGGATCACGGCCGACCGGAGCTTGTGGCGGGTGCGGGTCGGAAAGCGCGGCTGGCACCCCTGAGGCCGTCGACCGAGCGCCGGTCGCCACGAACCGATCCTCGCCGTTCGCGCGCCCGACCCGGGCGGAGAGGGCAGCATCGCGGACGCGTCGATGGTGGCCCGGGCCTCGTTATGGTAACGTTTGCATACCCGGCACCCGAGACCGGGAAGGGGAGGACGAGGATGCATGCCACCACGCGGCCCGCGCTCGCGGGCCTCTCCGTCCTGTTGTTCTGCACGACCGGCGCGGCCGGCGCTGCCGATCCGACCGGCGACCCGGCCTTCGTTCCACCGGGCGCCGAGCTCGAGAAGGTGGTCGACGGCGATGCGCACGATCTGATCTTCGCAGAAGGGCCGGTCGTCACCTGCGACGGCCGGGTGCTTTGGTCCGACATCACCTTCACCCACCAGAAGAAAGGGCCGCGCGGCGGGCTTCGGGCCGGCAACATCATGCAGTTCGATCCGAGAACCGGAGCGGTTTCGGTGTTCCGCTCGCCTTCGGGCATGTCGAACGGGCTGCGGATCGATCTCGACTGCAACCTTCTGGTCGCCGAGGGCGCCGACTATGGTGGGCGGCGGATCACGCGCACCGACCTGAAGACGGGCCGCGCGGAGATCGTGGCCGGCACCTACCAGGGCCGACCGTTCAACGCGCCCAACGACATCACGATCGACAGCTAGGGGCGGATCTACTTCTCCGATCCCCGCTATCTCGGCCACGAGCCGATCGAGCAGGGCTCGATGGCGGTCTATCGAATCGATCCCGACTGTTCGGTCCATCAGATCGTGACCGATGCCGGCAAGCCGAACGGGGTCGCGATCTCGCCCGAAGAGCGCACGCTCTACGTCGTGAGCAACGACAACGGCCAGCTGGACCTGATCCGCAACGGCGCCTCGCCCTCGACGATCGGGGTCATGGCGCTGCTCGCCTACGATCTCGACGAACGGGGCAACGCGAGCAATCGCCGGGTCCTGGTCGACTACGCGCCCGAGGACGGCCCCGACGGCCTCGTGGTCGACACGGAAGGCAATATCTGGATCGCGGTGCGCAACAAGAAGCGGCCGGGGATCTACGCCTACACGCCCAAAGGCGAAGAGAAGGCCTACATCCCGACGACGATCCCGACCAACGTCCACTTCGGTCGCGGCGAGGACGCCAACCTCCTCTACATCACCGCCGACAACAGCCTCTATCGCATTCGGGTCGGCAAGAAGGGCCACCACCTCCAGAAGTGAACCCGGCGTTCGGCACGGGCGGGTTCGGGGGGCTCGCCCGCGCCGGCCCCCGTGGACCGGCCGCCCGCCCTGCGCTAAGCGCCCGGCGGGCCAGCCGGGAGAGAGGGGATGAGCGATCGTCGCTACGGGTTCGAGACCTTGGCCGTGCACGCCGGCGCGGCGCCGGACCCGACCACGGGCGCGCGCGCGGTGCCGATCTACCAGACCACGTCTTACGTGTTCGACGATGCCGAGCACGCGGCGGCGCTCTTCAACCTGCAGAAGTTCGGCAACATCTATTCGCGCCTCACCAACCCCACGGTCTCGGTGCTCGAGGAGCGGGTGGCGGCGCTCGAGGGCGGCACCGGGGCCTGCGCCACCGCCTCGGGCCACGCCGCCCAGTTCTTGACCTTCTTGAACCTGATGAGTGCCGGCGACCACGTCGTCGCCTCCTCCAAGCTCTACGGCGGCTCGATCAGCCAGATGCGGCAGACCTTCCCGCAGTTCGACTGGCACGTCTCCTTCGTCGACCCGCGCGAGCCCAAGAACATGGAGCTCGCGATCCGCGACAGGACCAAGGCGATCTTCATCGAATCCTGCTCGAATCCGGACGGCATCGTGCCCGACATCGAAGCGATCGCCGACATCGCCCATCGCCACGGCATCCCGCTCGTGGTCGACAACACCGTGCCCACCCCCTATTTGTGCCGTCCCTTCGACTGGGGGGCCGACATCGTCGTCCACTCGATGACCAAGTACATGGGTGGTCAGGGCAACTCGATCGGCGGGATCATCGTCGAGAGCGGCAAATTCAACTGGGACAACGGCAAGTTCCCGCAGCTCACCGAGCCCTGCGCCGCCTATCACGGCCTGCGCTTCTACGAGACCTTCGGCAATTTCGCCCTCACGGTGCGCAACAAGGCGATCGGGCTGCGGGACATGGGCCCCTGCCTTTCGCCCTTCAACGCCTTCTTGATCCTGCAGGGGATCGAGACCCTGCCCTTGCGGATGGACCGCCACGTCGCCAATGCCGACCGGGTCGCCGAGTTCCTGGCCGGGCACCCGCAGGTGGCCTGGGTCTCCTATCCGCGGCTGCCGCAGAACCGCACCGCGCTCGTCGACAAATATTGCCCGAAAGGCTGCGGCTCGCTCTTCACCTTCGGCGTGAAGGGCGGCTACGAGCAGGGGGTGAAGCTGATCGATTCGGTCGAGCTCTTGAGCCACGTCGCCAATATCGGCGACACGCGCTCGTTGATCATCCACCCGGCCTCGACGACGCACCGGCAATTGAGCCCGGAGCAGCAGAAGGCGGCCGGTGCCGGCCCCGAGGTCATCCGCATCTCGGTGGGCATCGAGACGGTCGACGACATCATCGCCGATCTCGACCAGGCGCTGCGGCGCTCGGCGGTGTGAGGCCGTCCTCGGAGGCGCCCGGGCGCGCTCGCGCCCGGGCGTTCCCGACTCGCCCGGTCGGGCACGG